>DATDOO010000156.1:0-8760 GCA_035293245.1 Methylococcaceae bacterium
GACGCCGCGTCGGTTGCCTTATGTTTTGTCTCCGCACTCCGCTAGCGCTCCGACTCCGACAAAACATCCGGCCCTACGGCTACGCGGGGGTCGTCGCACTCCGTTCGTCCGCTATCGCTCCCTCTCTTCCTGTGCTCCTTCGCAGAAGGTTTACACGCTCAGTCAAGCCAATCAGTCCCTGCATTCCACGCTACTTACTCAGATCAGCATCGACATTGAAGCAAGACAAGAAATTCAGAATGCCCTGGCTGCCGGGCTGGAGGTCATGGTTCACCAAGCCCCGATTACCGTCTCCGGGTGGACCGGCTCCGGTTACATCCTTCTCGACAAGGATACAGGCGCGGGGGCTTATAAGATTAGCGGAGGGGAAAATGGGGGTGAGATACCGTTTGCGTGCGGTTTTGCCTCGGGTGCTTTGTCATATTTCTTCGGAATAGCTTATGGTGTGCAGCATATTTTTGAGCGTGCAGGCAATGACCGAGACAAGGCAATACTTGCAGAGACAATTCTGGGGGGTGTTGTTTATATGTATGGTAATGACGCGTACTTTAGAACTATAATAAACGATATGTTATGGGATAACATGGATTTTATTGCAGGAAAATTGTTTATGGGGTTTTTAGTTGGAATGGCGTTATCATTGTTTTTTGGAGCTAAAGCCATTCCTATTGCCGTGGCTTTGCAATTATTCTCTACTATTGGATATCTCTTGGGGATTGACGACAAAAGAAATCTATGCGCACCATAGGCTACTATTTTTATAGAGAGCAGAGTCATATATTTGCCGTCAACGGCAGCGTTCTAGCGGTGCGCCGTAGCAGATGCCCTGATATTTCTTGCTATAAAAATGGGCATATATTATGCCAGCCATGACCGTTAATATAATGTGCCCAGTCTGCCGAGAACCATGCTGCTCAATTGTGGACAAGGTTATTAATATCCGCATTATATGTAAAAATTGCGGGGCTCACCTTCACTTTAAGCGGCTGCCGCTTGCTATTTTCGGCGGCGTGTTTTCTCAGCTAATGCTTGTCCCGATCTGGCTTATATTTTCAAAAAGCTATTCGTTTTCTGCTTTATCAACCTTTATTATCGGTATGCTTTTTTTTGTCGGGATATATTTTCTTCCTTTATATGGAAAGTCGAATAAACAACGAAAATTATCTCGATAATTTTTCCTGATTAGAAACAATGTTCAGCCCGCGTAGGGCGCAATAGCGTCCTCGCGTATTGCGCCGCATGAAAGGCCGCGAAAATCGACCACAAGGCGAAGCAATTTCTTTCCTGATGATCGTGTTCTCATGGCTCTTGAACCGTCGCCTTTCCCCTCGAACACGGAATCGCCATGCCCAATTATCGGCGCTGGCGCGCGCTGGGCGGAGCCTCTTTCTTCACGGTCATCCGGACGGAACCCCCATTCAGCCCAGCGAATTGCCCGAGAGCCTTCCGGGTTATCTCATCCACCTCAAAGCGGAAATCCGCGTGGACGGAACGCTGATCCAGCAAAGCAGCGCCGCCCCGACAATGGGCGCGGAACTCGGGCAGAGCGCGGCCCTGTACAACCCGTCCACCGGCCAATGGGAGGAAGGCTCGCCCAACCGCCCCATCGCCGGGGAATACCACGCCTTCGCCCTGGATCTGCAAGGGGTCGGGTCAAGCCAGCTCGCCACCCTGAAAACCAGGCTGGAACAGACCAAGGCCAAACTCGAACAGTTCCAAACCAATCCCAACGACGCCACGCCGATCCAGAATCTCAGCAAGGAAGACCTCTCGGGCGATCTTCTCTATGCGGGCATCCTGGGCTATTTCGCCAGCGTGGACGGGGCGGACAAACTGGCGGCGAGAAGTACAAAACACATCGTCAATTACCGCATGCCCAGCTACGGCGGCTTCAGCGCCACGGCCCAGCCGCTGTACTGGTTCGGCATCGCGAGAAACGTGCGTTTCCCTGGCGTGACGATGGATGTGGACTACCTGCACGTCCAGGCGGAAGCCAAGGACGCGGACAAACAAAAGCGCATCGCTTACCTCCGGCAAACCGGCGCGGCGGGCAGTGCTTTCGAGCACGCGGTGCCGGAGAAGCTGTTCATAGACCCCGCCACCTGCAACGCGCCGGGAACTCCAACTCCCGATCCGAACAAACCGGCTTGTCCGCAAGGCGTCTCCGCCGTCAAAGCCATCGCCCTTGCTGCCCAACAAGGGCAAAAGGTCTACACTCTGAATCAGGCCAATCAGTCGCTACATTCCACCTTACTCAGCCAGATCAGCATCGAGGCCGAAGCCAGGCAGGAAATCCAGTACGCCTTGGCTGCGGGACTGGAAGTGACTGTCCATCAAGTGCCCATCACCGTCTCCGGATGGACAGGTTCCGGCTACATCCTCCTGGACAAGGATACGGGGGCGGGGGCTTATAAGATTTCGGGTGGGGCGAATGGGGGTTGGCTTGTATTGGCTGCATTGCTTTCATTTGCACTTGGGCCTTTGGCATTCGTTTTGTTTGTGGGCATCGCTTCAGTCGGTGCCTTTTTCGTATCGCTGGGGTTGATTGGATTAATGGTTTTTAATTTAAATTCTTTTATTGAAAGACTAAATCATGTTTTGACTATGAATAATCTCAGCGAAGACGAAAAACTAGCGACAGTAAAGGCGATTTCCATTATGGCCGCAGTTGCCAACCTGCTGTCTGGCTATTCTGCGTCGAACGGCAAAGAGATAGTGAGCGCGCTTTTTTCAATTTTCGCAGGACAAGCAGGAAAGGTTTTTGATGCTGTCGCCTATTTGTTTGACTACGCAAGAGGATTGTCTGACAGACCGGCTATACCAGATAACTTGTAACGCGGGAGGGGTTGTGTCAGTTACTACGTTGTTCAGGTCGACATTTTCTATATTTTTTCTTATCTCGCAAATCTTATGGATTGCTGCATTATCTGGCTCTATTGTCGTACTTGACCTCGGCAATATTATTTTAACCAAAGATTTTGCATTAGTTGGCTGGATATTGATGGCCACATTGGTGTGGTTGTTACTTGTTTATGGGTTTATTTGGGCTTGGTGTTTTGTTTGGAAAAGCAGAGTTTCCTATGGTGATTTGATTTTATTTCTTGATGGATTTAATAAGCGATCTCCGATTCAAATCATTCTAAGAAAAATAGCCAACCAACATTGGGGCAGCCCGCGTAGGGCGCAATAACGTCCTCGCGTATTGCGCTGCATGAAAGGCCGCGAAAATCGGCCACAAGGCGAAGCAATTTCTTTCCTGATGATCGTTTTCTCATGGCTCTTGAACCGTCGCCTTTCCCCTCGAACACGGGATCGCCATGCCCAATTATCGGCGCTGGCGCGCGCTGGGCGGAGCCTCTTTCTTCACGGTCATCCGGACGGAACCCCCATCCAGCCCAGCGAACTGCCCAGCAGCCTTCCGGGTTCTCTCATCCACCTCAAGGCAGAAATCCGGGTGGACGGAAATCCGATCCAGCAGAGCAGCGCCACCCCGACCCTGGGCGCGGAACTCCAACAGAGCGCGGCCCTTTACAACCCGTCTAACGGCCAATGCAATGGGAGGAAGGTTCGCCCAACCGCCCCATCGCCAGGGAATGCCACGCCTTCGCCCTGGACCTGCAAGGCACGGGATCCAACCAGCTCACCGTCCTGAAAACCAAGCTGGAACAGACCAAGGCCAAACTGGAACAGTTCCAAACCAACCCCAACGACACCACGCCGATCCAGAATCTCACCAAGGAAGACCTCTCGGGCGATCTCCTCTATGCCGGCATCCTGGGCTACTTCGCCAGCGTGGACGGGGCCGATACCCTAGCGGCCAGATCATCAAAAACCATCGTCAACTACCGGATGCCCAGCTACGGCGACTTTAGCGCCACCGCCCAGCCCCACGTAGGGCGAATAGGCGATAGGCGTAAGCGCCTGCTCTATCCCATGCGGCACCATACGCGGGCTGACGGCGTCAACTTTCTTAACCGGCGCACGATACGGTCCGCTTTCCCCCTACCCGCTTTGCCAGCGCTACGAACCCGTGAATAATGCGCAGGTCCGGTTTTCCCTGATACGCCGTTCCGACCTGGAGGATATTGCCATGGTTTGTCGCCCTGCCCTGCTGACGTTCCTGATCGCCGCCGCGTTTTTCTCTCCCGCGGCCCCGGCGGAAAACAACGTTCTTTTCATCGTCGATGCGTCCGGATCGATGAAGAAGCTGGTGGACGGCCAGAAGCGCATGGACGTGGCCAAGAAAGTCCTGGGCGAAACCCTGGGCGGCATGCCGCAGGATGCCCGACTGGGATTGCTGGTCTACGGCCATCGCAAGGCCAAGGACTGTGGCGACATCGAACTGCTCGCACCCATCGGCGGTGACGATGCCGCGGCCATCGGCAAACAAATCCGGGCGCTCACGCCCAAAGGGGAAACGCCCATCGCCGAGTCGTTGCGCCGTTCGATCAAATCCTTCAACGCCTTCAAGGGCCAGCAGAACAGCATCGTTCTGGTGACCGACGGCATCGAGGAATGCAAGGGCGACCCCTGCGCCGCCGCCCGCGAACTGAAAGACGCGGGACTGGAAGTGAAAGTGAACATCGTCGGTTTCACCCTGGGCGAAGCGGAAGGCAAGGCCCTGCAATGCGTCGCCGACGTCACCGGCGGCACATATTACAGCGCCGGCAACGCCGCCGGACTGACCCAGGCCCTGGCCCAGGTGCAAAAGGAAGTCCGGCAAACGGCGATCGTGCAGACGGCGCAACCGCCGGCCAAGGACGACAACCTGCTGGCGGCCAGGAATGGCGGCGCCTTGCTGAGCGCACCCAACGACGAATGGCAAAAGCTCAACGACGGCAAGCCCGAACGCGCCACCACCTACGGCGGCGAAGGGATCTGGTCGTTCAAGGACGGCAAGCCCGCCACCTTCGAGCAGTTCGAGGTCCTGATCCCCGCCGCCAGCGGCTACAACCTGAAGGATTTCGAGTTGCTGGTCGGCGACGAAGCCACGGGCGCATTCCGCTCCATCGGCGTGTTTGCCACCCAGAACGTAAAAATGATGCCCGAGGGCTGGCAGGGCTTCAAATTTCCGCCGGTCACGGCCAGATTCCTGAAAGTTCACCTGCAGACCGATCATGGCGGCGGATACATCGCCGCCCACGAATTCAAGCTGGTCGGCAAAATCGACGAAGCTGCGCCGGGGGCGGGCAAGCCGACCGTTGCTGCCGGTATCGACATCCTGGCCGCCGGGAATGGCGGGACGCTGGTCTTCGCGCCCAACGACAAATGGCAGACGATCAACACGGACAAATTCCAGGGTCCAACTTATGGCGGCGAAGGCGTCTGGTCGTTCAAGGACGGCAAACCCGCCACCTTCGACCGCCTCGAGGTCCTGGTCACTCAGTCCAGCCAGTACAACCTCAAGGACTTCGAGCTGTTTGCCGCCGATGACAGCCCCACCGGACAGTTCCGCTCCATCGGCGCGTTTACCACCCGGAACGTCAAGGCGATGCCCGACGGCTGGCAGGTATTCACCTTCGCGCCGGTGACTGCCAAATACCTCAAGGTGCAGTTCAAGAGCGACCACGGCGGCGGTTACATCCGCGGCCATGCCCTGCGGCTTTTCGGCAAGATCGACGATGCCGCGCAGTCCGTCGCCAAGCCGGCCGCCGCCGCCGGCGCGGATCTCCTGGCCCAGGCCCAGGGCGGCATGCTGCTGGTGGCGCCGAACGAGGAATGGAGGAAGCTGAACGACGGCCTGCCCGAGCGCGCCACCACGTACAAGGGCGAAGGCGTCTGGGCCTTCAGGGACGAAAAACCCGCCGTCATCGAGCGCATCGACGTACTGATCCCTGCCTCCAGCGGTTACAACCTGAAGGAGTTCGAAGTGCTGGTCGGCGAGGAAGGGCCGACGGGCACGTTCCGTTCGCTCGGCACCTTCACCACCCAGAACGTCAAGGTCATGCCCGAGGGCTATCAGTCCTTCAGCTTCCCCGCCATGCAGGCCAAGTACGTGAAAATCGTCCTGAAGAGCGACCATGGCGGGGGCTATATCGCGGCCCACGAGTTCAAGATCTTCGGCAAGCTCGCGCCGTAACGCCCAAAGCCGTGTGAAGGATTCGCGCGGCGGCCGGGGACATGCGCTTGGAGATTCCGGCTAAACTCCCACGGCTCCCTTTTATCGTTACCCCCACAAGGAAAGGCCATGTCACACAGTCACCATTTCCATGCCTTGCGCCGCATCGTCCGTTTGGGCCGCGTGTTCGACGCGAGTGGGCTCACCACGCAGCAGGGGTTGACCTGCCTTCAGGAAGCGCGCGAACGACGCGCCCAAGGCATCAGCCGGCGCGAGGTCCTGCGCGGGGTGGCGGGTCTGGCCGCCGGGGCGGCGCTGGATGGACTCCTCGGCCGGCCCGCCTGGGCCGCGAAAGGGTCTCCGGCCCGCGTTGCGGTCGTGGGCGGCGGCCTGGCGGGCTTGGTGTGCATGGATCGATTGCAGGCCAACGGCGTGATCGGCACCTTGTTCGAAGCCAATACCCGGCTTGGCGGGCGCTGCCACTCGGACCGCAGCACCTTTCCGGGACAGGTGGCGGAAATGGGCGGTGAGCTCATCGACAACCTGCACAAGACCCTGCTGGCCTACGCCAACGAATTCAATCTGCTCAAGGAGGACTACGGCAAGAATCCCGGCAGCGAGAAGTATTTCTTCTTCGGCAGCCACCACGATGAAAGCGAGGTGATCGACCAGTACCGCGTATTGATCGGGCGTATGCGGCCCGATCTGCAGACCCTGTCCGGCGCCCCGAGCTTTTTCGAACATACGGCGGCCGACGCGGCCCTCGACCGAACCAGCCTGGGCGAGTACCTGGAGCGGCACTGCCAGGATTTGCCGCTCATTCACAGGGCGCTCGAACAGGCCTACATCGCCGAATACGGCCTGGAACTTGCCGAACAGAGCTGCCTCAACTTCCTGTTGTTCATCCACCTGGACGGCAGCGCCAAATTCCGCCCTTATGGGGTTTTCAGCGACGAGCGCTACCATCTGGTTGGCGGCAACGACGCCATCGCCGCCGGAATCCGCGCACGGCTGTTCGGCCGCGTGGAACTGGGCCATGAGCTGGAAGCCCTGTCCCGGAACGCCTCGGGCGAGTATTTACTGCAATTCAGGGGGATTGGTACGCCGGAAACGGCCGACGCCGTGGTGCTGGCCATTCCTTTTTCCGTGCTGCGCCGGGTGACGCTGGATTCCAGCTTGGGTCTGTCGGCGGACAAGCTGCGGGCCATCCGGGAACTGGGCTACGGCGCCAACTGCAAGACCATGATCGGCTTCGACGGCCGTCCGTGGGCGGAGGCAGGTGGAAACGGCGGCGCCTACACGGATTTGCCCAACGTGCAGAATACCTGGGAAACCAATTACAGCCGGGGCGGTGCGCACGGCATTCTCACCGATTATGCCGGCGGCAACCGGGCCGTCGCCTTGCAAATAGTCGAGCCGCCGCGGAAGAACGCCAGCTATTGCACAAGCTGCCACGGCGGGCCGGGTGGTTTCTTCGACATGAACGACAGCCTCATCCAGGCCCAGGCGGAGGCTTTCCTGACCGATCTCGACGCGGTCTTTCCCGGCGCGCTGCAGGCCGCCAGCGGGGTCAGCGGCAAGCGGGTGGTCCAGCGCGGCCACTGGTTGCCGCAGCGATACGCGCGCGGCTCCTACACCTGCTACCTTCCGGGACAATTCACGTCCATCGCCGGACTCGAAAGCCAGGCGGCCGGCGCGCTCAAGTTCGCCGGCGAACACGCCGACAGTTTTTACAGTTGGCAGGGCTTCATGGAAGGCGCCTGCCTGTCGGGCATCGCCGCTGCCGACGCCGTGCTGGCCGACATGCGCGCCGGGCGAATCTGAAGCCCTTAATGGGACAGCAGGCGGTAGAGTTCGCCGCGGCTCACCAGACGTTCCGCATCCCGTATGACGCCCTGGTTCTTGAATTCGCCGACGATGGTGCCGGCTGCGCGCAGGGCGTCCTCGCGGGCCATGCCGGGAACCATGCGCGGATCGTAAAGGATGCGCAGCAACAGGTAGTCCAGCCCACTCAACAGATGGTCCGTGGAGTGGTCGTTGAAGATGGAGGGATAGACCGCGCGGGAATCGTTGGGAAGCCCCAGGGCCTGGGTCAGTTCCTCCACGATGCACGCGACCAGCTTGCGGTGGGCGCTGGCCCGGTCCACGGGAATGAGAATGGTGGCCTGGGTAATTTCGCCGTTGTGGGTTCGATAGCTGGACATGCAGGTGGCGCTCGGGGCGATCCGGCCCGCCCCGACACCGAGTTCCGCCCGTGCTTCCGCCAGGAAGCGCTCCTCGCGGGAGAAAATCAGCCGGACATTGGCCTCGCTCGCATCCTTGACGATCTCGATGGGATGTTGGGTCAGGCTCGCTAGATGGTCGGCGTGCATGCGCACCAAATCGGCATGCTTCTCCGCCTCGCCGACCCGATGCTCGATGCCGATGCGGATGGGCGAGACCCATTTCGCCAGGGTTTTCCGCTGGGACGCCGCGCCGTATTCGCTACGCAGGGCGATCTCGGCGAAGCTGGAGAGGATGACCTCCGGTCGCTGCCAGCGGGCCGTCTCATCGGCTGCACGCGGGGTCCCGGCGGCCAGCGCACCCGCCAGAAGCAGTCCGGCATGCCAGCCGTGCCGATTCATCGTGCCGCTTCGCGGGCCGGCGAGAACTGCGGTTGGGGCGAGGGCCGGTTTACAGCACCGCCTCGAAACATTCCAGAT
>DATDOO010000157.1:0-4847 GCA_035293245.1 Methylococcaceae bacterium
CTTCGGGCTTCGGGCTTCGGGCTTCGGGCTTCGGGCTTCGCAGCGAGAGCTTGCTGGTTTTTTTTTGAACATGGCTACCATCCTCCTCACGATCTGTTTTTGATGCTGCCGAACCCGGCACTTGCCCAACCGGGTCGTTAAAATGTGATCAAGGTCACATCAAAGCGAATAAACGCATAAAATGGTCAAATACAAGTCAGCCGACGGCTGAAAATTGCGTAGGGTTTGACTGACAACGCGGACGCAACGCGATAACCTGCGCTTCATAGGATGCACCTATGCGAATCCTCTCGTCGGCGACATCGCCTCGAAACGAGGCGCAACGTGGGGAGGTTCTTGCGCGCCGGAATGCACCCCTGCCCAGCCTGTAAAGGCGAACGAAACGTGAGACTTTGGGGCGTGGTTAATCAGGGTTTGCCGCAGCCCCCAGACTCACCGTAATCGGCAAAGGCACATCCAAACCCGCGCACAACGCCCGCAACAGCAAGAGCACGTAGGCTGGGTAGGAGCGAAGCGGAAACCCAGCGCTTGGGGATTATTGCTGGGATTACGCTAGCGCTTCATCCCAGCCTACAGCAATGAAGCTGAGAAGACAGGGCCAGAACTGTTTTATCGCTACCCTTCACGGGAAGACATTCCAAAGAACACGGCCTCTGGAAACGAGAAATATGCGCCGCAATCAAATCATTCACCCACCAGCGCCTTCAAATCCTTGATCATCAGGAACAGATGAAACGGGTCGGTGGGGCTGGGCTCGAAATCCCATGACTCGTACCAGCGACGCGCAGCCTCATCCTTGGCGTGAACCAGCACGGCGCGGATACCGGCGATATCGGCTGCTTGCGCCGTGCGCAGGAGGGCATCCTTGAGCAAAGCTTGCCCCAACCCCTTGCGCTGATGCGGCAGATCAACCCCCAGCCGGGCCAGAATCATCACGGGCACCGCGTGACGGGCCAGCCCTTTCGTGACTCGTTGGGGGGCGCTTTCGGGATTGACGCTGCCGACGGCGAGGCTGTAATAACCGGCCACTTCGCCGTTGAGACAGCACACATAGGTCTGCGCACTGTTCGCCTTTTGATTGACCAAGGCGTGGCGCTGCAAAAATTGATTCAGCGCCGGCCGGCCACAGTCGAATGCGTCGACGGAGTCCGCGGCGCCAAGCTTGCGTACCGGCTCGAAACCGCTTCCGCTCAATCGAGCACGCCCGGCTCGGAAAGCAGTTTCTTCAGGCGCGGCTTGTGGCTTACGGGGCGATCCAGCGCCTGCTGGAAGGCTTCCCACCGCGCGTCGCCGAGGTCGAAGTGGCGGCGATCCGCCAGCGCCTGATTGGCCGCCGTGATACCCGCATCCAGCAGAAATTCGCTGACGCTCTTGTGGCTGGCGCGCGCCGCTTCCTGAAGCAACTGCTTCACGGAACCGCTGGCGCGGACGTCGATGCGCTCGGTTTTGGGGAGATGCAAAGTGGACATGGCTGCCTCCTGATTTCAGTGAGTACATCCATCATAGCGTCCGGACGTTATACGGACAACGGCAGTCACCCCCCCGACAGGCAGATCAAGGCTGCGGCACATTCTTGATCTGCATATCCAGAGCCAGATCCTTGGCGGTCTTGGCCAGCAGCAAATCCACCAGACTCTGGGCGTTGGCCCCGCCGGTTGCGCCGCCGCCCAGAGAAATTTCCGGCACCCATTTCTGCTTTTCGATGGCGTCCGCGTAGCGGCTGTTGACCTTGACCCAGGCGTCCAGTTTTTGCTGCAGCGCGCCGTCCGCCTGCATGACCTGCTTCTTGTAGGCCGCGTCGCCTTCGCCGCGCATGACTTGTTCCTGCTTGTATTCCACCGCAGCCAGCTTGCGCTGCTCGGCCTCCAGCTTGCCCTGCTCCGCCACGTCCACGGCCTGCTGGGCGGCGATGACCGCCACTTCCTTGGCTTTCTGCGCTTCGACCACGGCGCGTTCTTTTTCCACTTCCTTTTCGTACTTGGCCTTCATGACGTCGGCCTTGCCCTTTTCCTCGGCGGTGATGGCTTCCTGCTTGGCCTGCTCGGCCTGGGCCTTGGCGGTGATGATGGCCATGGTGGCCTCGCGCTTCTTGGCGATCTGCTCCAGAGTCTTCGGCTCGAAATTCCAGTCGGTGATCTGGTAGCCGCTGACGGTGATGCCGTAAGTTTTCAGGTCGCTGTCCACGTGCTGCGGCAGGCCGTCCTTGCCGAAGGCGATGACGGGGATGTTCTTGACCACCTTGCGGCCGGTGACTTCCTCGGTGGCGACGGCTTCTTTCAGTTCGGTGCGGTATTTGCCGTTCTGCAACTGGTCGTGGGACCACTCGATGAAGGTGCCGCGCTTTTCCGCGTAGGCTTCCTCGGACGACATGAGCCCCGCTGTCATGTTCATGCTTTCCTCGGTCACCGACTTGATGAGCTTGTAAGAAACCCCCTCGTTACTGCGAAAGGCCTTGTGCAGGGAGATCATGGTTTCTTCGTCGTGGGGCAGGCTGAAGCGCGCCTTGCCGTAAATGGTGCCGGTGCCGCCGTCCTGGTAGCGCACGGAAATGCCCGGCTGGTCCAGGGACGCCTCGCCCACCGCCTCGTTCTTGTCGAAGTCGAAGGTGATGACGTCGTTGTATAGCGTCGTCTTGCCGAACCAGGCCACGTAAATGCCCGGCTCGAAGCGCACCACCATCGTGCCGTTCAGGTACTGGATGACGGTGCGGTGGCCGGCATCGTTGACCCCGACCAACTGATAGAGCACCCAGACGACCAGCGCAAGCAATACGGCATAGCCGGATGCGCGGGTGAACAGTTCGGACTTGGGGGGCGTAATGTCCATCTTGAAGCTCTCCAGATAATTCCGCTGTGGCATGGGACAGAAAAAATTGAAGCCTAAATATTACGTTACCGGGCAATTGCGCTCATTTTTTCGTTGGTCCGGCAGGGAATCGGGGGAAATTTCCGGCAGATTTCCGCCATCCTGTAAACTATGCGCCCTTCAAGGCACTGGCCGCCGATCTTTTACGTCTAGGCCAGGCCGCATTTTTCCATTTTCGAGACCACGGATTGAACAACGACTTGCAGCGCCTGACCGTCCCCGGCGTGCGCGAACTGACCCCCTACGTTCCCGGCAAACCCGTCAGCGACTTGCAGCGCGAACTGGGCCTGTCCGACATCGTCAAGCTGGCTTCCAACGAAAATCCCCTCGGCCCTAGCCCCAAGGCGCTGGCGGCGGCCAAGGCCGCGCTGGAGGAAGTGGCGCTGTACCCGGACGGCGGCGGCTTTGCGCTGAAAGCAGCCCTATCGGCCAAACTGGGCGTGACGCCCAACCAGATCACCCTGGGCAACGGCTCCAACGACGTGCTGGACATCGTCGCCCGGGTGTTCCTCGCTCCGAGTGACGCGGCGGTGTTTTCCGAGCACGCCTTCGCCGTCTACGCACTCTCCACCCAGGCGGTAGGCGCACGCGGCGTGGTCACACCGGCCAAAGATCATGGCCATGACCTGGAAGCCATGGCGGCGGCCATCGGCAACGACACCAAAGTGGTGTTCATCGCCAACCCCAACAACCCCACCGGCACTTATCTCAAACGCGACGCGCTGCACGCGTTCCTTTGCCGGGCGCGAGACGTCGTCGTCGTCGTGGACGAAGCCTATTTCGAATACGTGGACGAACCGGACTATCCGGACAGCCTTGAGTGGCTGCCCGAGTTCCCCAACCTGGTCGTCACCCGCACCTTCTCCAAGGCTTACGGGCTGGCTGGCCTGCGCGTGGGCTACGCGGTTTCCTCGCCGGAAATTGCCGACTTGCTCAACCGGGTGCGCCAGCCGTTCAACGTCAACAGCCTAGCGTTGGCCGCGGCGGCTGCGGCGCTGGAGGACGAGGACCATTTAGCCCGCTCCGCTGTTTTAAACCGCGAGGGTTTACAGCAATTGGGCAGCGCATTCGCGGCGCGGGGGCTGGACTTCATTCCCTCGGTGGGCAATTTCATCACCGTGGACATGGGCCGCCCGGCCGGACCGGTCTACGACGCGCTCCTGCGGCGCGGCGTCATCGTGCGCCCTGTGGCCAATTACGGCCTGCCGAACCACCTGCGCGTCACCGTGGGCACGGCGGAGCAGAACCGGAGTTTCCTGAATGCCCTGGACGAAGTGCTGGCCGATGGCTGAAACCCTGTGCGTCGTCGGCGTCGGTTTGATCGGCGGCTCTTTCGCCCTGGCCGCGCGCCAGGCGGGACTATTTCGACGCGTCGTCGGCGTGGACGCCGATGCGGACAATCTGACGCAGGCGCTCAAATTGGGCGTCATCGACACAGCCCATGCCGACCCCGCCGACGGTGCAGCGGAAGCCGACGTGGTGTTGCTCGCGGCACCGGTAGGCGCTTTCGAGCCGCTGTTCCGCGCCCTGCAGCCGGTCTGGTCGGACAAGGCCGTTTACACCGATGCCGGCAGCACCAAAGGCAGCGTGATTGATGCGGCGCGGCGGGTTTTCGGAACCGTGCCTGCCAATTTCGTTCCCGGCCACCCCATCGCCGGAGCGGAAAAAAGCGGCGTGACCGCGGCCGACGCCGCGTTGTTCCGCCGCAAGCGGGTCATCCTCACCCCTCTGGAAGAGACCGATCCCGCGGCCGTGGAGCGCGTGGCAACACTATGGCGGGCGCTGGGCGCGGAAGTAACGGCAATGTCCCCCGAACGCCACGATCGCTTGCTGGCCGGCACCAGCCACCTGCCCCACGTGGCTGCCTTCGCCCTCACTCACCTTTTGGGCCGCGAGGACGAGAGTGAAGACATCTTCCGCTATGCGGCGGGCGGCTTTCGCGACTTCACCCGCATCGCCTCCAGCGACCCGGTGGTGTGGCG
>DATDOO010000158.1:0-5003 GCA_035293245.1 Methylococcaceae bacterium
GTAGGATGTGCCGACGTCAGGAGGCGCATCAGTCGCGAACGATGCGCTTCGCCGACTCACCGCATATATGGACTCCTCCCGCTTGCAAGCCTTTTCTTCATTGATGCGTCGGTCAAGTAACGCAGTTGCTGCCATATATCCGGCCTGTGTTTGAGGGATTGTATGCCCTCTGGCCTTGATGGTTATCCGCGTGTTTTCGTCTCAATCATCCTACCGGCCTCGAAGACCCATGCGCTGAACGGACTTCTGAAAGCACCGGTCTGACCGGTCCGCCATCAACTGAAAAAGTGCCTCGCAACTGGGGGTGGGTACTCGTTCAAAATCGTTAACCGTCCATCCTTGGGTTCAGCCTTCTCAGGCGGCGCCTGGTGCGCAGTACGCTTCGTCCTTCGTCAGCAGCGCCCAGGCAATCCGGGCGTTCTTGTTGGCGATGGCGACCGCTGCAATGTTCTTGTTGCGCCGCATCACCAGATCGTTGACCCAGCGGCTGAGCGCATCGTCCTGGTTCTGCGCCGCCTTGACCACGGCCCGGCCGCCGTGAATCAGCAAGGTGCGCAAATAGCTGTCGCCCCGTTTGCTGATGCCCAGCAGTTTGGGTTTGCCGCCGCTGGATTCCTGCCGCGGCGTCAAACCGAGCCAGGCCGGCACTTGGCGCGCTTGCGCAAAGGCGCTGCCGTCGGCCAGGGCCGCGACCAACGCCGTGGCTGTGAGCGGGCCGATGCCCCTGACCTGCATCAGCTTCCGGCACGCCGCACTGGCCCGGCCCAGCGTTTCGATCTTGGCTTGGTACGCGGCTACCTGCGCGTCCAGCTTCACGAGCTGATCGCGCAAATCGGCAAACACGTCCCGCGCCAAACCGCTCAGGCCGTTTTCCGCATCCTCCAGGATCTCCGGAAGCCGACGCCGCGCCTGCGCGATCCCTTTGCCGATCACAATGCCGTGCTCGCCCAACAAGCCACGCACCTGATTGACCTTGGCCGTGCGCTCCTTCACCAGGGCGCTGCGCACCCGGTGCAGCGCCTGCAAGTCCTGCTGCTCCACGCTCTTTGCCGGCACGAACCGCATGTTCGGACGCCCCACCGCTTCGCAAATGGCTTCCGCATCGTTGGCGTCGTTCTTGTTCCCCTTGACGTACGGCTTCACAAACTGTGGCGCGATCAGCTTGACCTCATGCCCAAGCTTCGTCAGCTCACGCGCCCAGTAGTGTGCTCCGGCGCAGGCTTCCATCCCGATCCGGCACGCCGGCAGGTTGGCAAAAAAAGGCAACACCTGCGCACGCTTGAGTGTCTTCTTCAACACCGCCTTGCCCTTCTCATCCACGCCGTGCACCTGGAATACGTTCTTTGCCAGATCAAGACCGACCGTTGTAATCTTCATCGCGACTTCCTCCTCTTCCTGTTTCAAGTGGTTGTAAACATCTCCCACTTTGGCACAGCACGATGCCGTCGAGGGAGGGGAGGAGTCCATACCATTATCCTACATGCGGGAACCCCAACACCTGCGTTCAATTTGCCGGGATAGCATTATCCTGCGCGGGTTCCAACCAGCAAAACTCATTTACCTGGCACCGCATAAGCCTTGCGCGACCCGTCCTCGAACACCGCGTCGTCGCGGGTGACGCGGCCGGTTTCGTCGTATTCCTTCTCCCGCGCCAGCCGGCCCTGGCTGTCGTAGCCGCTTTCCTTGCGCAAACGGCCTTCGGCGTCGAAGCGCTGCTGGGTTCCCACGGGTTTCTGCCGATAACGGTCGCGGCCGAGGAATTCGCCCTTGAAAGCAATCTTGCCGTTGTCGTGGAATTCCTCGCTTTCCATGACCGGCAGGTCGTCGCGCAGCATGTAGCGGTCGGCGGTATGCGGCTGGCCGTTGAGGTAGAAGGTTTTCTCCTCCGCCAATTCGCCGTCCTGCCAGCGCCGCTCCTGGGTCATCTGGCCGCGGTCGCTGAATTCCTGCTCCAGCTCCTTGATCAGGCCGGTGTCGCCGCGGCGCCAGCGGGTTTCCTTGAGTTTGATCCCGTCGCGCGAGAATTCGCGTTCCACCTGGCTATCCGCGGAGGTTTCCTGCTGTTCTTTGGGCTTGCCGTTCTCCCAGTAGGATTCGGCGGCGATCAGTTGGCCCGCCTGGTGGGTGACGCGGCCACGCGCTTCGCCCTTGTCGCCGAACAGGGGCACGACCGCCGGCTTGCCGCCCCGGTGTCCGCACAGACCGGCGTCGTCGGCGTCCTTGCCCAGCACCGGTTTGTCGGCGCAGCGCAGGTCGCGCAACTGGCCGTTCGGCGTGTACTCCACCGCCGCCTGTTCCTTGCCTTTGTCGTCGTAGAACGTGACCCGCTTCGCCTGGCCGGAGGGGTAAAAGCTGCGGCTGATGCCCACCGGGGTGCCGTTGCGGTAGTTGCCGTCGCGGATCACCGCGCCGTTGGCCGGCGAGAATTCCCGGCGCCGGCCTTCCTCGTTGCCCTGTTCGTTGACGCTGAATTCCCGTTCCAGACGGCCGTCGTAGTCGTAATAACGCACCAGGCCGACGTAGGCGCCGTTGCGCAGTTCCTGTTCCCGCTGCATCCGGCCGGAATCCCGGTCGCGGCAGCGCATGATGCCGGTCTTGCCCTGGGTGGTGGAGCCGTTGTCGGGATTGATGTGCTCGCCGTTGAGGTCGCAGTCCTGGACGGCGAGCGCGAGGCCGGGGAATACGGACAGAGCGGCCAACAGCAGCAAAAGGGATGGGTTCATGATTCGGTCCTTCGGATGAACGGCTGTGCCGGTCGGAACCGGCCCGGGGTGATCGGGGAGATGGGTCGGAAAGCGACTAGGCGGAGCCACCGTTTTCACGGGCGATTCTCCGCCGCCGCCGTTCCATGGCCCACAGGGTCGCCAGGGTCAGCAGGTCGCTGGCGATGTGGAAATCGCGCACGCCGGCATAGTCCGGCGGATTTAGCGTCGGTTCCAGCAGGGTGCGGGCACGCCGCACGTCGCCGGCGTCCGGCGCGGAGGCGTCGTACTGCTTGATGGCCTGCAGGGTGGCGATGCGCTGCTCGGTGGTGTCGTGGATGGCGCCGAGATTCTTGTAGGCGAACATGGCAAACAACACCGTGAGCAGGGCCGTGGTGAGCAGGTCCGGCCTGGTGCGCAGGGAGGAAAACGCCAGCAGGCCGCCGATGATCACCACGTAAAGGGTCCAGTAGGATTGCAGGGCGTCGGAACGCTCGAAGTACAACTGGATCAGGTCGCTGTAGCTCATGGTTTTCCCTCCTGGCGGTGGCGTGGTGGCGACGGGGCCTGTTGCGAGTGTTCGTGCCGGGCACCGTGCTGTCAAGGGTCTGGCCGGCTGTAGGGGCGAATTCATTCGCCCACTGGCGGCTGAATGGCTTATGGCGTCCACCAGTAGCGCACCACGTGAAAGAAAACCGGCGCGGAAAAGCTCAGGGAGTCCACCCGGTCCAGCATGCCGCCGTGGCCTTCGATGAGACTGCCCCAGTCCTTGATGCCGCGGTCCCGCTTGATGGCGGACAGCACGAAGCCGCCGAAGAAGCCCAGGACGCTGGTCAGCAGCGCGATCAGCGCCGCCTGCCACGGATTGAAAGGGGTGATCCACCACAATCCGGCGCCCAGGGCGGTGGAACTTAGCACGCCGCCCACCAGTCCTTCGACGGTTTTGGAGGGGGAAATCGCCGGGGCCAGTTTGTGCCGGCCGAGCAGCTTGCCCCACAGGTACTGGAACACGTCGCTGGATTGCACCACCAGCACCAGGAACAGGATGAGCAGCACGTTGCGGCCGTCGTAGCCGGGAATGGCCAGCGTCATCAGGGCCGGGACGTGCGATACGCAATAGACGCAGATCATCAGGCCCCACTGCACCTTGGCGGCCCGTTCCAGGAAGTGGGTGGTATCGCGGCCCAGGGATGCGGAAATGGGCAGCAGCAGGAAGGCGTACACGGGGATCAAAATGGAAAACACGCCGTACCAGTCTACGGCCACCAGGTAATACTGCAGGGGCAGGAAGAAAAAGAAGCACCAACACAACGCCCGGTGGTCGCCGCGCCGCGTGTGGGTGAGGGAGATGTATTCGCGCAGGCACTGGAAAGAAACAAAAGCGAACAAGCCGACCACGCCGGGCTTGCCCGCCCAGAACGCCAGGGCCAACAGAGCGATCATGACCCACCAGGCCATGAGGCGGGCGTTGAGGTTGTCGAGGGTGCCGTGGGGCGCGCGGGGCGAAATCCGCCGCTTCAACACCGCCCCGATGAGGCTGGCCACGGCCAGGACGGCGAAAACGGCTCCCAATACGGTCAACAGGCTATCCTGCGGCTCCATCGGTTCTCCTCAATCGGCGGGGGCCAAGGCCAGCAACGCAGCGTTGGCGCGGGCCAGGAACTGGGTTTTCGTTTCCTCCGGCGCCAGCCGCAGGGGCGGGCCGAAACTCAGGGTGCACAGCAGCGGCGCCGGCAGGAGGGCGCCCTTGGGCATGACGCGGCCGAGGTTCTCGATCCACACCGGCACGAACTCCGCCTGCGGCTGCCGCTTCGCCAGGTGAAAAATACCGCTTTTGAAGGGCAGCAAGCCATCGTCCAGGTTGCGCGTACCTTCCGGAAACAGGATGAGGGACTCGCCTGCCGCCAGGGCCTCGGCCAGGCAGTCCACCGGATTGGGCTGATGGGGCCGTGGCGTGCGCTCTATCAGTACGGCGCGGAATACCCGCTGGGCCAGATAGCGGCGTACGGCGCCATGCAGCCAATAATCCGCGCCCGCCACGGGCTTGGTGATTTCGCGCAGGCCGGCCGGCAGCACCGCCCAGATCAACACGAAATCCCAGTGGCTGCGGTGATTGGCAAAATAAACGCGCGGACGGGGATCGGGTGCACCGCCCAGCCACAGGGCGCTTACCCCGGTCAGCAGCCGGGCGAAACCGCTCAGGGATGCTCCCACAAGATGTTCCAATGCCGTGCGCGTCGGTTTTCCCGTTTTCCGGCAAGACCCGGCTGGCGATGTTCCTAGAGAGGCGGCCAAAGCGGC
>DATDOO010000159.1:0-5653 GCA_035293245.1 Methylococcaceae bacterium
GCAAACAGAGAAGACCAACTTGAACCTAACCATCGGCAAGGAACCGGCTTACTCTCCGATTTATTTTTTGTGCAAAAAATAAATCTGTCCCCCTTTTATAGGGCATTTCCCCGCCAGCCGAAAAATGCGTAGGATTCCCACGGGGTTATTTTATCCATCCATACCAGGGAGAATCATCATGCGCATCATGACACACAAGACGGCCATCGCACTGGCCGGCATACTGACCGGAGGCTTCGCAGCATCGGCATCCGCCGGTTTCGACAGCCTGATCCAGCAAGGGCTGGAAGCGGCGACGAAGTCGGTCGCCCCCGCCGCTCCGGCGCCGCAGAACGCCGCGTCCCCCGGCCAGGCCGCCCCGTCGGGCGCACCGACCACCTATACCCACGCGGCGCGGCGCTTTTCCTACACCATTCCCGGCGGCTGGCAACTGGTGAACGGCGATCCCGCCGGCGAGAGCGCCAGCTTCATGCTGCCGGGCACGACGATCGGCTTCAACATGCACATGACGCAGATGGTGCCGAGCTTCCCGGCCAAGGCTTCGGTGGATGCTTCGCTGAAGCAGTCCAAGGAGGAAGTCACCATCGCCAAGCTGCTCACCGCCAAGCGGCGCGACGACTGGGACAAGAAGAAAAAGTGCGGCCTTATCGGCTGGGAGATCGTCGAATCCGGCAAGGGCAGCGATACGGAGCACCAGCGCATCATCTGGCAGGGCTACGACGCGGATAACTACTACTTCAACTTCATGACCTTTTCCCACCCGCGCGAGTTCGCGCAGAATCAGGCGCTGCTGCAGGGCGTGCTGGATTCCATCCGCTTCTGCAAGAATTGAAGCGCACTTCCGTCAGTATGCGGGGCGGTTTTCGGGTGCATTCTCTTAACGAACGTCGCAACGACCTTGCGCCCCCCTCTCTCCAACGCCGTTCAGTTAAGCTCCTTCTCCCTCAGGGAGAAGGCTGGGATGAGGGGGAGAAAAAGGCTATGGCCTTATTTTATCGCCCTCACCCTAACCCTCTCCCGGAGGGAGAGGGAACCGGAAGCCTCAACTTAACTGCATTCCCCTCTCTCTGGGAGAGGGCGGGTGAGGGAAACGGTCACGGTGCGAGCGGCACATCCGGTTGGGGGAGGCGCGAGTCGCCATGACCGTTCGTGCCCTCCGGCGGTTGGGCTTCGGTTTTCGGCGGGGTGGGTTCCGGGTAGTTCATCCAGTGATTCGCCGTTTCCACGTCGTCCCGGTTCAGCGCGCCGATTTCCTGCTTCAGCGAGAAACCATAGTTGATGTACTTGTAACGCGCCTCGGCGTAATCGCGCATGGCGCGGTACAGGTTGCGCTGCTCGGCGAGCACGTCCACCATGGTGCGCGTGCCGACTTCCATGCCGGCTTCCGCCGCTTCCAGGGCGCTTTGCGAAGAGACCACCGCCGATTTCAGGGCGTGCACGCGCTCGATGCTCGACAGGACGCCGCGATAAGCGTCTTTCACGGCGCGCACCGTCGCGCGCCGCTGCTTGTCCAGCCCCTGTTGCGCCGCTTCCAGGCGGAAACCGGCCTCGCGGGTCCGGGAGGTGACGAACCCGCCCTGGAACAGCGGAATGTTCAGTTCCAGGCCCACCGTGGCCGTTTCCGAGCGCGGCCCTAACTTGCGTGTAATCGGGTTACCGGATTCGTCGGTACTAGGAGTGTCCCGCGAACTGTCCAGGGCGGAGAACTGGCTGACCAGATCCAGCGTCGGATAATGCCCGGCGCGCTGTGCGTCGATCTCTTTGCGGGCCACTTCCACGGCGTAGTCGGCCGCGATCACGTTGGGATTGCTTTCCAGCGCCTTGTTGTTCCATTCGTCGATTCCGGCAGGCTCCGGAGTAAGCAGCGGCATTTCCTCGGCGAGGGGTACGATGGCTTCGACGGGCTCGGCGACGATTTCCCGCAAGGCTTCGCGTTTGTCGTCCAGAACCTGTTGCGCCTCGATTTCGCTGGCCACGGCCTGGTCGTATGCCGCCTGCGCTTCGTGCACGTCGGTGATGGCGATCAGGCCGACTTCGAAGCGCTGCTGGGCCTGTTCCAGTTGCCGGGCGATGGCCTCTTTTTCCATGGTCGAGAAGCGCAGATTGTCTTCGCCCGCCAGCACGAACAAATAAGCATTCACGGTGCGCGTCACCAGACTCTGCTCCTCGGCGGCGTATTCCGCCTGCGCCTGGGCGATCTGGGAGTCGGCCTGGCCGAGCCGCACCCAGTAGTCGTGGTGGTAGACGGGCTGCTGCATGTTGAGGTTGATGCCCACGTTCCAGAAGCTGTCGATCACCCCGTTTTGGTTGGGAATGAAGGTGGTCTTGCTGTTCTGGTTGACGTCGGTGACGGTGCCCTGCGCGGCGATGGCCGGCAGCAACCTGGACAGGCTTTGCGGCTTGGCTTCCATCACCGCTTGCCGGGCGGCAGCCGCCTGCTGCAGGGAGGGATCGTTGCGCACCGCCAGATCGTAAGCTTCCAGCAGGTTCAAGGCCTGAGCCGGTTCGGCCAGGGCGGACAGCAGGGCGATCAGGGAAACGGACAGCGTGGTTCTCATCGTGATTCCAGCGGCCTTGAAAAATCCCCGATTACAAAAAAATCAGGGTGTTCCGGATTATATCAGCCGCACGGCAGCGGCCACGACATTCCCCGGCCCCCGATATTCCAGCCGGTCGAAGCTGAAGTTGCGCGCCATGGCGATACCGCGGCCGTTGGGATCGAAAGCCCGCTCCGGTTCGAATTCCAGATAACGCCGCCAATCGAAACCGTTGCCTTCGTCGCGCACGGTGAACACCAGCTCGTCCACGCCGCGCTCGAACAGCACCGCGGCCCGCCGGCCGGCGTATTCCGGCAGGGACAGGCGGCGTTGCACTTCGACTTCCCAGGCATCCTCCAGCTTGAGGCGGGTCTTTTCCGCGTAGCTGATGCCGAGATTGCCGTGTTCGACGGCGTTGATCAGCAATTCGGTCATGCCCACGCTCACCCGCTCGGGTTCCGGACAGAGGGAGGACAGGTAGAGGGCCAGGATGCTCGCTTCCTCCAGGGTGCCGAAACGGCATTCGGCGCGGGCGATGAGCCGTTCGGCCGCCCCGCGCATGCGGGCCAGTTCGGAGAGGCTGCGCGTTTCGCGCAAGAATCTCAGCGCCTCGCGGACGATGGCCAGCAGGGTTTCCGGCTCGTAGGGCTTGGTCAGGTAGTAGTACGCTCCGGCTTGCAGACCTTCGCGCACCTGCTCCGGTGCGGCGGCGGCGGTCTGCATGATGACCGGCATGGTGCGGAAGCGCTCCTCGCCCTTGATGCGCTTGAGCAGGGACAGGCCGTCCAGTTGAGGCATCATGCGGTCGAGGATGACGAGATCGAAGACCTGCCCCGTCTCGTTCAACACCGTCCAGGCACTCTCGCCGTTGGCCCGGGTCACCAGTTCGTAATTTTCGTCTTCCAGGAATTCGGTGAGGATGGCCAGGTTCAGGGGCTCGTCGTCCACCACCAGGATGCGCGGCACGGCCATCTTTCCCTCCGGGTCAGTGCGCTGGAGTTTCGGGTGCGAAAACATCCGGGTAGCGGGGCAGCAGCACATCGAATGCCGCGCCGCCTTCCATCCCGTTGCGGGCGCCGATCCGTCCGCCGTGCAGCTCGAGGATTTCCCGGCAAATGGCCAGTCCCAGACCGGTGCCGCCCGCGCCGGTGTGGGTCTTGCTGCTCTGGACGAACTTGTCGAACACGACTTCCAGCTCTCCCTTGGGAATGCCGACGCCTTCGTCGGCGACGGTCAGGCGCAGGGCGGCCCTCTGCCCGTGGTCGGAACGGCGCCGGCCGTGGGGCAGCGAATCGGTAGCCAGATTCACCATGATGCGTCTTCCCTCCGGCGTGAATTTAATGGCGTTGGACAACAGGTTGCGGACCACCTGCCCCAGCCGCGCCGCGTCCGCCGGGACGATGGGATCGACCCCGGCGGGGACATCCACCTCCAGGACGAGCCGTTTGTTGTCGAACAACGGCGCCAGTTCGGCGGCGATGTCGCGTACCAAGGCGGCCACATTGCACGGGGCAGGAGACAATTCTATTCGCCCGGCCTCCAGTTTGGACAGGTCGAGCAGATCGTTGATCAGGTTCAGCAGTCTCTGGCCGCTGCCGTGGATATGCTCGAAATAGCCGCGCAGCTTTTCCGGCGCGACGCGCTCCAGCCGATCCAGGCCCAGACGGGCGAAGCTCAGGATGGCGTGCATCGGCGTGCGCAGTTCGTGGGTCATGTTGGTGAGAAACTCGGATTTGGCGGCGTTGGCGCGTTCGGCCGCGTCGCGCGCCAGGCGGGTTTCCTCGTAGCGCCGTTTGAGTTCCCGCTCCACTTCCTTGATGCGGGTGATGTCGCGGCCCACGCCCAGCAGCCCGATCTGCTGCTCGCCTTCATACAGGGGAGCCAGCAGGGTGTGCAGCCAGATTTTCCGGCCGTCGGCGAAACACACCTTGCCCTCCGAGATTTCCCTCACCTCGGGATTCACCAGAATCGCCTGGTTGCGCTCGCGGAAGCGCAGGGCCAGTTCCGCCGGGAACAGGTCGAAATCGGTCTTGCCGGCGATTTCCTCGCGCGTTCGTCCCACCAGTGCGGCGAATGGCGGGTTGCAACCCAGATACCGTCCTTGCGTATCCTTGAAAAACACCAGGTCGGGGAGGGAGTCGAGCAAGGCGTTCAGCAGGGTGGTTTCCCGCGCCAGTTCCCGGGTCCGTTCCTCGACCATTTCGGCGAGACGGTCGTGGTGGGTGGTCAGATTGACTTCCAAACGCTTGTGCGCGGTGATTTCGGTGCGGATGGCGATGTAGCGGTCGATATTTCCCCCACCGTCGAATATGGGTGCGATGGTGGAATTGACCCAATACAGCGAACCGTCCTTGGCGCGGTTGCAGATTTCCCCCTGCCATATTTCGCCCCGGGTGATGGTGCGCCACATGTCCCGGAAGAATTCGGGCGGATGAACGCCCGAGTTGACGATGCGATGGGTCTGGCCGATCAGTTCGTCGCGGCGGTAGCGGCTGATGGCGCAAAATTTGTCGTTGACGTCGACGATGCGGCCTTCCCGGTCGGTCACCGCGACGATGGCGTGGGCATCCAGCGCCGTCTTGTAAGCTTGAAGTTCGCCCAGGGAATGCATGGGGTTACCGTGATTCCAAAGCCAGGGCAACCGGCGCGAAACTGCGGCGGTGCAGCGGACACGGCCCGTGCGTGCGCAAGCGGAACAAATGCACCTCCGTGGCGTAACCCTTGTGCGCCGCAAAGGCATAGCCCGGATAGAGGGCGTCGCACAGCGCCATTTCCCCATCGCGCGCCACCTTGGCCAGAATGGACGCGGCGGAAATCTCCGCAATCAGGCTATCGCCGCCGACCACCGTTTCGCACGCGCCGGGCACATCCGGCGCGTGCCGGCCGTCGATGCGGGTCAAACCGGGTGGAAAGGGAAGGGCCAGCACGGCGCGGCGCATGGCCAGCAGGGAGGCCCGATGGATGTTGAGGGCATCGATTTCCCCCGCTTCCGCGCGCCCGATGGCCCACGCCAGTGCATGAGCGCGGATCTCGGCCGCCAGCCTTTCCCGCTGGTGGGGGCTGAGCTGTTTGGAGTCGGCCAGACCGGAAATGGGGCGGCACGGGTCGAGCACCAC
>DATDOO010000160.1:0-7215 GCA_035293245.1 Methylococcaceae bacterium
CGCCAGGCCAACGACAGCATTTACGGTCTCGCAGCGGGCATCTGGACCCGCGACGTGAGTAAGGCCCACGCCCTGGCCGCGCGCCTCAAGGCGGGCACGGTGTGGGTGAACTGCTACAACATCTTCGATTCCGCCCTGCCGTTCGGCGGCTACAAGCAGTCGGGTTGGGGGCGGGAAATGGGCGAGGCGGTGCTGTCCAACTATTTGCAAACCAAGGCGGTTACGCTCCGTTATTGAAACCGCCCGCATGTCCAAACTTCCCATTCAGCCGCAGCGCTCCTCGCTGACCGGCAGCGTGCTGCGCGGCGCCTTGTCCCCGCTGTTGCGCTACTGCGCCGACGTGTACCGCCAGGTTTATTTCCGCGTGGTGGAGGCGGTCGGTTATCACAAGCGCGATCTGCTGGCCGGTCGGGTGGAAGCAGCCCGTGACGAATTTTCCGCCGCCAAGGAGCAGTTCCAGAGCGCGCTGGAAAAGTTTTCCGCCCTGACCCATTTCGAAGGCGGGGAGCTGGAAACCCGCTACTACCAGTTGAAAAACGAACTGGATTACAGCCAGACGCGGGCGGATGGGGTGCGCGACCGCATCGAGGCCATCGAGGTGGTCGGCGATGCGCTGTTCGAGGAATGGCGCGCGGAACTGGAGCAATACAGCAATCGCAGTCTCAAGGCCAACAGCCGCCAGCAGATGCGCTTGACCCAGCAGCATTACACCCAGTTGCTCAACGCCATGCGCCGGGTGGAAAGCCGCACCGGCCCGGTGCTGGCCGCCTTCCGGGACCAGGTGCTTTACCTCAAGCACAACCTCAACGCCCAGGCAATCGCTGCGCTGGAAGACGAACTCCGGTTGGTCAGCCTCAACGTCTCCAACCTCATCCTCTCCATGGACCGCTCCATTCAGGAGGCGGACGTGTTCATGCGCGCGCTGGCCAGGGACAAGCTCCTGCCGGAACGATAACTGGAATCAGCCGGAATTCGGCGGTTGAATGGAGTGTTCCCCCCCTTTGGAAAGGGGGGGAACTGGAGCGGTTTCGCAGAATCACTCCGCCTCGTCCGTCCCCGGCCCGCTCTCCCATTCCGGCGCATTTCCTAACAGCGCCCGGCTCTCGGCCGCGGGCAACTCCTCCACCTGGGTCAATTTCCGGCTCATGACGCGGGTGCGGCGTTCGGCGTCGTCGATGGTGTTGCGTGCCTCGTCTAGCTTCTTTTTGGTCTTCTCCAGAATACCGCCGAACTTGCCGAATTCGGTCTTGATCGCGCCCAGCACCTTCCACACCTCGCTGGAGCGCTTTTCGATGGCCAGGGTGCGGAAGCCCATCTGCAAGCTGTTGAGGAGCGCCGCAAGGGTGGTCGGGCCGGTGACGGTGACGCGGAAGTCGCGCTGCAACTGGTCGGACAGGCCCGGGCGGCGGATGACCTCGGCGTACAGCCCTTCGATGGGCAGGAACAGCAGGCCGAAATCGGTAGTGTGCGGCGGTTCCAGGTATTTGTCGCGCATGGATTTGGCTTCCAGCTTGATGCGGGTCTCCAGCGCCTTGCCTGCCTGCTCCAGCGCCGCCAGATCGCCGGTCTCCTGGGCCTCGACCAGGCGCTGGTAATCTTCCAGGGGGAACTTGGCGTCAATGGGCAGCCAGATTTGCCCCGCGTCCGCGTCGCGCCCGGGCAAGCGGATGGCGAATTCGACGGTCTCCCGGCCGCCGGGCCGGGTGGCGACGTTGCGCGCGTACTGGTCGGCGGTGAGCATCTGTTCCAGCAACTGCTCCAGTTGCACCTCGCCCCAGGTGCCGCGTACCTTGACGTTGGTGAGGACCTTCTTCAGGTCGCCCACCCCGGCGGCGAGGGTCTGCATTTCGCCCAGGCCCTTGTGCACGTGCTCCAGCCGCTCGCTGACCAGCTTGAAGGATTCGCCCAGGCGCTGCTCCAGGGTGTTGTGCAGCTTCTCGTCCACCGTCTGGCGCATCTGTTCCAGTTTCTGGCTGTTGTCCGTCTGGATGGCCGCGAGCTTGCCCTCGATGGTCTGGCGCAGGGTTTCCAGGCTCTCCGCGTTGCGCTGGGTCAGGGAGGATAGCTGCTGCCCCAGCTGCTCGCCGAAGCGTTGCAGGCTGTTGTGCAATTCCTCACGGCCCAGGCGGGCGTCGCCTAGAGCCTGGTTTAGCTTCTCGTCCACCAGGCGGCGAGTCACTTCCAGTTGCGCGTTCAGTTCCTCGCGGCTTTGCCGCAGATAGTCCCCGGTTTCCCGCCGGTTGCCGGCAATGTCCTCGCGTAGGTTCCGTTCCAGGCGCTCGTCGTCACCCTGCAAGCCGGCGAAGCGGCTGTGTAACTCGACAATGTGGGACGACAGGCGCAGATGGAAAAGAATTTGCAACAACACCGTCACGGAGGCGAACGCAAGCAGTGCAATGAGAAAAAGATGCTCCATCAGGCGAGGAACTGCTCATAGTACTTGGTGGTAAATCGTGGCCGCGCCAGCTTTTCGGGTATCTTCACATCGCCCTGTTGCAACCACTGGGTCTGTATGGGGGAGGCGTTTCCGGCCAGCGTGTGAATGGCCAACGTGTTGTATTCCTGGGCGAAGCGCTGCCAAAGCGGATCGGTCGGGTTCGAGCAGAACGGATCGAAGGAAAACGACACGCCGGGCCCGGCGGAATAGAGTCCGAAAGGCTTCTTTTCCTTCTCAGGGCGGTTTACGAAATAGGTCGCCCAACCTTTGGGCGCGAAGCCGGTTGCGTTCTCAAAGGTCTTGGCGAATTGGTAGGATTCGGCGATCACGCGTTCAAGCTGCGCGATGTCGTGTTCGTAATACTGGAAGTCGAGACGGCGCTCGTCGGCTGCGGGGCGCCAGTATTCGTTGACGAAATCGTGCCGGGAATAAACAATCCCCTTGGGCTGCGGGACTTCCACGCCGTCAAATCCGTGCTGGATGGCCAGCCGTTTGGCGATGCGGAATTCTTCGCAAGCAGGCTGCGACGAAGCAGGGGTGGTCGACCCCAGACCAGCGCGGTAACGCTGGTCGAAAAAGCCCGCCAGTTGATGCAGAAAGATAATGGCCAGGAGGGTATCGCTCTCTTCCCGCAGCCGCAACAATCCGGCGGCGAGATTCTCCGGCGAGTCGAACGCCGCGAAAGAGATGTCCGATCGGCACAAGGTCGCGGGGCGCACCTCGACCTGGCATTCGACCACGATGCCGGACAGACCGAACGAGCATTTGAACTCGTGAAACGCCGCGCCGTCCTTGCAATCGGACAGGGTTCGCAGAGCGCCCGAATCGTCGACGTAGGTCAGCGCGGTGACATGGGCGGAAAAATAACCGGGCGCGTCCAGCGACGACTCTTTGGTGTCGCCGACAGCGACGGAACCTACGGTCGCTTCGCCGATTTCCGCCTGAAACGGTACCTCTACTTTGTGCGCCTGCAGCCAAAGATTGAGTTTTTTCAGCCGGCAGCCGGCCTGCACCCGCACGACCTGGCGCCCGGTTTCGTCCTGTTCAAGGTTCAGGATTTCATCGAGCTTGCGGGTACACAACAGTGTTCCGCCATCGTTGACAATGGTGGACGTTACCGAGAGTAGCGAACCGACCGGGTGTACCGGCGTGGGGAAACGCACCGCATCGCACACCACCGCTTGCACGTCAGCGTAACTGACCGGCTCCACATAAACGGCCGGACGGGTGGTGCGGCTCAATCCCCAATTGCGGTACGGGTGGCATTCGTTCTCGAGGAGACCGTGAAAAGGTCGGGTTTCCTGGCTACTGCCCTGTGGATTCGATCGGTTCATGGGTTTCTCCTCGGCGTATAGGGCACCGCTTCGCTATCCTACAACGCGGTACCTGCGGATATCCGGATTTGTCGCCAGGAGCGGCGTGGCCTTGGAAAATGCCGCCCGCACGTGCGGCGTCACCAGGTGGGCATCGATGGCGGAATCGTCCATCCATTCTTCGACAAAAGTGAAATCGCAGGGATCGCTTTTGTTCTGCAGAAGCTGATAATGGATGCAGCCTTTTTCTTGGCGTGTTTCCGCCATAAGATCCCGCAATATGACTGCGAGTTCCTCAACCTTGGCCGGTTGCGCGGTGATCCTCGCCACGACTCTCACAGATTCGCTTGCCATCGACTAGTCCTTGCAAATTCGCTTTGGGTTCCCCGCTGCGCCATCCTCCGCGCCGGCTACCAGCATCTGCTGCAACTCCCCGCTCTCATACAGCTCCATCATGATGTCGCAGCCGCCGACCAGTTCGCCTTCAATGTAAAGCTGCGGGTAGGTGGGCCAGTTGGAGAACTGTTTGAGGCTTTCGCGGATTTCCGGTTCCTCGAAGATGTTGAGAAAAGCGTACTCGGCGTTGCAGGCGTCGAGGATCTGCACGGCGCGGCCGGAGAAGCCGCACTGGGGGAAATCCGGCGTGCCTTTCATGTAAAGCATGACGCGGTGCTGGCTAAGCTGCTGGCGGATGCGGTCGAAGATGTCCATGGGGTGTCCTCTGGGTTCGGATAAAAATTCAGGTCGAAATTATTCGACTGTCTCGAAAGCGGCTTGTTCAACCACGCCGCCAGGTGGTTCCCGCCGCGGCGTCTTCCAGGATGACGCCGGCCTGTTTCAGTTCCTCGCGGATGCGGTCGGCTTCGGCCCAGTTTTTGGCTTGGCGGGCTGCGTTTCGCGCCTTAATTCGTTGTTCAATCTGTTCCTTGGATAGCTGGACTATTTGTTGGATGGATACACTTACCGAATAAACTTCATAGTCTTGGTGTTGTAACCAGTTTTCCGGCTCGTCCTGTAACAGGCCCAACACGCCACTGAGTTCCTTGAGGAGACCGACGAAGTAGCCCGCATTCTCCATTTCCCCAGCCTGTTTGCAGCGGTTCACTTCGTGGGCCACCTCGAACAAAACCGAGAGCGCTGCCGGGGTGTTGAAGTCGTCGTCCATTGTTTCCTGGAAACGTTGACGATATTCCGCACCCGCCGTGTCAGATGGAGTGGGCGACACACCGCGCAATGCCCTATAGAGCCGCCTCAAAGCTGCATGAGCTTCGTCGAGATTCTCGTTGCAGTAATTGAGCGGACTTCGGTAATGGCTGTTGAGAATGAAGAACCGTACAACTTCCGGGTGGTAACGCCGTAGCACCTCGCGTACCGTAAAGAAATTGCCCAGGGATTTGGACATTTTCTCCTCGTTGACGCGCACGAAGCCGTTGTGCAGCCAGTAGCGGACGAAGGGATGGCCGGTGGCGCCTTCCGATTGGGCGATTTCGTTCTCGTGGTGCGGGAACTGCAAGTCCATGCCGCCGCCGTGGATGTCGAAGGTTTCCCCCAGGCAGCACATGGACATGGCGGAACATTCGATGTGCCAGCCGGGGCGGCCCGGTCCCCAGGGGGACTCCCAGCTCGGCTCGCCGGGCTTGGCGGCTTTCCAGAGCACGAAGTCCAGCGGGTCGCGCTTGGCGTCGTTCACGTCCACCCGCTCGCCGGCGCGCAGGTCGTCCGGGTGCTTGCCGGACAATTTTCCGTAGCCGGGGAAGGAGGAGACGGCGTAGTACACGTCGCCGTTGTCGCCCACGTAAGCGTGGCCGCGCTCGATGAGCTTGCCGATGAGGGCGAGCATGTCGGCAACCGACTGGGTGGCGCGTGGTTCGACGTCCGGCGGCAGCACGCCCAGGGCGGCTTCGTCCTCGTGCATGGCGTCGATGAAGCGCCCGGTCAGGGTTTCGATGGTTTCGCCGTTCTCGGCGGCGCGCTGGATGATCTTGTCGTCGATGTCGGTGACGTTGCGCACGTAGGTCACTTCAAAACCCCGATGGCGCAGGTAGCGCACGATCATGTCGAACACCACCATGACGCGTGCGTGGCCCAGGTGGCAGTAGTCGTACACGGTCATGCCGCAGACGTAGAGTTTGACCTTGCCGGCTTCGAGGGGAACGAAGACTTCCTTTTGGCGGGTGAGGGTGTTGTGGAGTTTGAGCATGGTTGTTCTTGTTCAGAAGTAGGTTGGGTTGCCCTGAGCGTAGCGTAGCGGAGTCGAAGGGCGTAACCCAACAAACCGACGCCGAGTGCTGGGTTACGCGGAGGACCGCTAACCCAACCTACAACTCCGCCAGATTGCCTTTCTCCTCCAGCCAGGCGCGCCGGTCGCCGGCGCGTTTTTTGGCCAGGAGCAGGTCGAGCCGGCGGGCGGTTTCGTCCACCTCGTCCGCGGTAAGCTGCACCAGGCGGCGGGTGTCGGGGTTCATGGTGGTTTCGCGCAACTGAAGGGGATTCATCTCGCCCAGGCCCTTGAAGCGGGTGACGGCGGGCTTGCCTTTGACCTTTTCCGCGGCCAGCCGGTCGAGGATGCCCTGCTTTTCGTCCTCGTCCAGCGCATAGTAAACGTTCTTGCCCGCGTCGATGCGGTACAGGGGCGGCATGGCCACGTGCACGTGGCCGGCCAGCACCAGCGGCTGGAAGTGGCGCAGGAACAGGGCGCACAGCAGGGTGGCGATGTGGTTGCCGTCGGAGTCGGCGTCGGCCAGGATGCACACCTTGCCGTAGCGCAGCTCGGAAAGGTTGTCCGAGCCGGGGTCGACGCCCAGCGCCAGGGCGATGTCGTGCACTTCCTGGGAGGCGAGCACGGCGGTGGGTTCCACTTCCCAGGTGTTCAGGATCTTGCCGCGCAGGGGCATGATGGCCTGGAACTCCCGGTCGCGGGCCTGCTTGGCCGAGCCGCCGGCCGAGTCGCCTTCCACCAGGAACAGTTCGGTGCGCTCCGTTTCCTGCGAAGAGCAGTCGGCCAGCTTGCCGGGCAGGGCAGGGCCGGCGGTGATTTTCTTGCGCGTCACGACACGGGAGGCGCGCAGGCGCTTTTGCGCGCTGTCGATGACCAGTTTGGCGATTTGTTCGCCCAGCGCCGGATGTTCGTTGAGCCACAGGCTGAAGGCGTCCTTGACCACCCCGGCGACGAACACCGCGCACTCGCGGGAACTGAGGCGCTCCTTGGTCTGGCCGGAAAACTGCGGTTCCCTGAGCTTGGCGGACAGGACGTAATGGCAGCGCTCCCACACGTCTTCCGGGGCGATTTTCACCCCGCGCGGCAGCAGGTTCCTAAAGTCGCAGAACTCGCGCACCGCCTCGGTCAGACCGGTGCGCAGGCCGTTGACGTGGGTTCCGCCCTGGGTTGTGGGGACCAGATTGACGTAGCTTTCCGCCACCGATTCACCGCCTTCCGGCGTCCACAGCACCGCCCAGTCCACCGCC
>DATDOO010000161.1:0-14889 GCA_035293245.1 Methylococcaceae bacterium
CCAGAGGGCGGGAAAGCCGCGATCCATGATCAGGAGATCGTCCTGCTGCAGATGGGGCGCGAGTTGGACGAGCAAGGCGCGTTCGGCGGCGTCGAAGCGACCCAGGACGGCCTTGACCATGCGGCGGGAGGCGGTGGAAAACAGCCCCAAGGCGCGGGCCAGCACATAGGGTTGCCCGCCGACATCGGTCTGGACGCCGAATTCCGCCTGATTTTCCGGCCAAGGAGGAAGGCGCAGCGTCGTGGAATCGGTGGCCAGCAGGCGCAGGCCGCGCCAGCGGGGTTCGGGCATCAACGTTTCGAGAGCAAGGAGAAGCCGGTCGTTGAGGGCCTCGAAGGCGGAAGCCTTGAGCTTTTGGCGGGCTTGGGAGAGGGCACTTTTGGTCACGGCGCGAACCGGGGAGCCGGCGAGGGCGGAAAACAGCTCGTCGAGGCGCGTTTGCAGACCGCCCTTGAAGGCGCACAGCAGGAAGGAGACGAGAACGGGAAAGGTGAGGACGCGCTGGCGGGTGAAGGCGGAGGGAGTGGTGCGATGTTCGGCGATGAAGTCCGGGTCGCGGAGGATTTGCGCCAGATGGGAAAGAATCGTGGCATGGAACCTGCTAAGTGGCTTTCATGGGATTGTCCTGTTGTTTCAAAATGTTACGGGCAAATTATACCATGAGTTGGCTTAACTTAACGGCATTGGGATTCCATGGGGGTAACCTTAAAACGTCCCCATCTCGGGAAACGCGCATGTCGGGCAAAACAAGAAGCAGCCTATTTTATAGGCCGGCAGCCTTTGCTGCGCACCTGGCAACAGATCACTCCGACGCGAAATAGATGTCGCCGTAATAAGCCACCGCCTGGCCGCCGGTGTTGTCCGTGTCGGTCATCAGCGCCACGGCGTCGATCTGGCGGATGTCTTCCTTGAAATAGCGCTTGAGGTCGTCGCGGACGTTGCGCTTTTCTTCATGCCAGCGCCCGGTTTCCTCCTCCCCTGAGCGTAGTGCCAGCATGCGCACCGACTGGCCGGCGAAAGCGTTCGGCCAGGCGCTCCCCGCCGGCAGTGCACTGGCCCAGACGTAGTTGAGGGAACGGGTGCGCCAGAATGCCAGCGCGCCGCTCACGACCACGTACAAGCGGGCCGGGTAGTCGTCGCCGGATTTCGTGCGCTCATTCAGTTTGCCCAGGGTGTTTTCTGCGCGCCAGGACCAATGCAGATAAGGGGTGTTTTCCAGATCCACCGCCATTTTGCGGACCAGGCCCGAGGCGGTGCCGCGGCTTTCCGCCTTGAGCACGGCGCGACCGTCCAGTTCCATCAAACCGTAGCGGGTTTCCCCTTGGAAAATCTTGGTTTCCCAGCCGACCAGCCGCCCTTGGGAAAATTCGCCGACCGGAATTCGCAGGCCAGCGGCGGCCACGACGGCGGCGAAACACAGCAAAAGACAGCTCAGGCGGTACATAACGTTACTCCCCGAAACCCGAATCCGCCGAGCTTAACAGGCCATCCAGCAGTCGGGCGTCGTCGAAATGCCTCCGGCCCAGAAAGGCGATGGCGTGGGTGCCCATTTGCCGCATCGCCCCGGCGCTGGGGACGCCCATGGGCCAGAACAGGAAGCGCTCGGGTCTTCCGCTGCCGGGCACGAGGCCATCGGGATCGAACAGGCTATGCCGCATGCCGTCGGAGGCTGGGAGCGAACGGAGTGCGTCGTAATCCTGCCAACTGTATGCGACCGCTCCGCCGGTTGGCTGGTCGGCGTATATCTTCTGGATGAAATGGGTGCCGTGGGCCAGCCGGATTACCAGGCGCGCATCGGGCTCGAATGGGCCGATGGTCTGGGGAGAGAAAATGGGCTCGGAGCCGTCTTGGGGCTGGACCACGCGAAAACCGGGGGTGGGGAACACCTGGTAGTAACAACCGCAGGGATGGATGCTGTCGTAAACCAGAGGTTCGCCGCCGGGCACCAGGGTCACGCGCCAGATGAGGCCGTCGAAGCGGCCGGCATAGATGTCCACGGCGCCGGTCGGCGGACGAGCAGGGAACCAGACCAGGTAATTGAGCTGCAACAGCGTCCGGCCGCGAAAGCGGGTGTGGGACGGCAGGCGGTAGACGACGGGTGTTGCCGCATCGACTTGCACCTCGCCGGAAGGCCGCAGGCGGATGGCGCCGATACGGTCGTCGGCGTCGCGCGTATCCACTTCGAAAATCGGCGCGAACTGCTGGAACAACCATTCCAGCACGGGCGGCGACGGCTCCGGAATCCGCAAGGGATTGCGGGAGCCTTTGGCCAGAATGTCCGCCACCTCGGGCGCGCTTAGGAGGGAATCCTTCGGCGGCTGGTAGCGGAGCACTTTGCCCGCCACCGGCAGTTTATCCGGGGGCAAGGCAAAGCTCTGGCGCAGTTCCCGGTGCAGCCTTTCCACAGCTTGGGCGAAAACGAGTCGGGTCACGGGGTAAACGCCGACGGCCCGTTGCCAGCCGAAGTAGGAATCGGGTGCTACGGCGCGTTCCAGCAATAAATTCCGCCGCTGCGGCGACGCCAAATCCGCGGCCGCGAGTTTTGCCCCGCAGACGGCGACCGCCCGCTCCGCCGGCGCCGCTCCGGGCGCGTCGGCCTGCAATTCGAGGCGCTGTCTGGACGGAAGATTGCGCAGTTCGATTTGCCGCGCCTGGGCGTCGGTGCGCCGCAGCGCGTCCCGCCAGAAGCGGTACGCGTCGCCTTCCGGCTGATCGGTGGCGAACGAGGCGAGAAAGCGGGTCGTGCGCAATTGGGGAAAGCCGGCGATCCGCGCCGCGCCCGCGTCGGCGACGCCGGACAGGGCGACCAGCCGATCCATCTTTTCCAGGAAGCGATAGCAGGAGAGGGACTCGGGGTCGGGACTGGGCTCCGTTTTGAACGTCGCGCAGCCTGAAAGCAGCACCAGGAGAGCAGCCGACAACAGGGTGCGCGGCTTCATGGTCCGAGCAATCCGGCTCGCGTCCCCTCGGTTTTTCATGCCCGGCCCTCCATAAGGGATTGCCCCTACCGGATTAGACCACCCGATTCACCTTCATAGTTCCGGCGGCGGCGGGGCCAGCACCACGCGATTGCCGTTGTGCTCGGCCGGGCCGACGACGCCGGCGCGTTCCATGATTTCGATCATGCGCGCGGCGCGGTTGTAGCCGACTTTCAGGCGGCGCTGTACGCTGGAGATGGACGCCTTGCGGCTTTCGGTGACGAAGCGCACCGCGTCGTCGTACAAAGGATCGCTCTCGCCGTCCTCGTCCTCCGAGCCGCCGCCTCCGGAAAATCCGTTGGTGCCGCCGCCGTCCTCGGAGAACTGGGTGATTTCCTTCAGGTAGTTGGCCGGGCCGGTGAGCTTGAGGAATTCCACCACCCGGTGCACTTCCGCGTCGGAGACGAAGGAGCCGTGCACGCGCACCGGCAGACCCGTTCCCGGCGGCAGGAACAGCATGTCGCCGTTGCCAAGCAAGGCTTCGGCGCCGCCCTGGTCGATGATGGTGCGCGAGTCGATCTTGGACGAGACTTGAAAGGCCACGCGGGTGGGGATGTTAGCCTTGATGAGGCCGGTGATGACGTCCACCGAGGGCCGCTGGGTGGCCAGGATCAGGTGCACGCCGGCGGCGCGGGCTTTCTGCGCCAGGCGGGCGATAAGTTCCTCCACCTTCTTGCCGACGATCATCATCATGTCGGCCAGTTCGTCGATGACGATGACGATGTAGGGCAGTGGCCCCAAGGTAGGAACTTCCCCGTTTTCGTCGAACAGTTCGTCCGGCTTGACCATGGGGTTGCGCAGCGGCTTGCCGCCGGCTTCGGCGTTCAGCACCTTTTCGTTGTAGCCGCCGATGTTGCGCACCCCCAGCATGGACATGAGCTTGTAGCGCCGTTCCATTTCCGCCACGCACCAGCGCAGGGCGTTGGCGGCTTCCTTCATGTCCGTGACCACCGGGGTCAGAAGATGCGGGATACCTTCATACACCGACAGCTCCAGCATCTTGGGGTCGATCATGATCAGGCGGATTTCCTCGGGAGTGGCCTTGTAGAGAAGGCTGAGGATCATGACGTTGACCGCCACCGACTTGCCCGAGCCGGTGGTGCCCGCCACCAGCAAGTGCGGCATTTTGGCCAGATTGGCGGCGATGGGCCGGCCGGAAATGTCCTTGCCCAAGACCAGGGTCAGGGGCGATTCGGCGTCGGCATAAGCCCCGGAGGCCAGCACCTCGCGCAGCAGCACCAGTTCCCGCTCCTGGTTGGGAATCTCGATGCCGACGAAGGACTTGCCGGGGATGATCTCCACGATGCGCACACTCGGCACCAACAGGGCGCGCGCCAAGTCCTTGGCCAGGCCGCTGATGCGGCTGCCCTTGATGCCAGCGGCGGGCTGGATTTCGAAGCGGGTGATGACCGGGCCGGGGTGGATTTCCTGGACCTTGGCGTCCACGCCGAAATCCTTGAGGATGGTTTCCAGCAGCTTGGCCATGTTCTGCAGGTCGTCGCCGGAATAGGACTGGATGCGCGGTTTGGAGTCGTTGAGCAATTCGAGCGCCGGCAGCTCGCCGCTGCTGGCGGCGGGCAGGCGGTAGGACAACGCATTGGCCGTGTCGTCGTCCTCTTCTTCCAGCCCGGTGGTCAAGGCGGGGACGGTCGGCGCGGCCTCGAAGCGCGGTGCGACGCGTTCGGCGCGCCGCACGGGAAGATTCGGCGCTGGAGCGACGGACGGTGGCGGGGCGGAAACGGGGTGGGAGGAAAGCGGGCGCGCTTTTCCCGCCAGGAGCCTGAAACAGGAAAGGGCCATTTCCCCCACCCAGTCCACCATTTTGAGCCAGGATATGCCGGTGAACAGCGTCAGTCCTCCCACCAGCGCGGCGGCGAGCAAAATCCGCGTGCCGCTGGTGCCGATGGTTTCGAGCAGCGCCTCCGCAGCCAGTTCGCCGAAAATCCCGCCGCTGCCGCCCGGCAGGGGCAGGGGCGTGCGGGGGGCGAGCATCTGCACAAAAGCCGTGGACGCCAACAGGGCGACCAAGGCGCCGGCCAGGCGCAGGCCCGTTCCGGCGAAGGGCGAGGTGGAAGGCCTGTTGCGCCACACGCGCCATCCCTGCCAGGCGGCCAGGACGGGCAAGAGATAGGCGGACAGCCCGATCAGGTACAGACAAACGTCGGCCAGCCAGGCGCCGATTGCGCCGCCGCCGTTCTGGATGGCGTCGTCGCCGCCGCTGTGCGACCAGCCGCCGTCGGCATCGCTGTATGTGGCCAGGGAAAGCAGCAGGTAAAGGGCGAGGGCCAGATAGCCGAGGAAAGCCAGTTCCCGCAGCCCGCGGGCCAGGAAGTTGTCGTCGTCCAGGGTGCTGGCGGCGTCTTTGTCCAGTGAAGCCAATATATCAACCGATAGGGAGTTAAGTCGCGTCAAATCAATGATTTGACTGGATGTGATCGGGCCTGAATCATACACTTTACGAAGCGGACTGTCATCGCCGGCTATGCGGGTGTGCCTTGTTTCGCCTAATGAACAGTCTGGGTTCAAGCGGCAATCACCCCGTTCAAGCCCAAGGCGAGCATGGCGGCGTCGCGGGTCAGGAGCGGGATGCCTTCGGCTTGTCCTTGGGCGATCAGCAAGCGGTCGAAGGGATCGTTGTGCGGACAGGACAGGCGGCGCGTCGCTTCGATGTGGCGCGGCAGAATCGACAGCAAAATGAAGCCTTGCGCTTCCAGGCTTTCGGCGATGGAGTCCTCCGGCAAGGGCAGCTTTCCCTTGGCGTTTTTGAGCGTCATTTCCCACAGACTGGCGACGCTGACGACGATTTCATCGCGCGCGATGATCTCCTGCGTGCTTTCGCCAAGGCGCTCGTCCGCCGTCATCCACCAATAGATCAGATGCGTGTCGAGCAGATAGCGCTTCAAACCGGATCGTCCCCGGTCAGTTCGTCGCCAATGGCGGCGTTGAGGGAAGGGCTGTCCCAATCGTCCGGTGCCTTGGGTAGAGAACTCCAGGCTCCGGGTTTGCGGAACGGATGTTTTGGGGCGATCCTGACCAGCCGGACGACGGGAACGCCATGGTTGGCGATCACGACATCCTCTCCGTCCAACGCCGCCTTGACCAGGCGGGAAAGCTGGCTTTTGGCTTCGAGCATGTTGCATTGCATGTTCAATTCCCGGGTAAGTTCTACGGTATCGCCGCCATGTTAAATTATTCTGGCTAAGCTGGCCAAGGCAGGAGCTTTACGCCGCTTTTCCCGCTCGCCATACTTTAGCCATTTCCTATCCGCCGGAGTTCACGCACCCATGCCCACCGCCAAACGCTGCCGTCTGCTCATCCTCGGCTCCGGCCCCGCCGGATACACCGCCGCCGTGTACGCCGCGCGGGCCAATCTCAATCCGGTGCTCGTCACCGGCATCGAACAGGGCGGCCAGCTCATGACCACCACCGACGTGGACAACTGGCCGGGCGATGCCGAAGGCGTGCAGGGCCCCGAGCTGATGCAGCGCATGCTGCAGCATGCGGAGCGCTTCAATACCGAGGTGGTTTTCGATCACATCCACACCGCCGACCTCAGCCGGCGGCCATTCACCCTCACGGGCGATGCCGGCGTTTACACCTGCGACGCGCTGATCATCGCCACCGGCGCTTCGGCCAAATACCTCGGCTTGCCCTCGGAAGAAGCCTTCAAGGGCCGCGGCGTTTCCGCCTGCGCTACCTGCGACGGCTTTTTCTACAAGGGCAAGAACGTGGCGGTCGTCGGCGGCGGCAACACCGCGGTGGAGGAAGCCCTGTACCTCTCCAACATCGCCGCCCACGTCACCATCGTGCACCGGCGCGACAAGTTCCGGTCCGAGAAGATCCTCTCCGACAAGCTGATCGAGCGCTCCCGGAGCGGCAACGTCAGCATCGAGTGGAACCACGCCCTGGATGAAGTGCTGGGTGACGCGTCGGGCGTGACCGGCATCCGCATCAAGAGCACGCAGGACGGTTCCAGCAAGGACATCGACCTGCACGGCGTGTTCATCGCCATCGGCCATTCACCCAACACATCGCTGTTCGACGGCCAGCTCGACATGAAGAACGGCTATCTCATCGTCAAGGGCGGCGGAGAAGGCAACGCCACCGCCGCCAGCATTCCCGGCGTGTTTGCCGCCGGCGACGTGGCCGATCCCATCTACCGCCAGGCCGTCACTTCCGCCGGTACCGGCTGCATGGCGGCGCTGGATGCGGAGCGCTATCTCGACCAGTTGGAAGCATCGCACTGAGCGGATCGGGTTCCAGCGGGCCGGGGCTGCTGACGGTTCTCGACCCGCGCCGTCCCGGACAGCCTTTCCCGCCGCTGGAACAGGCGCTGGCGGAGCCTAACGGCCTGCTGGCGCTGGGCGGCGATCTCTCTCCCCGGCGGCTGCTGGCCGCCTATCGCCACGGCGTTTTCCCCTGGTACGACGCCGGGCAGCCCATTCTCTGGTGGTCGCCTGATCCGCGCCTGGTGCTGTTCCCGGATGACGTGAGGGTTTCCCGCAGCCTGGCGAAAGTCCTGCGGCGCGACAACTACCAATTCAGCTTCGACCGGGCTTTTCCCGCCGTCATCGACGCCTGCGCCGCGCCGCGCGAGGGCGAGCGCGGCACCTGGATCACCCCGGCCATGCGCGCGGCCTATATCGAGTTGCACGGGCTCGGCCATGCGCATTCCGCGGAAATCTGGATGGACGGGCGGTTGGCCGGCGGTTTGTACGGCGTCGCCCTGGGGCGGGTGTTTTTCGGCGAGTCCATGTTCCACCGGGTCAGCAACGCCTCCAAGCTGGCTTTCGTCCTCATGGTGCATCTCCTGCGCGAGTGGAATTACGCGCTGATCGACTGCCAGGTTCACACCGCTCACCTGCAAACCCTGGGGGCGCGGGAGATTGCGCGTGAGGAGTTTGCCCGTCTTTTGGATGTGTATGGCGACGAAAGTGCCTGTGAAGTGGCGTGGCGACCCCTGACGCGGGAGGCTTGAGAGCGAAAAAAGCTTATTTGCTCGGGGCGGTCTTGCCGGCGGGGCGCTCGGGTTGGCGGGAAAGCGTGGCGATCACTTCCTCGTCGGATACCTGGGGAAAATCCGCGAAAAATTGCCCGACGGCGTAGAAATGGTCCGGAGCGTCCAGGCAGACGATTTCATCCGCCTCGGCTTTCAGACGCCGCAGGGTGTCGGGAGGCGTCACCGCCATGGCGGCGATCAGTTGAGCGGGTTTTTTCGCGCGCACCGCACGCAACGCGGCCAGCATGGTGAAGCCCGTGGCGACGCCGTCGTCGACCACGATGACGATGCGCCCGGCCGGGTCGATGGGTGGGCGCACCGGAGTATATTGCGCACGGCGGCGTTGCAGAGTGCGCAATTCGTCCTGCTTGGCTTGCTCCACGTAGCGGGCTCCTGCGCCTGCGGCGTGCACCGCGTCGCTCAGGTAAACGTGGCCGGCTTCGTCGATGGAGCCGATGGCGTACTCGGGGTTGCCCGGTGCGCCCAGTTTGTGGACGAGCACCACATCCAGTTCGCCCTGCAAGGCCTCGGCGAGGATGGCGCCCATGGGCACCGCCCCGCGCGGAATGGCCAGCACCAGGGGGTTGCGGCCTTTGTAGGCGTGAAGCTTTTCGGCGAGCAGACGCGCCGCCTCGTTCCGGTCCTGGAAATATAGGGCCATCAAACACCTCCGCCGAGTGGAGTTCTCGGGCGCTCGGGCTGAAAACGCCCGAACCAGAGCGCGGCCAGGCGCGCCACTTCCTCCAGTGTGCCCGGTTCTTCGAACAGATGGGTGGCGCCGGGGACGATGGTCAGTTCCTTCCGGCACTGGAGCAGGTCGAAGGCTTGGCGGTTGAGGATGGCGACTTCGTGGTCGTAACCGCCCACGATGAGCAGGGTCGGCGCTCCCACGCGCGGCAAATAGTCGTCGCCGGCCAGGTCGGGGCGGCCGCCGCGGGACACCACGGCGAAGATTGTCCCGCCCAGGTTGGCGGCTGCCTGTAGCGCGGCCGCCGCGCCGGTGCTGGCCCCGAAGTAGCCGACGGCAAGGGTCGGGGCTCCCTCGGCCTGGAGCCAGCGCGTCGCCGCTTCCAGGCGGTGGGTCAGCAGCGGGATGTCGAAGCGGGTGCGGTAGTCGCGGTCTTCCTCCGGCGTCAACAGGTCGATGAGCAGCGTGCCCAGCCCCGCTTCGCGCAGCACACGGGCGACATAATTGTTGCGCGGGCTGTGCCGGCTGCTGCCGCTGCCGTGGGCGAAGAGCACTACGCTCAATGCCGCCTCGGGCAAGGCGAGCACGCCTTCCAGCCGCGCGGCGCCGTCGGGGATGTGAACCAGATGTTCTGTGGCGTGAGTGGCCATGATCCCTCCCGTTTCGGGTTTGCGGGCTTCCCAGCGCTCAAGCGCCGAATTGTTCGGTGCGATAACGGAATACCCGCAGCGTTTCCGACCAGTAAACCACCGGCAGGCCGGCCTTGAGCTTCAGGTGTTGCAGGAATTCGCGCTTCTCCGGGAGCTGTTCCCACACGGAGGGCAGAAAGGTTCCGCGCCGCGCGCCTTCCTGCAGGATAAGACCATCCTCGCCGGGAACAAGTTGCCTCAAGAGGTCCTCCTCGGAATCGAAATGCATTTCCGTGGCCGGCGTCAGTACCGAGATGTGCAAATCGAGATGTACGGTTTCGGCGGCGCCTACGGGCGGGAAACGCGGGTCGGAAAAAGCGGCGGCGAAGGCGTTGTGCGCCACGTCCTCGACCAAATGGCGACAGGCCTGCAGTGTGCCGATGCAGCCGCGCAGCCGGCCGGCTTTGTATAGGGTCACGAAGCACGCCCCTTTTTCGCACAGCTTGGCCGGAAATTCCGCCACGTTGACCGGCAGCGGCGCGCGGTGCCGTAGGCCGTGTTCGATGGAGTTGCGCGCCACCGCCAGCAGTTGCCGGCGCTCCTCCGCAGCGTAGACGGGTGTTTCAGCGGAAGACATAGCCGCCGTATCCCACCACCCGGTCGCGCGATCCGGCGGTGTCGCCGGAGTTGCGCAGATCGACGCATTCGCCGTGAAGGCCCTGTTTGCGCGCGGCGAGCAGCAAGCCGCCAACCGGTATCCGGCCGCAGGCATCCTGGTAGCCGATGTCTTCCGGCCGCAAGGCGAGGATGGCATCCGAGGTGGCGCTGTCCATTCGCTGGGCGGTGGCGTAGTCGTGGTAATGGCTGAGGTCGGAGCTGATCACGATCAGCGTCTCCGGTCCGCCCCACAAACACTCCAGCACCGTCGCCACCTGTTCCGGAGTGGCGTCGCCGACGACGATGGGGATCAGGGAAAAGTCCTCGATCAGGCTTTGCAGGAAGGGCAAGTGCACCTCCAGGCTGTGTTCCAGGCGATGGGCTTCTTCCAGATAGCCGAAGTACGGTAAGTCGAGCAGGGCGCGGATCCCTTCCTGATCGACGGGCACGGAACCCAGCGGAGAGGCAAATTTTTCCGCCGGGCTGGCCGCCAGTCCCTGAAACGGCACCCGGTGCGACGGTCCCACCAACACCACGCGGCGGATGGTGGCGCGGGCGGGTGCGAGGCGGGCGTAAACGCTGGCCGCGATGGGGCCGGAATAGATGTAGCCGGCGTGCGGGACGATGAGCGCCTTGGGCGCGGACTCGGCAACGGGCGCCACGGCGCCGAGGAAGCCCGAGAGCATGTCTTGCAACTGATGGGGATCGGCGGGATAGAACGACCCCGCCACGGCGGGATAACGGATGTTGGCCATGGAGCGCCTCCAGTGCGCACTGGGAATCTATGCTATGAATTAAAGTCTAATTTTTGCTTATTGCAACCCGAGCGTGCCATGCAAGCCGCAAATTACATTCCTCCCGAAACCTTTCCCACCCATTACTGGCACGCCCTGGCGGACGGGCGCATCCAGTGCGACGTGTGTCCGCGCTTCTGCAAGCTGCATGAGGGCCAGCGCGGCCTGTGTTTCGTGCGCGGCAACGTGGGCAACGAAATCGTCCTGCATTCCTACGGCCGCTCCAGCGGCTTTTGCATCGATCCCATCGAGAAAAAACCCCTCAACCACTTTCTACCCGGCACGCCGGTGTTTTCCTTCGGCACCGCCGGCTGCAACCTGGCCTGCAAGTTCTGCCAGAACTGGGACATCAGCAAGTCGCGGGAAATGGACGCCCTGCTCGACGCCGCCTCGCCGGAACGTATCGCCCAGGTCGCCCAGGAACTGGGCTGCCGCAGCGTCGCCTACACTTATAACGACCCGGTCACTTTCCACGAGTACGCCATCGACACCGCCAGGGCCTGCCGGGAAAAGGGGATCAAGTCCGTGGCGGTGACCGCCGGTTTCGTCTGCCCGGAGCCGCGCGCCGAGTTCTACCGGTGGATGGACGCCGCCAACGTGGATCTCAAGTCCTTCAGCGAAGATTTCTATCACCGCATCTGCGGCGGTCACCTGGCGCCGGTGCTGGACACCCTGCGCTACCTCAAGCATGAGACCTCCGTGTGGTTCGAGTTGACCACGCTGCTGATTCCCGGCGAGAACGATTCCGATGCCGAACTGGAAGCCATGACCCAGTGGGTGGTGGAAAACCTCGGACCCGAAGTGCCCATGCACTTCAGCGCCTTCCACCCGGACTGGAAGATGCGCGACATTCCGCCCACGCCCCTCGCCACCCTGCAGCGGGCGCGGCGCATCGCCTTGAAGAACGGCGTGCACTACGCCTACGTGGGTAACGTCCACGACAAGACGGACGAGAGCACCTACTGCCGTCATTGCGGGCAGCGCCTGATCGGCCGCGACTGGTACGTGCTTTCGGAGTGGAACCTGGACGAAAAAGGTCGCTGCAGCAAGTGCCAGACCCCGTGCGCCGGCGTGTTCGAAGCCCGGCCCGGCGATTGGGGCGCCAAGCGCCAGCGGGTGGCGATGGCCTGAGATCCCACAAGCATTGGCGAAACGCTGAATTACGTTCCCGCAGAGTATCGCAAAACTTGTTGAAACCGGCAGGAGAATGGGTGACCCATTGTCCGCACCTGCCGGCAGTCTCATTGCAGCGAGCGGGAGCGCAGCTTGCCTGCCGGGGCCGGGAATGGGTTAGGATTATCCGCACATGTTGTGCATAAATTCGCGTTCCGGCTTTCTTTTCGTGTTGCTTCTGCTGGCCGGCAGCCTGGTGCCGTGGCCGGTGCGATCAACCGAATCTTTTTCGGAAAGTGGAAACCTCAGTGCGCCTTCACCGCTGCGCGATCTGCTCGAAAAAGGGGCGCCGCCTTCCAAACCGGGCTTACCTTCGCAGGCGCTGATCGACGATGTGCGCCGGCTTTACCAGGCCAACGGTTACCAACTGTTGTGGAGCCGCGAGGGAAAGCCGACGGCGCCAGCGGTTGCCGTGCTGGACAGCCTGGCGCGGGCCGACGAGCGGGGTTTGAATCCGGAAGACTATGGGGGAGCACGCTGGAACGAGTGGCTGGCTCGCCTGGCTGCCGGTACGGCTTCGGCGGAGGAAGGCTGGCCCGCGTTCGATGTGCGATTGAGCGCCGCCCTCATGCGTTTCGGCGATCACCTCCACCGGGGGCGGATCGATACCGGGGCAAGCGGTCTGGGCATTGCCATCGAGCGGAAAAAGCCGCTGGAGCTGGTACAACTCGTGGTGGAAATCGCCAGCGATAACAACCCCGCCGAGCGGCTCGATCGCCTGGAGCCGGCGACCGAAGCCTACCGGAATCTCAAAGCCGCCTTGCGCCGGTACCGCGACCTGGCAAACGGCGTGTTTTTCGACCCCCTGACCTTTGGCAAAAGCCTGCGTCCGGGCGAGAAGGCGGACGAGGTTCCGCTGCTGCGCAATTGCTTGCAGGCGCTGGGTTATCCGGTGGCCGGACCGGAGGGGGAGACGGATAGCCAATACGATGAGCGCCTCGCCGAGACCGTGCGCCGGTTCCAGACGCGCCACGGCCTGGAACCCGACGGGGTGGTGGGTCGCCAGACGCTGAAGGAACTCAACGTTTCGCCGACGGAAAGGGTCGCCCAGATCCGCTTCGGCCTGGAACGCTTGCGCTGGCTGCCGGACGCCCTCGACGGCCCATTCATCGTGGTGAACGTGCCCGCGTTCCGGCTTTACGCATTCGAGACCGGCGCTCCCGATTTCGCCAAGCCTGCCGTTGCCATGGACGTGATCGTCGGCCGGGCCGTCAGCGACCGGCGTACGCCGGTATTCGGGGCCGACATGCGCTACGTGGTATTCCGGCCCTACTGGAACGTCCCGGACAGCATCGCCGAGAAGGAACTGTTGCCGCTCATCGAGAGCGATCCCGACTATCTGGACCGGAATGACATGGAATTTGCCGGCGACAGCGACTCGGGAACCGCCAGGCTGCGGCAGCGGCCGGGACCCAAGAACGCCCTGGGGCCGGTCAAGTTCGTGTTCCCCAACGCCCATGGCGTGTATCTGCACGGTACGCCGGCGCAGCGGCTGTTTCAGAAGGCGCGCCGCGATTTCAGCCACGGCTGCATCCGGGTTGCGGACCCTTTAAGCCTCGCGCGGTTCGTGCTGGAAAGGGAAGGGGGCTGGGATGCGGAGCGCATTTCCGGTGCCATGGACGGAAACCAGACCTTCAGCGTCCCCCTGAGTCGGCCCATCCCCGTTTACATCTTTTACACTACTGCGCTGGTCGACGGGGAGGGGCAGGTACTGTTCTATCCCGACATTTACGGGAAAGACGCCAGGCTGGCGAGATTGCTTGACGGGGGCGGCGGCTGAATGCGCCGAGTCCTACCAGGTGCGGACCCGGCCGGTGTCCAGGTGGACGAAATCCGATTGCCGGTAATAGCCCACCCCGCCTTTTTCCAGGGCGATGCCCGCCTTTTGTAGCGTCTTGGTATTCACGTCGCTCAGGCGCACGTCGATGGCCCTGCCGACCGTGTGCAGGCTGTTTTCCACCACGCCGCTGCTGGTGCGGTGCAGCATGGCGTTGGTCTGGGGGGAGCGGTAGCCGCAGATGACCTGGAACGTGCCGCGGCTGTGGGTCAGCGCCGCGACGGCGTTGAGGATGTCCAGCAGGGCGGGGTCCATGGGGTGGACTTCGCCGGTGCGGTGGTCGCGCAGGAACTCGTTGAATCGCCGCAGTGCGATGACGTCGTGACGTTTGCCGGGGCAGCAGTCGATCCGGAACTTCTCGTCGGTATGCAGGTTGAGGAAGGAGAGTTGGCGGGCTTCCCCGAAGGTCTTGGCGAACACCTCGCCGGCGGGGAGCATCAGGGACCCGGCGGCCCCGGCAGCCAGGGTTCTCAGGAACATCCGGCGGGAAAAGCCGGAGCGGTTATCGGGAGCGGATCGGGTTTGTGCATCGGCCATATCCCGATGCGCTGGGGGTATCATCATGCCTTGTGCGGATTGGGCGTCTTGGAAAGCAGGCGCGACCTTACACCGGAATGGGCCGGTCGATCAAGTTTCGCCTTGCCTTTTTGCCGTGCCTGTGGCAGTTGGGCCGGTGTCGGTCGGCTGTTCGTTACGGGCGTCCGAGGGCCTTGCGGCGACCTTCCCCGGATTGACAACCCGTAACGGCGGGGGCATCTTGCGGGCCGACGTGGTTCCATTGCGAGGACGGAGGAACGCAGGGCATGGCTTTATCGACGATCATCCGCAAGGCTGCCGCCGATTTGCGGGTTCCGCCCAACCTGTCCGACTACGACGCGGAACGGCGGATTTTTTCCTGGGAGATGGCCGCGCGCGAGCTGGCGGGGGATGCGAACATCGCCCGTCTGGCGGTGGATCGCCACGCAGCCGGCCCCCTGCACGACAAGACCGCCTTCCGTTTCCTGTCCCGCGGGCTGCCCGCCCGCCCCATGAGCTACGCCGAACTGGCCGCCCTCAGCAACCGCTTCTGCAACGTGCTGCGCGGCTTGGGAGTCGGCAAGGGCGAGCGCGTATTCCTCCTGGCCGGCCGCATCC
>DATDOO010000162.1:0-3961 GCA_035293245.1 Methylococcaceae bacterium
CCCGCCGGTATTCGCTTTCGGCGAGGGTCTTGGCGCGCAATTGCAGCAATGTCACCCCGCGTTCGGCCAAACGGTCGAAACGTCGCGCCAGTTCATCCGCGTCGAACGCGGCAATGTCCAGGATGGCGTACGCGTCGGGCAGGCGCGCGGCGCTGACGATGGGCGCATTGGCGGCGGGGAAGGCGTAGTCGGGCAGGCGCTCCGGCTCCACCCAGCGGATGGGCTGCTCTTCCCGACCGTAGGGTTCGCCTTGCCATTCCGTCACTTCGCGCACGACCAGTTCGACGCAGCGATCCGGATAGGCATGGCGCACGGTCAACAACGGTGCCGAGCGCCGGACGTGCAGGTGCAACTCCTCTTCCAGCTCCCGCGCCAGCGCTGCCTCGACGGATTCCCCCGGCTCCAGCTTGCCGCCGGGGAATTCCCACAAGCCGCCCTGGTGAACATGCCGGGGCCTTTGGGCGATCAGCACCCGGTTTCGAGCATCGCGGATCACGCCCACCGCGACGCGTAGTTGGTCGGTCACCGGCAAGGGTTGACGTGAAAGTCGCAGCAACCTTGCGCACCCTCGCCCTTCGGGACAAATCCGCCGGGAGCGGATTTGCACGCACCGCGCCCGAAGGGTGCCGGGCATGGATAGCCCGACATGATTGGGCCGGGGTGAGGGAAACGGTCATGGCAAGTCGATGCTTTCATCGTCGCGGGCGGCGAGTCGCCATGACCATTAGGTGCGGTATTCCGCGTTGATGCGCACATAATCGTAGGAAAAATCGCAAGTCAGCACCTGGCGGGCGGCTGTCCCCCGCTGCAGGTCGATGCGCACGGTGATGTCCTCGCGGGCCATTACGGACTGGCCGGCTTCCTCGGTGTACGAGGGCGCGCGGCCGCCGCTCTCGACGATGCAGGTTTCGTCCAGCCAGACCCGGACGCGGGCGATGTCCAGATTGTCGCAGCCGGCGCGGCCCACGGCGGCGAGGATGCGTCCCCAGTTGGGATCGCTGGCGAAGAAAGCGGTCTTCACCAGGGGCGACAGCGCCACAGCGTTGGCAACCCGGTGAGCCTCGACGGCGCTCACGGCGTTTTCCACACGGACGCGGATCAATTTGCTGGCGCCCTCGCCATCGCGGGCGATGGCCTCGGCCAGTTCCGCGCACACTTCGCGCACCGCGGACGTAAACAGCGCGAGAGCGTCGCCGTCCGCATCGATCGAAACTCCCGAGGCGCCCGATGCCATCAGCACGCAGGCATCGTTGGTGGAGGTGTCGCCGTCCACGGTCACGCAGTTGAAGGTTTCCTCCACCGCCGCGTCCAGAACTTGCCCAAGCAGCGGTGCGGCGACGCGGACGTCGGTGGCAAGGTAGGCGAGCATGGTCGCCATGTTCGGATGAATCATGCCCGACCCCTTGCAGATTCCCGTCACCGTGACGGGAATCCCGGCCACATGCACGACACGGGATGCGCCCTTGGGACGCGTGTCGGTGGTCATGATGGCCTGCATGGCTTGGGGCCAGTGGGCCTCATCCAGTGCGGCGATGGCGGAGGGCAGAGCGTCGCGAATCTTGTCCACCGGCAGGTATTCGCCGATCACGCCGGTGGAAAACGGCAGGACTTGTTCCGGCTTCCCGCCGCAAAGGACAGCCAAAGCACGACAGGTTTCCCTGGCGGCCTCCAGGCCTCGTACACCGGTGCCGGCATTGGCGTTGCCGGAGTTGATCAGCAGCCAGCGCGGCGCGTGGGCCAGATGCTGGCGCGCCACCACCACCGGCGCGGCGCAGAAGGCGTTCTGCGTAAACACGGCTGCGCAGGTTGAACCTTCCGCCAGTTCGAAGAGGGTCAAATCGTCCCGCGTCGTGCGCTTGATGCCGGCGCAGGCCGTGCCGATCCGGACGCCTGCCACCGGGAGCAACTGCGGGGTTTTCGCTGCGCCGACCGCCATGATCCCCGCCTTACTGCAACTGGCCGTGACAGGCCTTGAATTTTCGGCCTGACCCGCAGGGGCAGGGGTCGTTACGGCCGACTTTCTGATCCGGCCGGACAAAGGGGCGCTTGTGCTCGCCCCGGCTCGGCTCATTCCCGGCGAACCGCTCGGCAGCGGCGGGTTGCGCCAACGGAGCGGCGCCGGCGTCTTCGCTTTCGCCGGTAAAGGCGCTGGCCGCTTCCGCGTGCTGGAACTGCATTGCCTCCGGGGCGGGGGCCTGGAGCTGCGCGTCCAGCGCGTCCACGTCGGCCTCGATTTTGACGTTCGCTTTGCACAGCAGGCCGACCACTTCCTTCTTGATGTCCTCCAGCAGGCCGCTGAACAGGATAAAGGCCTCGCGCTTGTATTCCTGTTTGGGATCGCGCTGGGCGTAGCCGCGCAAGTGGATACCCTGGCGCAAATGATCCATCGAGGCGAGGTGTTCCCGCCAGGAGTTGTCCAGCACCTGCAGCATGATGGACTTCTCGAAGTGCCGCAGAAGGCTCGGGCCCAAAGCGGCTTCCTTGGCGGCATACGCCTTTTCCAGCTCGGACTCGACGAAGTCGCGCACCGTCTGTTCATGCCAGTTGGAATGGTCGGCGACCAACGAGGCAACGGGTATCGGCATGGCCAGTTCGCTCTCCAGCGCCTTTTCCAGCCCCGGAAGGTCCCATTGCTCTTCCATGCTCTGCGGCGGGATGTAACTGTCGATGATGTTGTTGAGCACGTCGTGGCGAATGGCGGCGACCACGTCGGAAATGTCGTCCGTGGCCATCAGTTCGTCGCGTTGCAGGTAAATGACGCGGCGCTGGTCGTTGGCGACGTTGTCGTATTCCAGAAGCTGCTTGCGGATGTCGAAGTTGCGCGCTTCCACCTTGCGCTGGGCGTTTTCGATGGCGCGCGTGACCCAGGGGTGTTCGATGGCCTCGCCTTCGCCCATGCCCAGTTTCTGCATCAGCACCGAGACGCGCTCGGAGGCGAAAATGCGCATCAGGTTGTCTTCCAGGGACAGGTAAAAGCGGGTCGAGCCCGGATCGCCCTGGCGGCCGGAACGGCCGCGCAACTGGTTGTCGATACGCCGCGACTCGTGGCGCTCGGAACCAACCACATGCAGGCCGCCGGCCGCGACGACCTGCTCGTGGCGCACCTGCCATTCGCGCTTGATGCGCGCCACCTCGGCGGGATCGGCGTCCGGGCCCAGGGCCGAAAGTTCCTCGTCCAGGCTGCCGCCGAGCACGATGTCGGTGCCGCGGCCGGCCATGTTGGTGGCGATGGTCACCGCGCCGGGGCGTCCGGCCTGGGCGACGATGTGCGCCTCCTTCTCGTGCTGCTTGGCATTGAGTACCTGGTGGGGAATGTTCTGCCGGCGCAGCATGCCGGAGATCAGTTCCGAATTTTCGATCGAGGTGGTGCCCACCAACACCGGTTGCTGGCGCTTCAGGCATTCAGCGATGTCCTCGACCACAGCCACGTATTTTTCGCGGGTGGTGAGGTAGACCATATCGCCGTGATCCTTACGGATCATGGGTTGGTTGGTGGGAATGACCACCACTTCCAGGCCGTAGATCTGATGGAATTCCGCCGCCTCGGTGTCGGCGGTGCCGGTCATGCCGGACAGCTTGGCGTAGAGGCGGAAATAGTTCTGGAAGGTGATCGAGGCCAGGGTCTGGTTCTCGTTCTGCACGGTCACGTTTTCCTTGGCCTCCACCGCCTGATGCAAGCCTTCCGACCAGCGGCGCCCCGGCATGGCGCGTCCGGTGAACTCGTCGACGATGACGATCTGGTCGTCGCGGACAATGTAGTCCACGTCCCGCTGGAACAGGGCGTGCGCTCGCAAAGACGAATTGATGTAATGCATGAGGCGGATGTTGGCCGGGTCGTACAGGCTTTCTCCCGCATTGATCAGGCCGTGCTTGACCAGGAGGCGCTCGATTTTCTCGTGGCCGGCTTCGGTGAGGTGCGCCTGACGGGTTTTTTCGTCCATGCTGTAGTCGCCCGGGCCGT
>DATDOO010000163.1:0-19734 GCA_035293245.1 Methylococcaceae bacterium
CCAGACCAGCCATTGGTCGATTTGCGGCCCCCAGCCGTGGGTCGCCAGGCTCCAGACCCCGTAAAGCGCGGCGGCGACCAGCACGACGAACACGCTGCGCGCGGCGGGCGTCGCGGGATCGAAAAAGGCCGCCCACTCCCAGGCGCCGAGGAGGATGACTGCGCCCCAGGCCAGAGCAAAGCCGGTGACGGGCAGATACCAGACGGCGGCGACCGTAAGGGGCAGGAGAACGGCTGCAGTAATGACTCGCGTGCGTAACATGGAAAATACCGGTGTTATTGTTGTAATGAAAGGTGCGCCGGCGGATCCGCCGTCTCCAGGGCGTCGGCCAGTTGCTCGGTGGTCAGACCGAAACGCCGCTCCCGTCCGGCGAATTCGGCAAACGCCTCCGCCAGATCGCTTTCGCCGAAATCCGGCCACAGCACCGGCGTGAAATAAAGTTCGGTGTAGGCCAGCGGCCAGAGGAGAAAATTGCTGATGCGCTGCTCCCCGCCGGTGCGGATGAACAGATCCGGCTCCGGCCAGTCGGCGGTGGACAGGTAAGCGGCCAGCGCGCCTTCCGTGACCTGTTCCGGCGCCAAGGCTCCCCGGGCGACGTCGGCGGCGAGTCGCCTTGCGGCCTGGGCGATGTCCCAACGCCCGCCGTAATTGACGGCGATGACCAGCGTCATGCCGCGATTGGCGCTCGTCAGCGCTTCCGCCTCCCGGATATGCTCCTGAAGCGATTGCGGCAGACTCGAACGCTCGCCGATCACCTTGAGGCGGATGCCCTGCTCGTGCAACTGCTTCGTCTCCCGGGCGAGAGATTCGATGAACAGGCGCATCAGCACCGACACTTCCTGCGCCGGGCGCCGCCAGTTCTCGCTGCTAAAGGCAAACAGGGTCAGGACGTCCACGCCGCTCTGGGCGCAAAAACGCACCGTCTTGCGCACGGCGGCGATGCCGGCGCTATGGCCCGCCGTGCGCGGCAAATGCCGCTGCCTGGCCCAGCGGCCGTTGCCGTCCATAATGATGGCGATATGGCGCGGCGTCTGGCCCCCCTTGTCCGGGAACACCCCGAGGCTAGAGCCGGATTCCGATAAAGTCGATTCCGCGTCCATGCCTGTCAGTAAAGTCGCGTAGCGAACACATTGCTCTCCCTCTCCTTCTGGGAGAGGGATGGGGTGAGGGGAACTGTTATGGCGGGAGCGTCTTGCATGGTTTGGATGGCGCGGATCGCCATAACAGTTACACGGCCATCAGGTCCGCTTCCTTTTCCTTCAGCAGCTTTTCGACTTCCTCGACGAACTTGTCGGTGAGCTTCTGGACCTGTTCCTGGCCCCGGCGCTCCTCGTCCTCGGAAATCAGCTTTTCCTTCAGGGCCTCCTTGAGTTCCCCATTGGCGTCGCGGCGGATGTTGCGCAGGGCGACGCGGGCGTTTTCGGCCTCGCCGCGCACGATCTTGACCAGGCTCTTGCGCCGCTCCTCGGTCAGGGGCGGCATGGGCACGCGGATGACCGTGCCCGCCGAGTTGGGGTTCAGCCCCAAGTCGGAAGTCAGGATGGCCTTTTCGATGGCCTGCACCATGCTCTTGTCCCAGGCGGTGATGCACAGGGTGCGCGCGTCCTCGACGTTGACGTTGGCGCACTTGGGCAGCGGCGTTTCCGTGCCGTAATAATTGACCATGATGTGTTCCAGCAGGCTGGGATGGGCACGGCCGGTACGGATCTTGGCGAAGTCGTGCCGGAGGGAATCAAGGCTCTTGGCCATGCGCCCTGAAACACTCTGGGTAATATCGCTGATCATGGGATTATCATCCTGTTTCTATGAGGGAGCCGAGTTCCTCGCCCCGCACCAGGCGCATGACCGCGCCGGGGTGGAAGACGTTCATCACCCGCAGGGGCATGCGATGGTCGCGGCACAGCACCAGGGCGGTCGCGTCCATGACGTGGAGACGCTGATCGAGCGCCTGATCGTAAGTCAGGCGGGAATAGAAGGTGGCCTGGGGGTTTTTCAAGGGATCGTCGGAATAGACGCCGTCGACCTTGGTGGCCTTGATGAGCAGATCGGCGTTGATTTCGATGGCGCGCAGGCTGGCCGCCGAATCGGTGGTGAAGAACGGGTTGCCCGTTCCCGCCGCGAAGATGGCCACCCGGCCTTTCTCCAGGTGCCGCACCGCGCGGCGGCGGATATAGTCCTCGCACACCTGGTTGATTTTCAGCGCCGACATGACCCGCACCGGCTGGCCGAGGTGCTCGATGGCGTCCTGCATGGCCAGGGCATTGATGACTGTCGCCAACATGCCCATGTGGTCGCTGGTGACGCGCTCCAGCCCTTCCGAGGCTTTCTCCGCGCCGCGGATGATGTTGCCGCCGCCGATGACCAGCCCCACCTGCACCCCGGCGCGGCACAGATCGAGAATTTCCGACGCCAGGCGCTGCAGAATGCCCGGATCGATGCCTCCGCAGCGCCCATTGCCCATCAGGGCCTCGCCGCTCAATTTCAGAAGAATCCTGCGGTACTTCAAAGGGGCCATGTGGTTCGCTTCGGGTTGAAGCGCGGCGCGTTCCGCGCTTAGAACGCGCCGCCGCTCAGGATGTGGAAGCGGGCTGCTCGCCCGCATGTTTCCGCCAGTCCGGACGGATGATCAGGAGCCGCGCACCTGCGCCATCACTTCCTCTGCAAAGTTGCTCTCTTCCTTCTCGATGCCCTCGCCAACCTCGTAACGGGCAAAGCGCACAACCTTGGCGCCCTTGGATTTGAGCAGATCGCCCACGGTCTGGTCGGGATTCTTCACGAATGGCTGGCCGACGAGGGTGATTTCGCCGAAGAATTTCTGGATGCGCCCCGTCACCATCTTTTCGATGATATTCGCCGGTTTGCCGCTGTCCGCCGCCTGGGCGGAGAAGATTTCCTTCTCCTTGGCGACCATTTCATCCGGCACACCCGACTCGTCCACGCACACCGGCTTGCTGGCGGCGATATGCATCGCGATATCCCGTCCCAGTTCGGCGTCGCCGCCGTTCAACTCGACGAGCACCCCGATGCGGCTGCCGTGCAGGTAGCAGGCGACGAGTCCGGCCGCGCTGTCCATCCGCGCGAAGCGACGTACGCTGAGGTTTTCGCCCAGCTTGGCGACCAGCGCCTTGCGTGCTTCATCCACCGTGGCGCCGCCGTCCAGTGCCTGGCCGGACAACTGCTCGACGGACTCGACGGGAAGGGCGAGCACGCAGTTCGCCACGCTTGCGGCGAAATGGATGAAATCATCCGCCTTGGCGACGAAATCAGTCTCGCTGTTGATCTCGACCAGCGCTGCGCGCTTGCCGTCGGCACTGATCTTCGCGCACACGCAGCCTTCCGCCGCCGTGCGTCCGGCTTTCTTGTCGGCCTTGGCCAGGCCGTTCTTGCGCATTTGCTCGATCGCCGCCTCCAGGTCGCCGTTCGTCTCCGCCAGCGCCTTCTTGCATTCCATCATTCCGGAACCGGTACGCTCGCGCAGTTCCTTGACCATCGCCGCCGTAATACTCATTCAAAACCTCGTCAAATCTTCGTTTTCGCTCTTGCCGCTCCCTCACCCCGTCCCTCTCCCAGGGGGAGAGGGCGAGCAAGGCTGCCGCGATTTCTTAACGCGGCGGGGATCATTCGGCCGCCGGCGTTTCGGCGTCCATTTCGACGAACTCGTCTTCCGATGCGGCTGCAGCCATTCCCAAGTCCTGGGTCTTGCCTTCCAGGATCGCCGCCGCCGCGTTCTGCATGTAAAGCTGCACGGCGCGGATCGAGTCGTCGTTGCCCGGAATGATGTAATCCACGCCCACGGGACTGTTGTTGGTGTCCACCACCGCCACCACGGGGATGCCCAATTTGACGGCTTCCTTGATGGCATTGTCCTCGTGGCCCACATCCAGCACGAACAGTGCGTCCGGCAGGCGGTCCATGTCCTTGATGCCGCCCAAGGAACGCTCCAGGCGCTCCAGTTCGCGCATCATGCCCAGCGCTTCCTTCTTGCTGAAACGGCTCAGGCTGCCGTCGTCGCGCATGGTCTCCAGCTGCTTGAGCCGCGAGACGGACTGGCGGATGGTCTTGAAATTGGTCAACATGCCGCCCAGCCAGCGGTAGTTGACGTAAGGCATGCCGCAGCGCGCGGCCTCTTCCTGCACCACCTTGCGGATGGCCTTCTTGGTGCCGACGAACAGGACTTTGCCCCGGTTGGCCGTAAGCTGCTCGAGGTAGCGCATCGCCTCGTTGAGCAGCGGCAGGGTCTTTTCCAGGTTGATGATGTGGATCTGGTTGCGGGCGCCGAAAATGTAAGGCGCCATCCGGGGGCTCCAGTAACGGGTCTGGTGGCCGAAGTGCACGCCGGCTTCAAGCATCTGGCGCATGGTAACGTTTGCCATGGATTCTAGATTTCCAATGTTTGGGTTGAGCCTCCACATACCCCATCCGCCAACCCGCGCCAAGGCGGGCACCCGGAGGATGTGCCGGTATATGTGTGTTTTATATTGCCAAAAGCAACAGCGATTTATACCATACCGGGCTCTAGTCGGGCAATCCGCTCGGCCTTTCGCGCCTCTCCCACCCCTATTTCCGGCCCGCGCCGCCCCATGAGCGTCAGCATCAAAACCCTCTCCGAAATCGAGAAAATGCGCGTCGCCGGCCGTCTGGCCGCGGAAGTGCTGGAGATGATCGGCTCGCACGTCAGAGCCGGCATCACCACCGACGAGCTCGACGCCCTCTGTCACGACCACATCGTTCGCGTGCAGAATGCGATTCCCGCGCCGCTGAATTATCGCGGCTTTCCCAAATCCATCTGCACCTCGGTCAACCACCAGGTCTGCCACGGCATTCCCGGCCCGAAGAAACTCAAGAACGGCGACATCGTCAACATCGACATCACCGTGATCAAGGATGGCTATCACGGCGACACCAGCATGATGTTCTGCGTCGGCGAGCCGTCGATCCGCGCCCGGCGGCTGATTCAGGTGGCGCGCGAGGCGATGTTCGAAGGAATCCGTCAGGTGCGCCCCCGCGCCACGCTGGGCGATATCGGCCACGCCATCCAGAGGCACGCCGAAGCCAACGGCTTCAGCGTGGTGCGCGAGTTTTGCGGCCACGGCATCGGCCGCGACTTCCACGAGGAGCCGCAGGTGCTGCACTACGGCAAGCCGGGCGACGGGCTCGTCCTGCAAGCCGGCATGATTTTCACCATCGAGCCGATGATCAACGCCGGCAAGAAGGAAACCAAAATCCTCCCCGACGGCTGGACCGCCGTCACCCGCGATCACAGTCTTTCGGCGCAATGGGAGCACACCATCCTGGTGACTCGGGACGGGGCGGAAGTCCTGACCTTGCGCCGGGACGAACCCGTCTGAGGCCCCTTGTCCTTCTTCGACACGCTGCTCACCCATCCCAACCCCGTCGCCACCCTGCGGCAGCGCCTGGGCGAGTTCGACGCCGAACTGATCCGCCTCTTCGAGCAGACCGGCCAGGCGGCGCCCCTGATCCGCACCCGCGCGGCCTTTTGCGACGAACTGCTAACGGCCTGCTGGAAGCATTTCCTTCCCGCTCACCACGCCCGCTTCACCCTGGCGGCGGTGGGCGGCTACGGCCGCGGCGAACTCCACCCCGCCTCCGACATCGACATCCTCATCATCGCCCCGGAAGCACCGGACGATGCGGCCACCCATGGCCTGGCGGCCTTTTTCCAGTTCCTGTGGGACATCGGCCTGAAGCCCGGCCAAAGCGTGCGCAGCATCGCCGAGTGCGGCGAGGAGGCACGCCGCGACCAGACGGTGCTCACCAACCTGCTGGAAGCGCGCTGGCTGAGCGGCGACGACGCCCTGTTCAGCGCCATGCAGCGCGAAACCGCCCCGGACCGCCTGTGGCCGGGGCCGGAATTTCTCGCCGCCAAACTGAACGAACAGCGCACCCGCCACGCCCGCGCCCACCACACGGCGTTCAATCTGGAACCCAACGTCAAGGAAGGCCCCGGAGGCCTGCGCGACCTGCAAATGCTCGGCTGGGTGGCGCGGCGCCTGTATGGCGCGCTCCGCTTGCAGCAACTGGTGGCCCTGGGCATCCTGACCGACGACGAATACGCCGAACTGGAAAACGCCCGGGACTTCCTCTGGAACATGCGTTTTGCCTTGCACGCCCTGGTGAGCCGCGGCGAGGAACGGCTGCTGTTCGAGCACCAGCGCGAATTGGCCGCAAGCTTCGGCCACGGCGAGGGCAACCCGGCGGTCGAATCGTTCATGCAGCAGTACTTCCGCATCGTCAAAGGCGTGGAGCGGCTGAACGAAATGCTGCTGCAATTGTTCAGCGAATCCATCCATCCGCCCCACGGCGAGCCGCGCGCCATCAATGCCCGCTTCGTCGAGATCGGCGGCTATCTGCAGGCCGCGCACGAGGCGGTGTTCCGCGACCACCCGCCGGCCTTGCTGGAACTCTTTCTCCTTTTGCAGCGCGACGAGCGCCTACTGGGCGTCACCGCCACCACCATCCGCCTGATCCGCCAATCCCTGCCGCTGATCGACGAATCGGCGCGCCGGAATCCGGCCATGTACCGCCAATTCATGGAAATCCTCCGCCAGCCGGGCGGCATCACGCACCAGTTGCGACGCATGAACCGCTACGGGGTGCTGGCGGCCTACCTGCCCGAATTCGAGCGGGTGGTGGGGCGCATGCAGTTCGACCTATTCCATGCCTACACGGTGGACGAGCACACCCTGTTCGTGGTGCGCAACCTGCGCCGGATGTCCCTGGAGCAGCACCGGGACGAACTGCCGTTCTGCCACGACATTTTCCAGTTGATCGCCAAACCGGAATTGCTTTACGTCGCCGGCTTGCTGCACGACATCGCCAAGGGCAGCGGCGGCGACCACTCCCAGGTCGGGGAAAAGATCGCCGAGGAGTTCTGCCGCCGCCACGAAATCAGCGACGGCGACACCCATTTGGTCAAGTGGTTGGTGCGCCATCACCTGCTCATGTCCCTCACCGCCCAGCGCAAGGACATCTCCGCCCCCGAAGTGGCGCACGAATTCGCGGCCGTGGTGGGCAACGAGGAATACCTGCACCACCTGTACCTGCTCACGGTAGCGGACATTCGCGCCACCAACGCCAACCTGTGGAACTCCTGGAAGGACGCCCTGCTGCGCGAACTGTACCGGGCCACCTTGCGCGCTTTCCGCCGCGGCGTGCACAACCTCCCCGCCGAAGCGGAGCGCGTCGCCGCCTGCCGCCACGACACCCTGGTACTGTTGCGCCGGCAGGGTGTCTCCGCCGAACAGGCCGGCCAGGTCTGGCGCCGCTTCGATGAGGACTACTTCCTCCGCTATGCCGCGGTGGAAATCGCCTGGCACACTGCGGCCCTGGCCCGGCACGACCATGCCGCGCCGCTGGTGCTCCTGTGTCCGGAAGGGCTGCGCGGCTGCGCGGAAGTGCACGTGTTCATGTCCAACGCGGACTTCGTCTTCTCGCGCGCCACCGCCACCCTGGACCAACTGGGCCTTACCATCCTGCACGCCCGCATCATCACCACCCGCGACGGCCAGGCGCTGCACAGCTACCAGATACTGGAACGCAACGGCACCACCATCGGCGACCTGCACCGCCAAGTGGAAATCGCCTGCCGGCTGCGCGCCAACCTGGCGGCGCCGCACGATGCCATCGCCCGCGTCAAACGCCGTGAACCGGCGCAAATCCGCCACTTCGCCGTCAAGACCGAAGTCCTGTTCCACGACGACCCCCAGGAGCGCCACACGCTCATGGAACTGCTGGCCACCGACCGCCCCGGCCTGCTGTCCAAGGTTGGCGAAGTCTTCCAGCACCAAGGGGTCCGCGTGCACCACGCGCAGATCAGCACCATCGGCAGCCGCGCCGAGGACCTGTTCCTGGTCACCGACCGGGAAAACAACCCGATCGGCGACGAATCGCGGCGCGAGACGCTGCGCGCCGCCATCGTGGAAGCCATCGGGACGCGTTGAGGATTCTTTCCATGGAATGCGCCGCAGAGCGCAACTCGATGTCGTCAGGCATTTGCTGCCATTAACGCCGCTTCAAATTCGCCGGGGAGAAAAGGGTCTTTACAGCGCCTGAAGTCCTTGGTGTTGCGCGTGATGATGCATTCGCGCCATTCGCCTTGCAATGATGCTAGACCTGACCCCGACTCCATGCGCGTCCTAACGTGGGCACATCTTACACGGGCTGCGAATGTTGGAATGCCAGACCCTTTTTTTCCCGAACGGAAGCTTATGGTTGGCATCCGACGGCTCCTCGCTTCATTCGACGACAAATCGCCATTGGCCGACTTCCACGTCACTCCATGGCGCGTTCACTGCGCGGGCTGTTCTGCTGTCCAGTGCCTGTTGGACTTCCGCCGCGTCAGGCCAGCCACGCATGGGAGCATTGGCGTCCTTCCTCATGCCGAGAAAGCCGGAAACGCTCCAGTTCCCGTTGACCTTCGAAAATACTTTGCCGTTGCTGTGGGATGCGAGCATTACATACTCCGGAAGCGCGTCGTGATTCAGGTCCAGCACAAGGACGTTGCACTTGTCTTCCCTCTCCGTCAAGCAGCCGTACTGGAAGCTTTTTTCTCGGTATTCGTCCTCCAAGGCTAGGATGAATCCGTCTTCGAGGGTTTGGCTAGGAGGATAAACATTCAACCTGTGGGGAATCCTTTCGGCGGTGACAACCTGGCGCCCGGCCGATTCGTGGGCAAAGGCCAAGGCGCTTTTGGCTTGGGCGCGGATTTCGGCGTTGCGGCCCTCGCCTTCCAGTGCGGCGAGATTTTCCAGGGCGCCGTGGCCGGTCCGCCCCGCCTGTGCGCGCAGGTAATGGAAATCGAATCGACCGACGGCAACCGCGCCATCCATCAGGCGCTCGACCTGGCTGGCCGTGGCGATGCGCGCGGGGTCCAGCAGGGGCGTGGCCGAGGCCAAGAGCAAGGCCGCGGTGGCCAGAATTCCGGCAATGTTTACTTTGGCCGCGCCCGCCATCCACTCGGCTTCGCGGTTGACGACGACCAGGGCGTAACCCACTACGAAAAAACCGGTGGCGACCGTCACCAGCCCCGCCCACACGCGGTCCACGCTCCAGCCGTATTGCGCCACCCGCAGTTGGATCGCATAAGCGCACAAAGCCACGCAGCCAGGCCGTCAAAGGAGCTTTGACCAAGCCGTCCTGCCACGCGGCATTGAACAACGCCAGCATGGCTATTTGCAGGCACAACATCAAAGCCGTGGCGTGGCCGGTATTCCACAGCGGGTTCAGGCCGGTAAAGGGCAGGACAGCCAGGAACACAACGGCGATAACCGCCATCAGCGGCAGCAGCCAGCCCAGCGCGCCCAAGATACCTCGGTACACCGCCCCTTTGATCTGGATCAGCGACAGACCCAGACCGAAAGCCATGGCCGTCGCCGGATAAATGAAGTAGTGGGTGCCGATCAGTTTACCGAAGCCCTTAAGGCCCAACATGCCGAATAAACCGGACGCGAGCAGCAGAGCCAGCCAGAAACCGCCCGTGAAGGCGCCGGCAATGACCAAGCGCGCGGCGTTGTTGCAGAAGTCCGCAAACCAATCGGCGTACTCTGGCTCCCATCGGTTCTCGCGCAGCCATTGCTGGGCACAAGGCAGCAAAAGCAACCCGCACAGACCCTGCGTGACCGCCAATGTGAAGACGTCAGCGGACCAATAGGTTCCGCTCCGACCAACAACAGCAACCTGCCAGCCGCGGTAAGCCGCAACCGCACCCAGGGTGATGGCGGTGCCGGCCAGGAGCCGCCAAAGCAGGGGCGTTGCGCGGAAAGGCGCCAGCAACTGGGCACTGACAGGCAATGCCAGCGCCAGAGAATACAGCGGCCAAAGCCAAACGAATTCTGCATCCGGCCGCGCTAGGGAGCTCGCCAGTTTGTGGAGCAGCAGCAATGCCAAACCTTGGACGAACGCCCAGCCCAGCATCCAGCTCCTCTCGATGGGAGGAGGATTGCACGATGTGCCCGTCTGAATCGCCATATCGATTTCTCCTTGGTGCGGTGATAGCCGGATGCACTGTCCCACAACACCGTGAGGAAAGGATGTGGGCAGGGTGAAGTTCCCGTGAAGGACGCGTACGTAATTAAGCGGAAATATTTCTTGCCCAGAGACCAATACTTCCCGCTCATCCACTCCAGATCACAAATACCTGCTTTTTCGAACCGCATCGCACCTAACAAAGCTGCAGAAAAACCCGCATTTGCTCGCCCACCCGTGCCCGCGCCCAACTTTTTTCGACGCGCCGTCTGGCAGGTGAATAGCTCGCGCAGGTACGATTGGCGACGCGTAATCGTAGGCATGAGAAAACCAACGAGCCGACACTACGTTTACGGCAAATCCACCTGGCGATATTGCGAAACACAAACTCCGATTTGCTGTGCTAATTGGAGCCACGCGGGCTTCCTGGAGAGGGAACGCGCTCGCCCATTCGCTGCATCATCTGCGCCGACCCGCATCCTCGCCATGACCGGCGCCGCCGGCCGCCGTTTGGCCGCCCACGGCGAAGCGCCTATACTTTGCGCCTTTTCCATTCCCGCCCTCCAACCGCGACTGACGCCGGCATGAACCCGGACCTTCACAAACTCCAGCCCTACCCCTTCGAAAAGCTGGCCCGCCTGAAGCAGGGCGCGACGCCGCCGGAAGCGCTGGCGCACGTGAACCTGTCCATCGGCGAGCCGCAGCACCCGACCCCGCATTTCATCGGCGAGGCGCTCATCGCCCATCTGCACGGCTTGAGCAAATACCCGACCACCAAAGGCATTCCCGAACTCCGCCAGAGCATCGCCCGCTGGCTGGAAAACCGCTTTGCGCTCCCGGAAGGCGGCATTGACCCCGAGCGCGGGGTTCTGCCGGTCAACGGCACCCGCGAGGCGCTGTTTGCCTTCGCCCAGTGCGTGGTCGACCGCGCCATGCGGCCACTGGTCGTGATGCCCAATCCCTTCTACCAGATTTACGAAGGCGCGGCTTTGCTGGCCGGGGCGGAGCCGTATTTCCTCAACGCCACGCGGGAAACCGGCTATCTGCCGGATTTCGACGCCGTGCCGGACAGCGTGTGGCAGCGCTGCCAGCTGCTGTATGTCTGCTCGCCGGCCAATCCTTCCGGCAGCGTGCTGGATCTGGCCGGTTTCCGGCGGCTGATCGAACTGGCGGAAAAACACGACTTCGTCATCGCCTCCGACGAGTGCTACTCGGAACTGTACGCCGACGAAGCCGCTCCGCCGTCCGGCCTGCTGCAGGCGGCCCGGATGATGGGCAACACGGACTTCCGCCGCTGTGTCGCCTTCCACAGCCTGTCCAAACGCTCCAACGCGCCGGGATTGCGCTCCGGCTTCGTGGCGGGCGATGCGGCCGTCCTGGAAAAATTCCTCCTCTACCGCACCTACCACGGCTGCGCCATGTCCCTGGCCGTGCAGCACGCCAGCCTGGCGGCCTGGCAGGACGAGCATCACGTGCTGGCCAACCGCGCCGCCTACCGCGAAAAATTTGCCGCCGTGCACGCCATCCTCGGCGATGTTCTGGACCTGAGCATCCCGCCGGCCGGCTTCTATTTCTGGATCGAGACGCCCATCGACGATACGGAATTCGCCCGCCGCTTGTACGCGGCGCACAACGTCACCGTCCTGCCCGGCAGCTTCCTGTCCCGCGAAGCCCACGGCCTGAATCCCGGCCAAAACCACATCCGCCTGGCCCTGGTCGCCGAACTGGACGAGTGCGTAGAGGCGGCGGAGCGCATCAAGTCTTTCATTCAATCCCTGTAGGAAAACCCATGTCCCTGGAAAAAGTCATCGACCAAGCCTTTGAAAACCGTGCCGACTTCTCGCCGTCCTCCGCCCCCACCGAAGTGCGCGAGGCGGTGGAGGAAGCCTTGAAGTTGCTCGACTCGGGCCAGCGGCGCGTGGCGGAAAAGGTCGACGGCCGGTGGGTGGTCCACCAGTGGCTGAAGAAGGCCGTGTTGCTGTCCTTCCGCCTCAACGACAACCGCGTCATGGACGCCGGCCCCACCAAGTATTACGACAAGGTGGAAACCAAGTTCGGCAGCTTCTCGCCGGAGGATTTCCGCGCCGCCGGCGTGCGCGTCGTGCCCGGCGCCATGGCGCGGCGCGGCGCCTTCATCGCCCCCAACACCATCCTGATGCCGTCCTACGTCAACATCGGCGCTTACGTGGATTCGGGCACCATGGTGGACACCTGGGCCACGGTGGGTTCCTGCGCGCAGATCGGCAAGAACGTGCATCTCTCCGGGGGCGTCGGCATCGGCGGGGTTTTGGAGCCGGTGCAGGCCGGCCCGACCATCATCGAGGACAACTGCTTCATCGGCGCCCGTTCGGAAGTGGTGGAGGGCGTCATTGTGGAGGAAGGCTCCGTGATTTCCATGGGCGTGTACATCGGCCAGTCCACCAAAATTTACAACCGCATGACCGGCGAAATCAGCTACGGCCGCATTCCCGCCGGCTCGGTGGTGGTTTCCGGCAACCTGCCCTCCAGCGACGGCAAATACAGCCTGTACTGCGCGGTCATCATCAAGCAGGTGGACGAAAGGACCCGCGGCAAGGTCGGCATCAACGAACTGTTGAGGGATTGAGCGGCGCGGTTACAATGGTTTCCATCCCAACCCAGCAAAGGAAACTCTCATGAAAAGAATCCCGATCCTTGCACTGGCCCTGCTGTTTTCCGGCGGCGTCCTGGCCGGCACCGACCATTACCTGCGCCGCGACGGCGGCCACGTGCAGCACCTCAAGATCACCACGCGCGGCGGCGAAACCCATGTCGGCATGGACGTGGATTTCGAACCGGGCGCCGGCGACAAAAGAGGCGCCCACGCGTGTTCGGTGGACATGGACGGCGAGGCCAAGGAAACCGCGCCCAACGAATTGGTGTTAAAAAGGCAACTGGAAAACCAGGCCAGACACTGCGTGCTGAAAATCCACCTGAGCGGCGACGAGGCGAAGGTGGAACAATCCGAGGAATGCGTTTACTACACCGGCCACTTCTGTTCCTTCGACACCGCAGGCCAGGCGCTGAAAAAGGCCCGGTAATAAACGTTCGCTCTTGAAAGCGCGACGTCGGCACCCTATTTTTAAAGTGTAATCACCCCACTTCACTCAGGAGCTCGCCATGACTACCCGCTACGAACCCTGGAGCCTGCTCAATCAATTGCAGCGCGACCTCATGGAGGGCAGCCGCGCCGCACCTGCGGAGGGCAGCGTCGCCACAGCCGAATGGACGCCCGCGGTGGACATCAAGGAGCGGGCCGACGGCTACGTCCTGTTCGCCGACGTGCCGGGCGTCCGCCCCGAGGACATCGACGTGACCATGGAAAACGGCATCCTCACCCTGCGCGGCTCGCGCAACACCGAGGCCGGCGCGGCACGGGAAGGCTACAAGCGCATCGAGCGCGTGCATGGCGCGTTCTACCGGCGCTTCTCCCTGCCCGACACCGCCGATGCCGAGGGCATTTCCGCCCGCTACCAGAACGGCGTGCTGGAAATCGTCATCCCCAAGCGCACCGCCATCCAGCCGAAAAAGATCGTCATTTCGTCCTGAACCCAGGGCGTTTGCCGTTCACGGAAGAAGGGGGCATTCGCCCCCTTCTTTTTTCGCCATGCCGTCATTGACCGCTCCGCCTCTTTCCCTGTACGTCCACATCCCGTGGTGCGTGAAGAAGTGCCCCTATTGCGACTTCAATTCCCACGCCGCGCGCGGCGAGCCGGCAGAAGCGGCTTACCTGGGCGCGCTGCGCGCCGACCTGGACTTTGAAGCGCCGCGCGTCGCCGGCCGCACCGTGGAAACCATTTTCATCGGCGGCGGCACCCCCAGCCTGTTCAGCGCGACCGGCATCGCCCGTCTTTTGACGGACATCTGCGAGTACCTTGCCGTCTCGCCCGACGCGGAAATTACCCTGGAAGCCAATCCGGGCACGGCGGACGCGGACAAGTTCGCCGGCTTCCGCCAGGCAGGCGTCGACCGAATGTCCATCGGCGTGCAGAGTTTCCGCGACGAGCACCTGAGCGCGCTGGGCCGGATTCACGACAGCCAGCAGGCCCGCGCCGCCGTTGCCGCCGCGCGGGCGGCGGGCTTCGCCCAGCTCAACCTGGACCTGATGTTCGCCCTACCCGGCCAAACGGCGGAGCAGGCGCTGCAAGACTTGCTAAACGCCGTGGAACTGGAACCGGAACAAATCTCCTGGTACCAACTCACCCTGGAACCGAACACCCTGTTCCACCGCCACCCGCCGCGCCTGCCGGACGACGAAACGGCGTGGGACATCCAGCGCGAAGGACAGGCGTTTCTTGCCACCCACGGCTACCGGCAGTACGAAATCTCGGCTTATGCCCGTCCCGGCTTTGCATGCCGCCACAACCTCAATTACTGGCGCTTCGGCGACTATTTGGGACTCGGCGCAGGCGCGCACGGCAAGCTCAGTTTTCCGGGGGAAAAACGCATCGAACGGCGCTGGAAAATCAAGAATCCGGTGGATTACATGCGCCGCGCGGGAACGGAGGCGGTGCTCGGCGGCACGGAGGACGTGCCCGAATCCGCCCGGCCGCTGGAATTTGTCATGAACGCCTTGCGCCTGCAGGAAGGTTTTGCGGAATGCGATTACCTTGGGCGCACCGGCCTGCCGCCGGACACGCTGGAACCAGCGCTGAGCGAATGCCTGAAGTTAGGTTTGCTGGAACGGAACGGGGGTCAAATCCGCTGCACCGCGGACGGCTGGCGGCTGCTGGATTCGGTGCTGGAGAAGTTTTCCGGATAAGTCCCGGCACAATAGGCCAGTCGGTAGGGTGCAATAGCGGTTCTCCGCGTATTGCGCCATCCCCGACTGCGGAATACGCGAGGATGCTATTTCGCCCCACGCCGGCTCAAACTCCCAGCCTCAAGCCGGCAAAAATCTCTCGCTGATCACCTGCTCGTCCGGCACGCCCCGGCTCCGGGCGGCGGCTTCGGCCGCGTCGATCAGGGCGGGCGGGCCGCAGAGATAGATGTCGGGCAGGACGTCCGCGTCGGCCAGGTCGCGGGCTAGGGCATCCACCGGCGTGCCATGGAAGCCGAGCCAGTCGCCGTTGGCTTTCCACACGCACAAAGTCACCTGCAACATGGGCAGTTCCGTGCACAGAGCTTCCAGTTCCTCCCGGCAGAACATTTCCTCGCTCCGGTTCACTCCGAAATAAAGCCGCGCTGGATGCGGCTCCTGAAACTCGGCCATGCGCCGCAGCATGGACAGCATGGGCGCGAGGCCGGTGCCGCCGGCCACGAACCAGCGCGGGCGCAGGCCGTTTTCGCTCAGGCCGAAGGCGCCTTGGGGCCCGTGGACGATCAGGCCCTGGCCGGGCCGCGCCTCGTCCCGCAGCCAGGCGGAAAAGCGTCCGCCGGGCTGGAGGCGAATCAGGAATTCCAGCTTGCCCTCCCAGTTGCCGGTGTTGGCCAGAGAATAGGCGCGTTTGAGGTCCTGTCCCGGCACTTCCAGTTCCATGAACTGGCCGGGTTCGAATTGCGCCCCGCCGCCATCCTCGTCGGCCGTAAGGTTCAGTTCCAGGCGCACGGTGTGTTCGGCGATGGGTTCGATGGCCGCGATCTCCGCGCTGCGGCGCGGGATGGTGCCGATCACGATGCGGTCGTGGTTGAAGGGCAGAGAAATGCTCAGGTCGCTGCGGGGAAAGGTGCGGCACAGCAGGACGCCGCCTTTCTCCGCCTCGTCCGCGGGCAAAGCGGCGGGGTTGTGTTCGCCCAGGGTGTAGTCCCCGCAGGTGACTTCGGCATAACAGGCGCCGCAACTGCCCTGCCGGCATTGGGAGGGCAGCGCGATATGCGCGGCGGCGGCCGCTTCCAACAAATTCTGCTCGACTGGACAGTCGAAGCGGAGCCCGGCTCCATCCCGGGTTGTCAATTCGATGGCATGGGTGCACATATGTTTTGGCTCCAGAGGAAAAAACTACCGGGAAGAACTGTCGCTTCCCGGTAGACAGGGGGGAGGACCAACAACCGGCCGGAATCAGGCGGCTTTGCGCAACAGGGCCGCGTCGATATCCGCCTGCGCGGTGGTGATGGGCTGCAGCCCATAGTTATCCACCAGCACCTGCACCAGATTCGGCGTCAGGAACGCGGGCAACGTGGGGCCAAGGCGGATGTTGCGGATGCCCAGAGCCAGCAGGGTCAACAGCACCGCAGCGGCTTTCTGCTCGAACCAGGACACCACCAGAGACAAGGGCAGGTCGTTGACGCCGCATTGGAAAGCGCCGGCCAGGGCGGTGGCGATCTTGATGGCCGAGTAAGTGTCGTTGCACTGGCCGATGTCCAGCAGGCGCGGAATGCCGCCGATGGCGCCGAAGTCGTGCTGATTGAAGCGGTATTTGTTGCAACCCAGGGTCAGCACCACCGTATCCATGGGCGCCTGTTCGGCGAACTCGCTGTAATAGTTGCGACCCGGCGCCGCGCCGTCGCAGCCGCCGATGAGGAAGAAATGGCGGATGGCGCCGGATTTCACCGCGTCGATCACCTGATCCGCCACGCCCAGCACCGCGTCACGGCCGAAACCGATGGTGATGGCCTTTTCCGCGCCGTCTTCCTTGAAACCGGGCAGCGCCTGAGCGGCCTGGAGCAGCGGGGCGAAATTCCTGTCGGCGATATGGCGCACGCCCGGCCAGCCCACCGGGCCAGCAGTGAAGATGCGCTGGCGGTAGGAGGCCTGCGGCTCGATGATGCAGTTGGACGTCATCAGAATCGGGCCGGGGAAGCGGGCGAAGTCCGTCTGCTGATCCTGCCAAGCGCCGCCGTAATTGCCGGCCAGATGGGGATAGGCCTTGAGTTTGGGGTAAGCGTGGGCGGGCAACAATTCGCCGTGGGTGTAGACGTTGATCCCCGTGTCCTTGGTCTGTTCCAGCAGGGCGGCCAGGTCGGCAAAATCGTGCCCGGACGCCAGAATGGCCTTGCCCTTGAGCGGTGTGACCCGCACGGCGGTGGGCTGCTGCGCCCCGAAGGCGCCGGTGTTGGCCGCATCCAGAAGCTCCATCACCGTGAGGTTGAGGGTGCCCAGCGCCAGAGCCTGGCCGAGCAAAGCGTTTACGTCCGTGGGTTCCGAGCACAGGAAATCCAGGGCGTCCTCGATGCCGGCGTAGACGGCCCCGCTCTCCTTGCCCAGCACGTGGGCGTGGTGGGCGTAGGCGCACACTCCCTTGAGGCCGTACAGCACCAGGGAGCGCAAGCCGATAATGTCCTCGCCCACTTTGTCGAGCCCGGCCCGGATGCCCACCCCGGCGGCCTGCTTGAGCAGACCGTCCATGTCGGTGGCCGGCTGCCACGCGGCGGGACCGGAAAGTTCCTCGGGAGTCTTCCCCGCGACGAAGGCCGCTTCGCTGTAACGCGCCTTGACGCGATCGCGAATCTGAGCGGCTTCGTGCAGCAAGGCGACAAAACGGGTGGCGTTGAAGTTCACGTTGGTCAGGGTGGTGAACAGGGCATACAGCATGAACGCGCCCGCCTCGTTGTCGGGCGCGTTCAGGGCGCGGGCGCGCTTGGCGTACTGGGCAATCCCCTTGACGCCGTGGATCAGCAAGTCCTGCAGGTCGGAAGTCGTGGCATTCTTGCCGCACATGCCTTGGTCGGAAGCGCAACCGACCGAAGTGGCGGTGCGGGAAGTCTGTTCGCATTGGTAACAAAACATCGGGTGGTCTCCTGAGAGTTTGCAAATGGGGCTGCTCAACAGGAGACCTAGGGCAGCATCCATGCCATACGGAAAAACCTTGCTTATCGAGGTTCGACGCGTGTACTGTTGTTTTAGTGACATCGAACCGGCGTTGTTACATAAACAACTCGATTGTTCTTATGACTACTAACCCCTTCTTCGACGCGCTGATTTCCCTCGTCGCCGACCTGGCCACGCACCTGCCTTCGGAACAGCGCTACCAGCGCCTGTTGCAACACTTGCGGCGAACTTTCCCTTGCGACGCCTCCGCCTTGCTCAAGCTGGAAAGCCGTCATCTGGTGCCGCTGGCGGTCGATGGGTTATCGGAGGATACCCTGGGACGGAGTTTTTTTATCGGCGAGCATCCGCGTTTGGCGCGCATCCTGGAGTCCGACGGCGTGGTGCGTTTCGCCGCCGAATCCGATTTGCCAGACCCTTACGACGGCCTTATCGAAGCGGAGGACGTCCACCTGCTGGTCCACGACTGCATGGGCGCGACGCTGTTCATCGACGGGGAACCCTGGGGCGTCTTGACGCTGGACTCCCTGAGCCCCGGCACGTTCGACCACATCGATCCGGTGCAACTCAACGCCTTCATCGGCTTGACGTCCGCCACGGTCAAGGCCGCCGAACTGATTACCTCCCTGGAACAGCGGGTGCGTTACGTGACGCGGACCTTGTTCAAGGCGAACGGCGCCCAGGACATGGTCGGCGACAGCGATTGCGTGCGGAAATTGCGCAACGAAATTTCCATCGTCGCCCCCTCGGAACTGGCCGTGCTGATTCTGGGCGAAACCGGCGTGGGCAAGGAATTGGTGGCCCAGCGGATTCACCTGGAATCGAACCGCGCCGATCAGGTCATGGTGTACGTCAATTGCGCCGCCCTGCCCGAGAGCATCGCGGAAAGCGAGTTGTTCGGCCACACCAAAGGCGCGTTTTCCGGCGCCGTCGGCGAACGGGCGGGCAAATTCGAACTGGCCCACGGCGGCACGATTTTCCTCGATGAAATCGGCGAACTGCCGCTTTCCATCCAGGCCAAGCTGTTGCGCACCCTGCAAAACGGCGAGATTCAGCGCGTCGGCAGCGACCGGCAAATCAAGGTCGACGTGCGGGTAATCGCCGCCACCAACCGCAACTTGCAGCAGGAAGTCGCCAGGGGCCTGTTCCGCCCCGACTTGTTCCACCGCCTGGCCGTTTATCCCATGCACATCCCGGCATTGCGCGAGCGGGGAAAGGACGTTTTGCTGCTGGCCGGAGCATTCCTGCAAAAAAACCAGCAGCACCTGGGTATCAAGAAAATCCGCCTGGACACGGGCGCCAAGCAGGCTTTGCTGGATTACCACTGGCCGGGCAACATCCGCGAACTGGAGCATTTGCTGAGCCGGGCCGCCCTCAAGGCCGCGACCCCGGATAGCCGTCAGGCGGGCGTGGTGACCGTTTCCATGGCGCATCTGGATATCAAGCCGGACCTGCCGGGACGACCGCCCCTTCCTTCCCGGGACAGCGCCGCGACTTCGCCGGCCGCAGCAACCGCACCCTTGAACCTGAAAGATGCGCTCGACGGCTTCCAGCGCCGCGTCATCCAGCAGCAACTCGCCGCGCACCAGGGCAATCTGGCCGCCACGGCACGCACTCTGGGGCTGGATCGCGGCAACTTCCATCGCCTGCTGAGACGCCTGGCGATCTCGACCGTCCTGCCGCAGGAGAAATAGCCTCTCCGCCGGGCCGGGTTTATTCCGTTGCGAACGCGCCCGCGAAGCGGGAAGGCAACCGGGCGCACAAGGCGCTGAGGGCCTGGCCGCGATGGCTGAGACGGTTCTTCATTTCCGGTGGCAATTCCGCCGAACTGCATTCTTGCTCGGGAACGAAGAACAGCGGGTCGTAACCGAAGCCATTCTCTCCGCGCGGCGCGGTCAGGATGCGCCCTTCCCATACGCCGTCGGCGATGAGGGGACTCGGATCGGCAGGATGACGCAGAAAGGCCATGACGCAACGGAAGCGGGCGGTGCGCCTCTCGGGAGGAACGCCTTGCAGGGCTTCCAGGA
>DATDOO010000164.1:0-10040 GCA_035293245.1 Methylococcaceae bacterium
AGCCCATCCATCGGACCACCATGCCGTAGGCCATGACGAAGATCATGGGGGTCAGCGAGGCCAGGGCGATCAAGCCGAAACCGTCCAGAACCGGGTGGCGCCCGCGGATGGCCGACGCCAGGCCCACGCCGAGGGCCGTCACCAGGGGAACGGTAATCGTGGAGGTGGTCACGCCGCCGGAGTCGTAAGCCAGGCCGACGATTTCCCGCGGCGCAAAAGCGGTGGCGACCATGACGCAGCCGTAGCCGATCACGATCAGGCGCGACAAGGGCCAGCCGCGGATGATGCGGATCACGCCGACGACGATGGCGAACCCCACCGCCAAGGCAACCGTGCAACGCAGTCCCAAGGCATAACTGCCGCGCGCCGTCTCCGTATCGGCAATCACGGACCCTTTGGCCGCCATGGCCGCCGCCCGCCCGGCGACGGCGATCAGCGCCGGCTCGGCGACGGTGGTGCCGAAACCCAAAGCGAAGGCGAACAACAGCAGCCAGAACAGGCTGCCCTTGCGGGCAAACGCGTAGGCCATGCTCTCGCCGATGGGGAACAGGCCCTGTTCGAGCCCCTGGATGAAAAACGCCAGCCCCAGGATGACCAGGACAGCGCCGACGATCAGCTTCTCCGGTTCCGGAATGGGCTGGCGGATGACCAGCAACTGAAATACCAGCACGACGACCAGGATGGGCAGGAGATCCAGGGTGCTATTGACCAGTTGCCGAAAAAATTTGTTGCGAAACATGTCGCCTGTGTCTCCTGGCCGAATGATTCGTCCGCGACGAAACGGCGCGGCCCCGGCATCCGCAGCGAAGCAAGGTGTGGAAAAACCCTTCGGGAAACGGGCGGATGCCGAAGTGTACTGCCGAAACCACGAGAGTTGGAGACCTTGAAAAGCGCGGGGGCTCCTTACAGCCGGCGCAGGGCGCCTGCGGCCTCCAGCATGTACTCGGCAAGACGTTCCCCCGCTTGGGTCAGGGGGTGGAAAATCACGTCGGCGCCAGCCTGGGACAAATGGGGATCCTCGTTCTGCCGATAGCTGACCACGCCGATCAAGCCGCTAAACCGGCGGCTGCGCAGGTACTGGAGCGCGGAAAGCCGCGCATCGAATTCCGGCATGGTGAGCATGACTCCGAGAACACCGTCCAGATGAATGCGCTCCCACAACTCGGCATCTTCCGCGTCGCCGTACAAGACGCGGCGGCCGCTGTCCCGCTGGGCTTCGATGCGCGCCGGGTCCGCGTCCAGGCCGAGCACGCGATAGCCTTGTTTTTCCAGGACATCGTAAGCCGCCGAACCGGTGCGCCCCATCCCCATGACCAGCCAGTGGGTCATACCCAACACGATCGGGGCGCGGTCGGGATGCTTGCGTTGACGCTCGAAGCGCAGCAGCAAAGATTCCATCCGGGCGAAAATCCGGTGCGAAAAGCGGTTGAGCGGCGCGGCCAGGGCGAGCGACAAGGCCACGGCAACGCCCATGACGCCGCGCCAGCTTTCCGCCAGCAAGCCGGCCTCGGTCATGACGCCGGTGGTGAGCAAGGCGAATTCGCTGTAAGTCATCAACGCCAGAGAACTGACGAAGGCGGTGCGCGCCCGCAGGCCGACCAACACGAACAACAGGAAGAACAGCCATCCCTGCACGGGCAGCAGGGCGACGAGCGCGAGCGCGAGCAATACCTCCTCCCGTCCCGGAACGCCCGCCAGGCCGATCTGCAGGAAAAAGGCGATCAGGAAAGTTTCTTTCAGCCCCCAGAGCTTGTCGGCCAGCAGCTTGGCATCCGGATGTCCCGCCAGCAACGCCCCCATCCACAACGCGCCCAATTCCGGGGACACGCCGACGGCTTTCGCTATGGCCCCGCCCGCCAAGGCAAAAACCACCCCCATCAGCAGTTTCAATTCATGGGAACCGTTGAGCTCGAACAGGCGGGACGCCAGGGGCCGGAACAGCGGAAACAGCAACAGGAGAAACGCCCAGGGTGTCGGCTGTCCGCCGCCCGCCAGGGCCAGCAGGGCCACGGCAACCACGTCCTGCAGGATGAGAATCCCCAGCGTGATGCGCCCGTGCAGGGTGGACAATTCGGCGTTGTCCTCCAGCGTCTTCACCGCCAGAACCGTGCTGGAAAACGCCAGGCTCGCGCCCAGCAACAACCCGCCGGTGACCTGCTGGTCGATCAGGAAAAAGCCAAGGCCGGTTCCAAAGGTCACGAGCAACATGTGCAACCCGCCGACGCCGAGCACGTCGCGCCTCAAGAGGCTCGAAAGCTGCAGCTTCAGGCCGACGGTGAACAATAGGAACTCGATGCCCAGGCCGGCCAGGCGGGCAATCGAGTCGTTGGAAGGAATCGCAACGACACTCAGGCCGTAACCCGCCGCCAGATACCCCACCAAGGGCGGCAGGCGCAACAGGCTGGCCAGCAATCCGGCCACATAGGCGGCCGCCAGACCGTAAAGCTCGATCATGACAGCCGAAAACGCGGAACGCGCTCGGCGAGCCGAATCACGAAGACGCCGCTTTCCCCGTCAGATGCCCGACGCGAACGGAGGCGGGGGGGTGGCTGTAGTGGAACGCGGCATAGAGCGGATCGGGGGTCAGGGTGCTGGCGTTGTCGCGGTACAGCTTGACCAGGGCGGACACGAGGGATTCGGCGCGGGCGTGTTGGGAAGCAAAGTCGTCGGCCTCGAATTCATGGCGGCGCTGCAGCCCGGTCAAAAAAGGCTGCAACAGGGTGGTGAAGGCCGGGCTGATCAGCATGAACAACAACAGCGCTACCGCATTGGACGGCAAGCTGACCCCCAGACCGGCGTAAAACCACGCCTCGCCAGCCAGCCAGCCGAGCAGGGCAAAACCGATCAGGGTCATCAGGGCGCCCAGGGCCAGCGACTTGATCACGTGGCGGCGCTTGAAATGGCCCAATTCGTGGGCCAGCACGGCCTCCACTTCCTCCGGCTCCAGCGTGTCGAGCAGGGTGTCGAAGAATACGATGCGCTTGTGCGAGCCGAAGCCGGTGAAATAAGCGTTGCCGTGCCCGGAGCGGCGCGAGCCGTCCATGACGAAGATGCCTTCGCTGTGGAAACCGCAGCGCTCCAGGAGCTTTTCGATGCGCTCCTTGAGCGTAGCGTTCTCCAGCGGGGTGAACTTGTTGAACAGCGGCGCGATGAGGGTGGGGAATGCCCAACTCATCAGGATCGAAAAGCCCATCAGCAGCGCCCACGCCCACAGCCACCACCCCGCCCCGGCGCTGTCCATCGCCCACAGCACGCCGGCAAGCAAAGGCGCGCCGATCAGACCGCCCAGCAGAAGTTCCAACGCACTGTCCTTGGCGTACTGGCGTGGCGTGTTGCGGTTGAAACCGTGGCGCTCCTCGACCACGAAAGTACGGTACAGGCTGAGCGGCAGTTCCAGCAACCAGGACAGGAGAAAGAAGCTCAGCATCAGGCCCACGCCGGCTGCGAGCGGCGGCAGGGCAAAGCTCCCCCATATTCCGGCCAGCCAGTTCACTCCGCCGCCGAGGGTAAAAAGCAGCGTCAACGCCAGGCCGAGCAGCTTGTCCCAGCCGCTCACCCGCAGCCGATCCAGGGTGTAGTCGGCGGCCTTGCGGTGCGCCTCCGGCGTGATGCGCTCGGCAAACGCCGCCGGCACGGCGTCGCGGTGCTCCAGGACGTGGCGCTTCTGCCGCTGCATCAGCCACCATTCGACAGCGAAGGATGCAGCCAGGGCAATCAGGAAAATCAGAGTCAAGGCGTTCATGGGCTAAGAATCGAAGAAGGGAGCAAGGGACAGCTTAGCCTTTGCTAAAATGCCGGGCAAGTTGAGCAAATCAGGCGGAAATCATGGCGCAATCGGCGGACAATCTGGCGTGGATCGATCTGGAGATGACCGGCTTGAGCCCGGAGAAGGATCGCATCATCGAGGTGGCGACCATCGTCACCGACAAGAACCTGGAAATACTCGCCGAGGGGCCGGTGCTGGCGGTGCGCCAGAGCGAGGAAATCCTGGCGGGGATGGACGCCTGGAACCGGAAGACCCATGGCAACTCGGGCCTCGTCGCCCGGGTGCGCGACAGCGACATCGACGAAGCGGAAGCTGCGCGCCGGACCATCGAATTCCTGCGCCAGTGGGTTCCGCCGGGCAAATCGCCCATGGCCGGGAACAGCATCTGCCAGGACCGGCGCTTTCTGGCCCGCTACATGCCGGAACTGGAAGCGTTTTTCCACTACCGCAACCTGGACGTGTCCACCGTCAAGGAACTGGCGGCGCGCTGGGCGCCCAAGCTCAAGGACGGCATCAAGAAGAAGAACACCCACCAGGCCCTCGACGACATCCGCGAGTCGATCGAGGAAATGCGTTTCTACCGGGATACGTTTTTCAAATTCTGAATTTTGCTCCTGAAAAAATGCAGGGTGGGTCAGGTGCACAAGGGGATGGCTTTCGCGGTTAGCCACCGTCCCATCGTGCACCGTAACCCAGCCTACCTTGCCGCTCCAGCGCCCAAAGCACGTGCTCCCTCACCAGTTCCGACGGGTGCGACAGGCGGCTTTCGAGAGCGGCGCGGATTTCAGCGGATGGCGGGGCATTGCCCAAAGCCACGGCAAGGTTGCGCAGCCAGCGCTCGTACCCCAGGCGGCGGATGGCCGAGCCTTCGGTTTTAGCCAGAAACGCCGCTTCGTCCCACGCAAACAGATCGACGAGGCGCGCGGAGTCCCGGCCATGGCGGGGCAGGAAATCCGTTTCCTCCGTCAGCCGGGCGAAGCGGTTCCAGGGACAGACGAGCTGGCAGTCGTCGCAGCCGTATATGCGGTTGCCGATGGCGGAGCGAAATTCCTCGGGGATGGCGCCGTGCAACTCGATGGTCAGATAGCTGATGCAGCGCCGGGCGTCCAGACGGTAAGGCGCGACGATGGCGCGGGTCGGGCAGATGTCCAGGCAGGCGGTGCAGGTTCCGCAATGGCTTTTTTCCCATGGTGCATCCGCAGGCAGCGGCAGTCCGACGTAGATTTCCCCGAGGAAGAACCAGGAACCGGCCTTGGGATGGATCAGGTTGGTGTGCTTGCCGATCCAGCCCAGTCCCGCCGCCTGCGCCAGGGGCTTTTCCAAAACAGGCGCGCTGTCGGCGAAAACCCGCCAGGGAAAGGGCCCGGCGGCGGCCTCCAGGCGCTGCGCCAGCTTTTGCAGGCGGGCGCGCAGCAGCTTGTGGTAATCCCGGCCCAGCGCGTAGCGGGAAACGTAGCCTTGCCCGGCTTCCTCCAGCGCGGCGCGCATCTTATCCAGCGGCTCCGGCAGATAGTCCACGCGCGCGGAAATCACCCTGAGCGTTCCCGGCACCAGTTCCGCCGGCCGGCTGCGCTTGCTCCCGTGGCGCGCCATGTAGTCCATCCCGCCGTGATAACCCGCCGCCAGCCAGTCGATGAGCCGCCGTTCCGCTTCCGGCAAGTCGATACCGGCGATGCCGATCCCCTGGAAGCCCAGTTCCCGTCCCCAGTCCTTGATGCGGCGGACTAAAGCGGCGTAGTCGCGGTCGGACAATGGGCGGTTTCCCGGAAAATCTCAGTCATTGGGGTCCGCTCGACGCTCGACGCCGGACCGCCGGTCGAGCTTGGCCCGGTCTATGCGTTCCCGCACGCGCCGGGCTTGCCGGATCTGCTCGAAAGTCTCCTCCCGCCGCCGCTCGCCCCGGTAGGTTTGCCGTAGGTACCAGATGGTGATGGACGCGCTGATAAGGGCGATGCAGCTCGCCAGCGCCAGTACGTTACGCCCGGCGACATACAGCCCGCCGACCGCGATGAGGATGTAAAGGGCGGGCAGGAGTTCGTAAACCACCTTGGGCAAGTACGTTATTTTTTTCATGGCTAATCTCTGGCGCTTGGTGAAGAAACGGCAGGCGGGCGAAAATGCCGGAGAGATTCTACTGGAGAAATCCCTCATGACCCTGTTGCGAGTGCCGGACGCGCAAACCCGACCGCTGTATGGCGCGCGAATTTCGCGCGCCATAGACCGACGCATCGCGGAGCAATACGACATTCCCGGCCTGACGCTCATGCGCCGCGCCGGCGCGGCGGCCTTCCAGGTGCTGCGGATGCGCTGGCCCGAAGCGCGCGCGTTGCGCGTGCTGTGCGGCGGCGGCAACAACGGCGGCGACGGCTACGTGGTCGCTCGCTTAGGTCTGCAAACCGGCTGGACCGTGCGCGTGACGGCGCTGGTCGAGCCGGCGCGGCTCAAGGGCGACGCGCTGGCCGCCTTCCGGGAATTCGCCGCCGCCGGAGGCGCGGTGACGGCGGAGTTGCCGGATGAAGATGCCGCGGAAGATGTGTGGGTGGACGCACTGCTCGGCACCGGGCTGGACCGGGAGGTGGGCGGCGCGTACTCCGCAGCCATCGAGCGCATCAACGCATCCGGCCGGCCGGTCCTTTCGCTGGACATCCCTTCCGGCCTGGGCGCAGACACGGGGTCACCCTTGGGCCGCGCGGTGCGCGCCGACACGACTGTGACCTTCATCGTCCCCAAGCCGGGGCTGTTCACCGGCCAGGCCGCCGACTTTTGCGGCGAACTGTGGCTGGCCGATCTGGACGCTCCTCCCGAAGCCCTGACCGACGAGCCGCCCGCCGCACTCCTGCTGCCCCTCCATCCGCCCGCCCTGCCCCGCCGCGCCCGTTGCGCCCACAAGGGACATTTCGGCCATGTGCTGATCGTCGGCGGCGACCATGGCTATTCCGGCGCGGCACGCCTGGCGGCGGAAGCGGCGGCGCGCAGCGGCGCCGGCCTGGCGAGCGTGGCGACGCGCTGCTCGCACGCGGCGCTGCTCAGCCTGGCGCGTCCGGAACTGATGTGTCACGGCGTCGAACGCCCGGAAGAACTGGCGCCGCTACTGGAGAAGGCCCATGTGCTCGCCATCGGTCCCGGCCTGGGCCAGTCGGAGTGGGCGCGCATGCTGCTCGCCGCCGCGCTGGACAGCGGCAAGCCGCTGGTGCTGGACGCCGACGCGCTGAATTTGCTGGCGCAGGCGCCGCAACGCCGCGAGGACTGGGTGCTCACCCCCCACCCCGGTGAGGCGGCGCGCTTGCTGGGCACGACTTCCGCGGCGGTGCAGTCCGACCGTCTCGCGGCGGCGGCAAAACTGCAAGGGCGTTACGGCGGCGTGATCGTGCTCAAGGGTACGGGCACGCTAATCCTGGGCGCCGACGGCATCCCCCGCCTCTGCGCGGCGGGCAATCCCGGCATGGCCAGCGGCGGCATGGGCGACGTGCTCACCGGCGTCATCGCCGCCCTGCTCGCCCAGGGCTGGTCCGGGTCCGACGCAGCCACCCTGGGCGTCCGCCTGCACGCGGCGGCGGCGGATCGGGCCGCGGCGGAAGGCGAGCGCGGCCTGCTGGCCGGCGACGTGGTCGAACACCTGCGTCAAACAGTCAACTCATGATCATTTTCCTGTCCGACGAGGCAGCCACCCTGGAATTCGGCGCGGCGCTGTGGCGTGCCGTGGACGGCGGCGGGCTGATTTTTCTTTCCGGCGACCTGGGCGCCGGCAAAACCACCCTGGCGCGCGGCCTGCTGCGCGCCGCCGGCGTCAGCGGCGCGGTGAAGAGCCCCACCTACACCCTGGTGGAGGAATACCGCCTGGAGGGCCGGATGCTTTACCACTTCGATCTCTACCGGCTGGGCGGCGCGGAAGAACTGGAGTGGATGGGCATCCGCGACTACCTGGAAAACGACGCCCTGTGCCTGGTCGAATGGCCGGAACGCGGCGCCGGCGTCCTGCCCGAAGCCGACCTTCACCTGCACCTGGAACCTCAAGCCGAAGGCCGGCGGATGGAAATTTTCGCCGCCACGGAACGCGGAAAGGCAATGCTGGCACGAATAGCGGCATAATTTCACGCTAAGGCACGTTCTCCGCACCCCCGCCAGACGCGAATGTTCCTTGTCGACTATCCGGTTTGGCGGTACGTATTTGTCGCAAAATCTTCTTCTACATACAAAATGAGGTTCCGGTGCGGGCGCTACTCGAAGGAACGACGCCATGATTCGCGTCTTGATCTCCGAGGACCAGGAACTGGTGCGGCTCGGATTGCGCACCCTTTTCCGGGAAGATAGCGGACTGGAACTGGCGGGGGAAGCGGCGAGCTTCGAGGAAACCTTGTCCTTTGCCCGAAGTCTGGCGCCAGACGTGCTCCTGCTCGACCTCACCCTGGGCGAAGAGATGATCGTCGATCGCATCCCAGAATTGTTGGAGATTTCCGGCAAGCTGAAAGTCCTCGTGCTCACCGGCAACCCGGACAAGGAAATCCACCGGCTCGCCCTGCAACGGGGCGCGATGGGCGTCTTCACCAAGGACGCCCCCAACGCCTTGTTGCTCAAGGCCATACACTGCGTACACGAGGGCGAAATCTGGGTGGATCACTCCACCGCCACCGCGTTCTTCAACCACTTCCAGTCCGCCACGAAATCTGCCCTCCCTTCCGCCGTAGCCGCCGACAAAAACAAGCTCACCGCCCGTGAACGTGAAATCGCCGTGCTAGCCACGCAAGGGCTGCCGGCGAAGCAGATTGCCGAGAGGATTCACATTAGCGACAAAACCGTGCGCAACCGGTTGGTAACCATTTACAGCAAACTGGGCGTTTCCGGCCAAGTCGAATTGGCACTCAAAGCTCAGCAATTCGGACTGGCGCCGATTGATCCCTGAACCAGGCGACCCTATCCGTACAGGTGGAGGCAGACGACAAGAACGTCTCGCCCCGGCCTCGTCATTGCACTGAGGGATATCCGGCGACGTCGCGGCGTAAACCCACACCCCGATTAACCGCTATGTTTTCAGAGCCGGTTCTTGAATAGAGCTGGAAGCGACGTTGCACCGTCAGAGAGGGACAATTGTCCCGTCGTCGTCGGGACAATTGCTCCATGCGCTGCCGCGCGATAAGCCGCACACTGGGTTTGAATTTCGGCTCCATCATGTCCCGGACGCTGCATGGCCAACGATCTATCTTGCCCGACCGAACGGCGCAGGCAATCCCGCCTACCGGGCACTTTTCCCGTACGGGTGCGCGGCATGAACGATGCCGGGCGGCCGTTCGATATCCATACCCTGGCCGAAAACATCAGCCCCGGCGGGCTTTATCTCGACCTGCCCGTCTCACTTGCCCCGGGCGCGCCTTTTTTCGCCCTCTCGACTCTTCCCGGTGGCTGCACACTCGCCGCCCGCTGTTCGGTGCTGCGCACCGAAGCCAAACCGCACGGGCTCTCCGGCATGGCGGCGTGCTTCCGCCGCACGCGGCTCCTACCGAATATTCACGCCTGAGTGGCCATCCCAAGAGATGTCGCCATATTCCTGTTCAACACCGTCCGGCAATACCCTAGAAAAAGACATGGGACAAATGTCCCGGCCGCCAACCCCGCGAAACGGGACAATTGTCCCGGTAACGCCGGGATATTTGACACATGCGAAAAATCGCCAAAGGCGGCATAAATCCCCTCTGCTGGATTGGGAGCGGGAATGCGATTTTCCAGATCTCATCATCGACAACAATATGGAAATATTCAGCCCATAACATAGCCAACCCAGGAAATTAAGAATGGGTAAACCCGATTTTTTAACGAGAGCGGAGTTTTCGACATGAAAAACAGATTTCAATCAACCACATGGGGCTTCATGCTCCTTCTGGGTCATGCCCTGACGCCGAATCCGGCGCAGGCGCAGCCCTGGATTTCGAGCCCCTCGGCATCGAGGCAAGGCGACACGACGCAGGTGAACGGCGGCGGGTTTGCGGCGGGCGAGTCGGTGGTGCTCAAAGTCGTCAGCCCTTCGGGGTTTGAAAACCTGCAGACCGTGGATGCGGATCAGAACGGCGCAATCTCTTCACCCCTGGTGCTCGACGAGAGCGGCAGCCACACCGCGGAAGCGTGGAACGTGGGCGCGGTGAATCAGGGCGATCCCCTGGCGTTTTCGGTGACGGTCGCAGCGCCGGCAGACGCTCAGTAAACCGGGCGGTTTACGCAAGATGCACGGCAAGGAAAAGTACGTGAAGCGGACAGGAAGAAAAGGCGTGCTGGTCGTGGCGGG
>DATDOO010000165.1:0-5028 GCA_035293245.1 Methylococcaceae bacterium
GCCACCAAGTACCTGGAAAATTATCTGGGCTGGCGCAGGTGGCTGGAACGTTGCGGCGAACGGAACTCCCCGTTGGGTGGCCTCCAGGCCGCCCTTGGCCTGGAAAAGCATTTTCAACTGTTAATGCAGACATAGCCTTAGGAAAGGGGGGTGTAAGGCGAGTAGCCCGCCCGCGTTCATGGGCTGTGTGCAGTTTCGGCACGAAACTCGCGACTAATCAAGTGGCACTTTGTTTGCTTGTGTTCTAGTCATCCAGGCGAACGATCATGGTGATTCGCTCCATGACCGTTTCCCTCACCCCGGCCCTCTCCCGAGGGGAGAGGGGGAGCAGGGTGTTCGCTCCGCGACTTATACGTTAACGAGGCGCATGAAAATGAATCACATGGACATCAATCAAGTCCTAGCCCAGATGCGCGTGCTGCGCGACCAGGCCGCCAGCCGGCCGGCCGAGACGGAAAACGGCGTCGATTTTTCGACGCTGCTCCAGCAATCCGTCGATCAGGTCAACGACGTGCAGCAACAGGCGAGCAAGCTGGCCAGCGCTTTCGAAGCCGGCGAGACCGACGCCAGCCTGGCCGAAGTCATGGTTTCCCTGCAGAAGGCCAATGTGTCCTTCCAGGCCATGGTACAGGTGCGCAACAAGCTGGTGGATGCCTATAAAGACGTCATGAACATGCCGATTTAACTTTCCTGATCAGCTCGGAAAACCAACGGGAAGCGCACGATGGAAGCGGGACACGCGGCAAAAAATGCAGAACAGGCCCGGCGGCTGATGGCGGGCGGCGGCGGGAACCAGTTTCTCGCCGGTTTGGGCGCCATGAGCCGCGGACAGCAGATGGCGTGGCTGGCCGGCATCGCCCTGGCCATCGCCTTGGCCGTGGCGGTGGTGTTGTGGACGCGCCACGCGGACTATTCGCCCTTGTTCGGCGGGATGCCGGACAAGGACGTGGCGGAAGTGGTCGAAGCGCTCGACAAGCTGGGCATGGATTATCGCGTCGATTCCACCACCGGCGCGGTGAAAGTACCGTCCGGACAGGTGCACGAAGTCCGCCTCAGGCTGGCCGGGCAGGGCCTGCCGCGGGAGAGCGGCGGCGGTTTCGAACTGATGGAGCAGGATCGCGGTTTCGGCAACAGCCAGTTGATGGAAACCGCCCGTTATCAACATGCCTTGGAAGGGGAAATCGCCCGCTCCATCGTCACCCTCGATCCGGTCAAGGCGGCGCGGGTGCATCTAGCCTTCCCCAAGGAAACGGTATTCGTCCGCGAGCGCAAGAAGCCGAGCGCGTCGGTGGTGGTGCACCTGCACGCCGGGCGTTCCCTGGGCAAGGAGCAGGCGCAGGCGATCGTCCATCTGGTTTCCTCCAGCGTGCCGCAACTGGATCCGGAAAGCGTGACCGTTGTGGACCAGGAAGGCCGGTTGCTGAGTTCCCGCGACACCGGCGGCGAAATGGCCTTGAGCAACAAGCAGTTCGAGCACAAGCGCGAGGTCGAGGAATATCTGATCGGGCGCATCGAGAACATCCTCTCCCCCCTGGTCGGCCGCGAAGGCTTGCGCACCCAGGTCAGCGCCGACATCGACTTTACCGTTACCGAACGCACCCAGGAACTTTTCAATCCGGATCAGCCGGCGATGCGCAGCGAACAGACCACCGAGCAGCAGAGTCGCGGCGGGGGCGGCGCGCAGGGCGTTCCGGGCGCCCTGAGCAACCAGCCTCCGGCGGCGGGCACGGCTCCGGAAGTGGCCGGCGGCCAAGCCGGCGCGGCGGCGGCCGGCGGCGGCTCGGAATCCCTGAACCGCAACTCCACCCGCAATTTCGAACTGGACCGCACCGTGAGCCATTCGCGCCTGGCGGTGGGCGGCCTGCGCCGTCTCACCGCGGCGGTGGTGGTGGATAACCGCCGCGTGCGCCAGGAAGACGGCGCAATCAGCGAAAAGCCCTACAGCGAAGAGGAACTGGTGCGTTTCACCGACCTGGTCAAGGAAGCCCTGGGCTACGATGTGACCCGCGGCGACCGCGTCATGGTCACCAACGCACCGTTCAAGTCGGAGGAAGCCCCGCCCGCGTTGAAAATCTGGGAGGAAGACTGGTTCTGGTCGGCGGTGCGGCAAGGCGTGGCGCTGCTGGCTTTGGCGGCGATCATCCTGGGCGTGATCCGGCCTTTGCTGAAGGTGGCCTCGCGGGCGCCGGAGGGCGGGCCGGCCGGTCTGCTCGGCGGGCCGCGCGGCGGCCTGGCGGCGGATCGCCTGACCCTGTCGCACCGGCGGGCGGGCGCCGAGGACGAAGAGCCTTTGCTGCTCGAATCGCCCGAAGCCGCTTACCAGCGCCATCTCGATTTCGCCAAGAAGACCGTCGAGAGCGATCCCAAGCGCGTGGCGCAACTGATCCGCACCTGGATGACGGCCAATGGCTGAGCAGACGGCGGAAAAACTCGACGGCCTCGGCCGTTCCGCAGTTTTGCTGCTGGCGGTGGGGCAGGACCATGCGGCGCAGATTCTCAAGCACATGAACCCGCGCGAGGTGCAGCAACTGGGCACGGCGGTCACGTCGCTGAGCAACGTCAACTCGGATACGGTCAACGCGGTTCTGCACAATTTCTACGACACGATCCAGAGCCAGACGGCGCTGGGGATGGATACCGGCGAATTCGTGCGCGGCGCGCTCACCAAGGCGCTGGGCGAGGATCGCGCCAACACGGTCCTCGATCGCATGGTGGCCGGCACCGACAGCCAGGGCCTGGAATTGCTGAAGTGGATGGACGCACGCAGCATCGCCGACCTGGTGCGCCAGGAACACCCGCAAATCGTCGCCATCATTTTTTCCCTGCTGGACTCCGACCAGGCGTCGGCGGTGTTCGAGTACCTTCCGGAAAAAGTGCGCGCCGACGTGGTGCTGCGCATCGCGTCGCTGGAGGGCATTCAGCCGGCGGCGCTGAAGGAACTGGACAGCATCATGTCGCAGCAACTCACCGGCAGTTCCCAATCCAAGCAGTCCGCCCTCGGCGGCATCGAGGCCGCCGCCAACATCATGAACCTGCTGGACGGCTCCACCGAGGCGGCGATCATGGAGCAGATCATGGAAATCGACCCCACCGTGGGCGAAAAAATCCAGGACAAGATGTTCGTGTTCGAGGATCTCGCCGACGTGGACGACCGCGGCATCCAGACCCTGCTGCGGGAAATTTCCACCGACACCCTGCTGCTGGCCCTCAAGGGCGCCGACGAGGCGCTCAAGGAGAAGATTTTCCGCAACATGTCCAAGCGCGCCGCAGAAATGCTGCGCGAGGACATGCAGGTGGCCCCGCCCGCCAAGCTCAGCGACGTGGAAGGCGCGCAGAAGGAAATCCTCGGCGTGGCGCGCCGCTTGTCCGAATCGGGCGAGATCAATCTGGCCGGCGGCGGCGGCGATGTCTTCCTTTAACAAAAGCCGCAACGTCTTTGTCCCCCTCTCCTTCCGGGACAAATCCGTCGGGAGCGGATTTGCACGCCTTGCGCCCGGAGGGCGCCGGGCATGGATAGCCCGGCATGATTGGGCCGGGGCGAGGGGAGCGGGCATGGCGCAAGCGGCGTTCGTTGTTCGGTGGGGAGGCGGGAGTCGCCATGTCCACTAACCCCCGACCGCTGGCTCCGGAAGAAGTGGAATCGGCCGCGCCCTGGCTGCCGCCGGATGTAACGCCGGCGCCGACGTCCACTCCGGCCATCCGCACCCGGATCGTCGAGGAGAAACTTTCCCGGCCCCCGCCGCGGATGACCGTCGGCGCGCTCGAATCCATGCAGAACCAGGCTTATGCCGAAGCGTGCGAGCAGGGGAAGGGCGAGGGTTACCGGGCGGGCTTCGAGGAGGGCCGCCAGGCGGGACACGCGGAGGGACGGCAGGCCGGCCTGGAGGAAGGCCGGAAGCAGGGATTCGACCAGGGTCGCGAGGAAGGGATGGCCGCTGCCCGCGAGGAGCAGGCGGCGCTGGCGCGGGCGCGTCTGGAAAGGCTGGACGCACTGCTGCGCGCGCTCTCCGAACCCCTGGCGCAACTGGACGAGACCATCGAGCAAGAGTTGGTCGCCCTGGCGATGGCCGTGGCGCGGCAACTGGTGCGGCGGGAGATTCGCGTCAATCCCGGCCAGATCGTCGCCGTGGTGCGCGACGCGGTGTCCGCCCTGCCGTCCAACGCCCGGCAGATCGCGCTGCACGTCCATCCGGACGACGCGCCGTTGCTCCGCGAGGCCTTCGCCCTCGACGACGATTCCGCACCCCTGTGGCGGCTGGTCGAAGACCCCTTGATTTCGCCCGGCGGCTGCCGGGTGCTGACCGAGCAGTCCAGCATCGACGCCACGGTGGAAAAACGCCTGGCGCAGGTCATCGCCGTCGCCCTGGGCGATCAGCGGAGCGATGAGTCGTGAGCGCGGCTCATTCCGGTCCTGCCCAGGAACCTTCCTTGATCCGTGGACCTGAGCCATCTCCCCCCCTTTTGGAAAAGGAGGGCAGGGGGGATTTTCCGGGCGACCTTTCGCGGCAAGGACAGGAAATCTCCCCTAACCCCCTTTTAGGAAAGGAGGGAACCGGATCGGGAGGGGGTGAGCAACGCATTCGCTTCGCGCGTTTATTGGACGATGCGCCCGAGGCGGCGCGTGCCGAGATCTGGCTGGAGCGGCTCAAGCCCTACCGCCACAGGCTGGACGCGCCCGTGGAGCCGGTGGTGGCGGGCAAGCTGATCCGCATGGTCGGCCTGACCCTGGAAGCGGTCGGCTGCCGCGCGGTGGTCGGCGGCCGCTGCCTGGTGGAGAATTCCGAAGGCAAGACCGTCGAGGCTGAAGTGGTGGGCTTTTCCGGCGAGCGGTTGTTTCTCATGCCCACCGGCGAAGTGCGCGGCCTGGAGCCCGACTCGCGCGTCATTCCCACCGGGCGCGCTTGCGCCGCGCGGGTCGGTTTCGAGTTGCTGGGGCGGGTGATCGACGGCGCCGGCTATCCCCTGGACGGCAAAGGTCCGCTCAACGCCGGGCAGTCCCGCTCCCTGTCGAGCATTCCCATCAACCCC
>DATDOO010000166.1:0-6000 GCA_035293245.1 Methylococcaceae bacterium
CGATATCCTCGCCGCTGCCGAGGATCAGGAGGCGCTGCACCAGGTTTTTCAGTTCGCGCACGTTGCCGGGCCAAGGGTAGTTGCGCAGGAAGTTCTGCGTCGCCACCAGGAAATGGCGGAACGGCAGCTTTTCCCGGCTCACGAAGAAATCGACGTAATAGTTCAGCAGTTCCGGCACGTCCTCGGCGTGCTGGCGGAGCGGCGGCACGTTCAGGGTGACGGCGTTGAGCAGGTAGTACAGATCCTTGCGGAACTGGCCGGTGCGCACTTCGTCCTCCAGAGACTTGCGTGTCGAGGCGATGATGCGCGCCTCGACGGGCACGGCCGCCGTACCGCCGACGCGCTGGAAAAAGCCGGATTCCAGCGCGCCCAGCAAACGGGACTGGGCTTCCTCGTCCAGGTCGGCCACCTCATCCAGGAACAGCACCCCCTCCCGCGCCTTTTCCAGGGATCCGGGATGAACGCGGCCGTTTTCCTCCTGGCCGAACAGCTCCAGTGCCGAAAATTCCGGGACGATCGCGCCGATGCCGACTTCCACGAACGGCCCGGCGCGGCGGTCGCTGGACGAATGCAGGTAGCGGGCGAAGGTTTTCTTGCCGCAACCCGGCTCGCCCACCAGCAGCACCCGCGCGTCGTGCTGGGCGAGACGGCGGATCTGCGCCTTGAGTTGTTCGATGACCGCGCTGCGGCCCACCGGCTCGGCGACTTCGTCCGGACGGGACTTGCCCCCCTGCGTTTCCCGGCGCAGGCGGGCGGACTCCAGGGCGCGCTCCACGGTGAGCAGCAGCCGCGCCAGGGACAGGGGTTTTTCCAGAAAGTCGAAAGCGCCGGTGCGTGTGGCTTCCACGGCGGTTTCCACCGTGGCATGGCCGGACATCATGATGACCGGGAAAGGCGGCGTCAGCCCCTCGGCCCACTCCTTGAGCAGGGTGATGCCGTCCACGTCGGGCATCCAGATGTCGAGCAGGGCCAGGTCGGGGCGGTGCTGGGCGTAAAGCCGGCGCGCCTCGACGGCATTCTCGGCCGTGGCGACTTCGTAACCCTCGTCCTCGAGAATTTCGCGCACCAGACGGCAAATGTCCGGTTCGTCGTCCACCACCAGGATGTAGGGCTTGCTCACGCGCTGATCTCCACTTCGTTTTCGTTATTCGGCACGACCGGCAGGGGAATTATAAACCCGGTGCTCCGGGCGCGTGCGATGGGCTGGGTGCTTGTTGCGTAAGCGGCGATTTTCGGGAAAAAACCGATCAGGACGGCTGGGATTTCAGGGCGAACTGGAAGGTGCGCCTTCGGCGAGTCAGTTTGAATGCGGGGTATCACTCGGCACTTCCGTGTGCCTCGCCCTTGCGGGCGGCTTCGCCGTGCAAACCGGCTTTCCTGCCGGTTTGTCGCCCCCGCGCGACGAGGTACTTTTGTTTCGGCAAAAGTACCCAAAACCATTCGCGACCATACGCTGCCCTTCGGGTGCCCTGCGCTTCTCGGAGCAAAGCGGGGTCGGCAGAAGGGCGATCCATCGCCCTCGAAAAAAGGGGACTGATCTAATTTAATGATCGCATACGAATGCGCCGCTATCCCCACTCGGGCGGAGTTTCGTCGGGCTCCGGTTCGTCGACGGTTTCGGCTTCGGCATCCGGCACGGCGGGCAGGGTGAGGATGAATCCGGCGCCCTCAAGGTAATCGGTGTCGATGCGGATCTGCCCGCCGTGCTCTTCGATGATCTTTTTCACGATGGCCAGGCCCAGGCCGGTGCCGCGCGTCTTGGCGGTGACGTAAGGCTCGAAGGCCCGTTCGCGCAGGTCGGGCGGGATGCCGGGGCCGTTGTCGCGGAAGCTGAACGCCAGCATCCGGTTTTCCTCTCCCTCGGGGCGGTAGAGGCGGATGGAAATCTGGCCCGGCGCTTCCGTGCCCACGGCTTCCTGGACGTTCTTGATGAGGTTGTGCAGCACTTGGCGCAGCGGGATGGGATCGGCCAGCACCGGCGGCAGGTTCGCTTCACGCTCGACCTCGAACTCCAGTCCGCTGGAGGAGGGATACAGGGCGACGATTTCGTCCACCAGCGCGCCCAGGTCGAGTGGGACGGGCTGGATTTTCGCCGGTCGGGCGTAGTCGTTGAAGGCGTTCACCATCGTCTTCATCGCCTCGACCTGCTGGATGATGGTGCGGGTGGATTTCTCCAGCACTTCGATTTCCGCTTCGCTGAGGGATTTCGCCAGTTTGTGCCTGAGGCGCTCGGCGGAAAGCTGGATGGGGGTGAGGGGGTTCTTGATCTCGTGGGCCAGGCGCCGCGCCATTTCGCTCCAGGCGGTGGCGCGCTGCGCCTGCAGCAACTGGGTCACGTCGTCGAATACCAGCACCGAGCCGGCCCAGTAGCCCCAGGCGCTGAACAGCGGCGTGCCGCGCAACAGGAGTTCCTGCCGGCCGGCCGGGCCGTTGAGCGCTACCTCGCGCCGCCAGGGGGCGCGGGCGTCGGTGAGGTTTTGCCACACCAACTCCGTCAGCGGCGCCAGATGCGGGTGTGCTTCCGTCAGATCGGTGATAGGCCGGTTGAGGCAGTTTTCCACATCGACGCCGAGGATGGCGCTGGCCGCCTGGTTGGCGCTGCGCACCCGCATGAGGGCGTCGAAGCCGATCACCCCGGAGGACAGGTTGGCGAGGATGGTTTCCAGGTAGGCGCGCTGGTGCTCCACTTCCAGGCGCGAGCGCTGGGTCTCGTCGTGGGCGCGGGCGATGCGGCGGGTCATGTCGTTGAACGATTCCACCAGGAAGCCCAGTTCGTCGCGGCTCTGTACGGGGATTTGCTGTTCATAGCGCCCTTCCGCCACCGACTGGGTGGCCAGGGCGAGGTCGCGCACCGGGGCGACGATGCGCCGGATGCTGACGAAGGCGGCCCACACCGCCGCCAGCAGGCTCAAGAGCAGTACCAGCGACAGGGCCAGGGAAAAGCTGAACTTGAGCGCCTGGCGCAGGTAGTTCATGCGCTTGTAGTGCATGTAGGCGTTTTCCACCGATTCCGCCAGATAGCCGATGCGCGGGGGGATGGCGTAGAGGGCTTGCAGGAACATGCCCTCCGGCGACTCGAGACGCGACACCACCCGGACCAGCATCCCCTGTTCCTGGGGCCCAGCCGGTTCCAGGCCCACGTAGGGCTGGCCGTGCTGCAAGGTCATGATGATCCTTTCGTCCGGCAGGCTGGGCAGAATGCTCCCCGCCGCCGCGCCGCTGGAAGCCAGGATGCGTCCCTGGCGGGCAAAGAGCGTCAGTTCGCTGGCGCCGGCGCCTTCGCGCAATTCGCCCAACCGCTGGGCGATGGCCGTCGGGGACGCGTCTTCCAGGGACGCGGCGATCTGCTCGCTGCTCTCCACCAGGGCGCGGGTGCGCTCGTCCAGCACCGCCTGGCCCAGGGCCAGGGCGTCTTCCATGGCCTGGTCCACGTGCACGTCGAACCAGCTGTCGATGCCGCGGTGCAGGAACTGCATGGAGAAGTAATAGACGATGGACGCCGGGGCCAGCGTCAGCAGGATGAACAGGAACGCCATGCGCGCCGTGAGCCGGGAACCCGCCTCGCGCTTCTTGATCTGGCGCAGCAGCCAGTAGACGTTGACCCCCACCAGCACGAGCAGCAGCCCACCGCCGAGCAGGTTGATCCCCAGCAGCCAGGAGTACGACTCGCCCAGCTCCGCGCTGTGGCGCATGCCTTCGGCCATGAAGTGCAGGGACAGCACGACGCCGGCGAACAGCAGCACCGGCAGCACGGTGAGGGGAAGCCTTATTCGGCGTAGGTCCATGCGTGCCACGCGCTCCTCAGGTGCCAGCGGGGTGTGAAGTACGCCACAGTGCGCAGCGGCAGCGGCAGATCCTCCAGTTCGAGAAACACGCGCAGCCGCACCGGGTAGTTCTGGCCGAGATAGACCTGCACCCCTTTCAGGTCCAGCGGGTGGCGGACGCGCCCCAGGGCGGCCAAAGCCGCCGGCAGGCTGACGAAATTCTGCTGGATGCCGCTTTCTTCCGTCTGCACCTGGTACAGCTTGGCCAGGGCGTGATAGCGCAGCCGGTAGCGCAGCCGCTCTTCCGCCAGCGTATCGTCCGGCCACAGGCGGCGCGGCCGCATGACTTTGACTTGCGCGACCAGGGTCAGCGGCACGCCGTTGCGCAGAGCCTTGAGCACCGGCGCAGTGAAACGGTAGTCCACGTCGGCGCGCAAGGCGTAACCCTTGTCCTGTTTCAGAAGTTCCGCGCGGACGATGGTGAAGGAATCCGCGGCCATTGCCTCGCCGCGCGCCGGCAGGAGCAGGCACAACAGCCCCAGGGCGAAAAGCGGCTTCACCGCCTTTCCCCGGTTTTGCGCAGCCGGGCGTAGTAAAAGCCGTCCATGTCTTCGCTTCCGGTCAGGATTTGCCGCCCGTGGGAGTCGGCGACGCCCGGGCCCTCAAGGATCGGCCACTCGGCGGCGTCGGGATGATCGCGCACAAATGCGTCGATCTGCGCCGCGTTTTCCTCGCGCAGCACCGAACAGGTGGCGTAAACGAGCGCCCCGTCGGGCGCGAGCAGCGGCCAGAGCGCGTCCAGCAGCCGCCGCTGGCCGGCGGCGAGCTGGGCGATGTCCTCCGGGCGCCGCAGAAACTTGATGTCCGGATGGCGGCGGATGACTCCCGTACCGGAACAGGGCGCGTCCAGCAGGATGCGCTGGAACGGCCGGCCGTCCCACCAGTCTTGGGCGGTCGCGTCCGCCGTCTCGACCCGGCCATGCAGCCCGAGCCGTGCAAAAGTCGCGGCGATTTTCCCGGAACGCGCTGCGTCCACGTCGAGGGCGGTCAGGTCGATCTCCGGACAGGTTTCCAGGAGATGCGCCGCTTTGCCGCCCGGCGCGGCGCAGGCGTCCAGCACCCGCTCGCCCGGCTGCGCGTCGAGCAAGCCGGTGGCCCATTGCGCCGCCGCGTCCTGCACCGAGACCAGTCCTACCGCGAACCCCGGCAGAAGGGCGACGTCGCAAGGCTGCTGCAAGGTCAGGGCGCAGGGAAAGGACGGATGCGCTTGCGCCGCAATTTCCGCCGCGGCGAGACGCGCCAGGTAGTCCTCGCGGCCGATACGCAGGCGGTTGGTGCGCAAGGTCATGGGCGGCTGGCGGTTATTGGCGCGGAGCAGGTCTTCCGCCTGCTCCGGCCAGTCGGCGCGCAGGCGCTCGATCAGCCAAAAGGGGTGGGCAAAGGCGGCTTCCGGGTCGGCGGCGGCCAGGGCGTCGAGTTCTTCGCGCCGGCGCTGGTAGGTGCGCAGCACGGCGTTGAGCAAGGGTTTGGCCCAGGCTTCTCCCGCCGCCACGGTTTCGGAGACGGCGGCGTGCGGCTTGACGGCCATGAATGCAAGCTGGCACAGGCCGAGCAGGGCCAGAATCCGCACGCGCGGGTCGCGGATGGGGCGGTGCGCCAAATGGGAAAGCAGGAATTCCAGGCGCGGCAGGTGGCGCATGACGCCGTAACCCAGGGCCTGGACGAAAGACTTGTCGTTCGCTGAATTCAGGTCGGGAAGAACGCCGGCCAGCGCCTCCGTCAGCGAACGCCGCTCCAGCAGCACGCGCTCCAGCGCGTCTGCGGCGACAGCGCGGCTGTTACGCAGCCGGGATGCCAAGGCGGACGCCAGCCAAACGATGGGCGTTGAGAAAATCTCCGGCGGCGAGGCGCCGCCCTCCGGGGAGTTGCACCTCCAGCAGACGCAGCCATCCTTCGCCGGTCGCCACCTCCGCGAGTTTCTCCCGGACGCGAACCGTGCCGGGTGCCGCATCCGCCGTGTCCGGCAGCGCCTCGGCGCGCCAGACGCGCAGCGTGTCGCCCCGAAAAACCGTCTCCGCCACCGGCCAGGGGTTGAAGGCCCGCACCTGGCGCTCGATGTGCGCGGCGGGCCGGTTCCAGTCGATGGAGGCCTCTTCCTTGCGCAGTTTTTCCGCATAGGTGACGCGCGTTTCGTCCTGGGGTACCGCGGGAATGCGGTTCTCCAGCAGGTCGGGAA
>DATDOO010000167.1:0-16204 GCA_035293245.1 Methylococcaceae bacterium
CAGGTGAAGGGCTTGTCGAGTCTGGCCGCTTCAAACATCGTGCAGGCCCGCGTGAAAGGGCCATTCCTCGACGTGCAAGACCTGGCCGAACGCGCCGGCCTGGAGCGGCAGGAGTTGGAATGCCTGGCTGCGGCGGATGCCCTCAAAAGCCTGGCCGGCAACCGCCACCGCGCCCACTGGGAAGCGGGCGGCGTGGAACGGGCCAGCCCCGTGTTCGGCGTTGCGCGCATCGCCGAGGCCGAGCCGCTGCTCCGCCCCCCGCGCGAGGGCCAGGACATCCTGGCCGATTATGCCGCCACCGGTCTGAGCCTGCGCCGCCACCCCCTGGCCGTGTTGCGCGAACGCTTGCAAGGCCGGGGCATCGTCACCGCCAAAGCCCTCTGGGACAAGCGCAACGGAAGCGTGGCCCGCGTCGCCGGCCTGGTCGTCTGCCGCCAGCAGCCCATGACCGCCTCCGGCGTCACTTTCGTGACCCTGGAGGACGAAACCGGCCAGATCAACCTGGTGGTCTGGCCCGGTACGGCGCAGGCCCAGCGCAAGGCGCTGCTGAAAGCCAGGCTGCTGGCGGTAACCGGCACCGTGCAGCAGGAAGACGGCGTACTGCACCTGGTCGCCGGCCGGCTGGAGGACTGGAGCGAGCGGATCGGCGGTCTGGCGGTGGATTCCAGGGATTTTCACTGAGGGAAATTTGATCCGGGGTTTCCAAGCCGCGCTTGTTATCACCGCCCAGGTGCGACAATGCGCACCAGGAAAAAACGGGAATTGATTTCATGCACTGGACCGCCCCCACCGAAAAAGACACCGCCTTCACCACTCTCGAAAAACGCCTGTGGGACACCGCCGACCAGTTCCGCGCCAATTCCGGCCTCAAGGCGCAGGAATACTCCGGCCCCATCCTTGGCCTGATCTTCCTGCGCTTCGCCGAAGTGCGTTTTGCCATCCAGCGCAGCAAGCTCGAAGGCGCCGGCGCGTCATCGCGACGCGGCAGCCGGGTCGATGAACCCGCGGCCTACCACGCCGAAGGCATCCTCTACCTCAGCTCCGAGGCGCGCTTCGACTACATGCTGACGCTGCCCGAGGTGGCCGACATCGGCGCCAAGGTCAATGCCGCGATGCGCGAGATCGAAAAGCACAATCCGCAGCTCGCCGGCGTGCTGCCCAAGACCTACAACCTGTTCACCGGCACCCTGCTCAAGGAACTGTTCAAGAAGGTCTCGGAAATCCCTGCCAGCGTGGACTACGACGCCTTCGGCCGGATCTACGAATACTTCCTCGGCGAGTTCGCCCGCACCGAAGGCCAGAAAGGCGGCGAGTTCTACACGCCCTCGTCCATCGTCAAACTGCTGACGGAAATCATCGAACCCTTCCACGGCCGCATCCTCGACCCCGCCTGCGGCTCCGGCGGCATGTTCGTGCAATCCGCGCGCTTCGTCGCCGAGCACCAGAAGAACCCCGCCGCCGAACTGGCGATCTGCGGCGTCGAAAAGACCGACGAAACCGGCCGCCTGTGCCGCCTCAACCTCGCCATCCATGGGCTGGAAGGGGACATTCGCCATGGCGGGCAGGTCAACAGCTACTACGACGACCCGCACGACGCCATCGGCTGGTTCGACTTCGTCCTTGCCAATCCGCCCTTCAACGTCAATGCGGTGGACAAGGAAAGGATCAAGGACATGGTCGGCCCCCGCCGCCGCTTCCCCTTCGGCCTGCCGCGCACCGACAATGCCAACTACCTGTGGATACAGCTCTTCTACTCCTCGCTCAGCGCCAAAGGGCGCGCCGGTTTCGTCATGGCCAATTCGGCTTCCGACGCCCGCTCGTCCGAGCAGGAAATCCGCCAGAAACTCATCGAATCCCGCGCCGTCGACGTCATGGTCGCCGTCGGCCCCAACTTCTTCTACAACGTCACGCTCCCTTGCACCCTGTGGTTCCTCGATAGGGGTAAGGCCGGGACGGACCGCGCCGATACCGTGCTGTTCATAGACGCTCGCCACATCTACCGCCAAGTAGACCGCGCCCACCGCGACTGGACACCCGCGCAGATCGGCTTCATCGCCAACCTGGTCCGCCTCTATCGCGGCGAAGCGCTCGATTTCACACTCGGCGGTGACGAGGCGAAGGCCAAAAGCGAGGAAGTTTTCGGAATGCCCCCTTTGGAAAAGGAGGCTGCCCGTGAGGGCGGGGGGATTTGCTACCGCGACGTCCCCGGCCTGTGCAAAGCGGCGACGCTCAAGGAGATCGAGGCCCAGGGCTGGTCGCTCAACCCCGGCCGCTACGTCGGCGTCGCGCCGGGCGAGGAGGTCAGCGACGAGGACTTCAAGGAACAGCTCGAAACCCTGAACGAGGAACTGGAATCGTTGAACGCCCAGGCGCGGGAACTGGAGCAGACCATCGCAGCCAATGTGGCGGGGATTCTCGGATAAGCACCTGGAAGACAGATATTCACCATGCCGCAATCCCTTTCCAAGGTCTTGCTTCACTTGGTATTCAGCACCAAACACCGCGAACCGTTCATCGCCCCGGTCGTTCGTCCGCGCCTGCACGCTTACATCGTTGGCATTCTGGACAACCTGAAGTCCCCCTCCATCCAAACCGGCGGCGTGGAAGACCACGTTCACATCCTGTGCGCCCTGAGCCGGACGATTTCCCAGGCTGACCTCGTTGAAGAGGTGAAAAAAGGTTCGTCAAAATGGATGAAGGCCGAAGGAGGCGCGCCGGCTTTCGCGTGGCAGGCCGGATACGGCGCGTTTTCCATCGGCGAGTCGCAGGTCGACGCAGTGGTTCGCTATATCCGCAACCAGGAGGAACACCATCGCAAGATCACGTTTCAAGAGGAATACCGACGGTTTTTGCAGCGTTACAAGGTTCCGTATGACGAACGTTATGTGTGGGATTGAATCGACGGGGATACGGGTTTCGCCCTTTCAGGGCTGGGGTGTTTGTGGTGTTTCCATTCCCAGGGCGTTGCCCTGGGCTATGGAGTCGACGCGCCGTTGGCGCGGAAATGCAAATGGGCCGGCGGTGCAAGTTTTCGTTACGTCGATGGATTCCGCTGAGATTGCGCCAACGGCGCAAAACCCATCAGCCCCAACGGGGCGTTATTCACCAGCCCAGGGCAACGCCCTGGGAACGCCGTCACACAAATGCCGTTTAGCCCTGAAAGGGCGATACACGAGCAATGGTTACGATAGGAGCAATGAAAACATCACGCAGTTGGTGTAGTAGTAGAACGATGAATCCGTAATTCGGGTTCCGCCCTTTCAGGGCTGGGGTTGTGGGGTTCACATTCCCAGGGCGTTGCCCTGGGCTATCGCGTTGATGCGCCGTTGGCGCGGGAATACGATTGCGCCAACGGCGCAAAACCCATCAGCCCCAACGGGGCGTTATTCACCAGCCCAGGGCAACGCCCTGGGAACGCGGTCACACAAATGCCGTTTAGCCCTGAAAGGGCGATACCCGATGAATGAAGGCCACACGATGATTCGCAACCCAAGACAAGCCATCGCCGCGAATGTGGCGGGGATTCTGGAGGCGTGAAGATGGCGCGAACTCAACTGAAAGATGTCTGCGAAGTTAGCTGGGGCGACACGACAGTTACGAAGGCCAGCTATGTCGCCGTAGGCTACCCAGCATTTAGCGCTTCTGGATGCGATGGCTTTCTTCCATACTTCGATCATGAAGGACCGGGAATTGTTCTTAGCGCAATCGGGGCTCAGTGCGGAAAGACTTGGTTCACGCAGGGCAAATGGTCGTGCATCAAGAACACGATCTACATCAAGTCAAAGTCTTCGGAAGCAGACGCGCGATACATTTTCTATACGCTTTCCGACCCCGATGTATGGCCGAAGCGAGGTGCAGCACAGCCGTTCATCTCTCAAACTGACGCACGCAACGTTGAAGTCCCGCTTCCCCCACTCCCCGTCCAGCAACGCATTGCGGGCATCCTGTCGGCCTACGACGAACTCATCGAGAACAGCCAGCGGCGCATCAAGATTCTGGAGTCGATGGCCCGCGCCCTCTACCGCGAGTGGTTCGTCCACTTCCGCTTCCCCGGCCACGAACACCACCCCCGCGTCACTTCCCCCCTCGGCGAGATTCCGCAGGGGTGGAAAGTGAAGATGCTCGGTAGCATTGCCGATATAAGCTGGGGTGATACATCGACGACGAAGGCGTCATATGTCGAGGATGGATATGCCGCTTATAGCGCGTCTGGGATGGATGGAAGACTTGACCACTTTGATTATGACCGCGTTGGAATCGTGCTGAGCGCTATTGGTGCTCAATGCGGAAAAACCTGGCTGGCACGAGGCCAATGGTCTTGCATCAAAAATACAATTCGATTCTGGGCCTCTAGCGATACTGTGAGCACAGAATTCCTTTTTATCGCAACTGAAGGACAAGACTTCTGGCCTCGACGAGGTGCAGCCCAACCATTTATTTCTCAAGGGGATGCTCAAAGGAAGGAGATTCTTATTCCAGACGATTTGACGATGAAGAACTTCTCTGCATTCGTCGCCGATGCATTAAAACAAGTATCAGTGCTTGAGAGCCAAATCCAAAACCTCCGCCGCGCCCGCGACCTTCTCCTGCCGCGTCTGCTCTCTGGCCAGATCGAGGTTGAGGCCGCTTGAAGCAGGTCCTGCCGCCGTTGCCAATCGCTCCCCAAAGGCATATATTCGCTATTCGCGAATAGCGAATGAAGGGGGATGCGGTGCCGCGCCAAAAATCGAATCCGCAAATCACCTTGCGTCCGCAAGACCTGGTGGTCCTACTGCGCCTGGCGCTGGAGCGCGGCCCGGCGCCCACCTATGCCGCGCTGGCGGCTGAACTGGGCATGACGGCATCCGAGATCCACGGTGCCGTGGATCGGGCAGTCGCGGCGCAACTGGCGCACAAGGATTCGAGCGGCAAGGCGACGGTGATCCTTGCCGCCTTGCGCATGTTTGTCCAGCACGGGGCGCGCTACTGTTTTCCCGCCGTGCGCGGCAGTCTGACGCGCGGCCTGCCCACCGGCTACGCGGCGCCGCCGCTCAAGGCGCTGATCGTCGCCAGCAGCGACCCGGTGCCGGTATGGCCGCACAAAAGCGGCACGGTGCGCGGCATGGCCTTTTATCCGCTCTACCCGAGCGTGCCGGAGGCAGCCGGGCGCAACCCGGCGCTGGGCGAACTGCTGGTGCTGTTCGACGCGGTGCGCGGCGGCAGCGCCCGCGAACGCAAGCTGGCGATTGACCTGCTGGAAAAACGCCTGCAGGCATGAACCCCAACGATCCCAATGTCGCATCGATCGAAATCGTTGCCGAGCGACTGGGCGACGACTTGCGCGAGCGCATGGTGTTTGTCGGCGGTGCTGTGGCCGGATTGTTGATTACCGATCCGGCGATGCCGGCGATTCGTCCGACGGAAGATGTGGACCTGGTCTGTCAGGCCGTGGTGCTGGCCGACTACCACCGGGTCGAGAAGGCGCTGCGTGCGCTTGGCTTCGTGCAGGACATGCGGCCGCAGGCGCCGATTTGCCGCTGGCAGATCGGTGCTGTGGTGGTCGATGTGATGCCGCCACTGGAAGAAGTGCTCGGTTTTGCCAATCGCTGGTATCCGCATGCGCTGCAAACCGCTCAAGCGATAGCGCTGCCCAGTGGCCGCCCGATCAGGCTGATTGCCGCGCCGGTGTTTGTCGTCACCAAGCTGGAAGCCTTTGACGGACGGGGCAAGGGCGATTTTCTGTTCAGCCATGATCTGGGCGATTTGCTGGCTGTGGTCGATGGTCGCGATGCGCTGCTGGCAGAGTGCCGGGCCAGCGCATCTGAACTGCGGCTTTATCTGGCTGACTGCTTCCGCGTGCTGCTGGCGCAGCCAGCCTTCATTGATGCACTGCCGGGACATTTGCCGGGCGACTCAGCAAGCCAGGAGCGCCTGCCCGAGCTGGTCGCCAAACTGCACGAGCTTGCCGGACTTCACTTGCCATGAGCTCTCACGCCTACAGCGAAGACCAGCTCGTCGAGCAACCGGCCATCGGGCTGTTCGCGACGCTTGGCTGGCAGACGGTGTCGGCGCTGGAGGAAACCTTCGGCGCGGGCGGAACCTCAGTTGCAACACTTGGCCGTGAGACGAAAAGCGAGGCGGTGCTGGTGGAACGCCTGCGCGCAGCGCTGTGCAGGTTCAACCCCGCCCCCGCGCTGCCGCCGGAGGCGATCAGCAACGCCGTCGATGAACTGACCCGCGACCGTTCGGCGATGAGCCTGGAGGCGGCCAACCGCGAGGTGTATCGGCTGCTCAAGGAAGGCATCACGGTGTCGGTGCCGAACAAGGAACACGGTGGGCAAAAAACCGAGCGCCTGCGCGTGGTGGATTTGGAGCAGCCCGACAACAACGACTTCTTGCTGGTCAGCCAGTTCAGCGTGACGGGTGCGCTCTACACCTGCCGGCCTGATCTGGTCGGCTTCGTCAATGGCCTGCCCTGGGTGGTGATCGAACTCAAGAAACCCGGCGTGTCGGCGCGGGCCGCCTTCGACGAGAACCTGACCCACTACAAAAAGGAGATTCCGGCGCTGTTCTGGTACAACGCACTGCTCATCGCCAGCAACGGCACCGACAGCCGCGTCGGCTCGCTGACCGCCGACTGGGGGCGGTTCTTCGAGTGGAAGCGCATCGAGCGTGAGGACGAGCCGCGCCGCGTGTCGCTGGAAGTGATGCTGCGCGGCACCTGTGCGCCGCAGCGCCTGCTCGATCTGGTGGAGAGCTTCACGCTGTTCTCGGAACACAAGGCCTGGCTGGTCAAGATTCTTGGCCAGAACCACCAGTATCTCGGCGTGAACAACGCCATTGCCTCGATGCTCGACGCGCGCAAGCTGGGCCACGGCCGCGGGGGCGTGTTCTGGCAGACGCAGGGCAGCGGCAAGAGTTTTTCAATGGTCTTCTTCGCGCAGAAGGTGTTGCGCAAATTGGCCGGCAACTGGACCTTCGTGGTCGTCACCGATCGCGCGGAACTGGACGAGCAGATTGCGAAGACCTTCAAGGCCGCAGGCGCGGTGAGCGAGGCCGAAGGCGACGCATGCCATGCCGCCAGCGGCGCCCATCTGCGCGAGCTGTTGCGCGGCAATCACCGTTATGTTTTCACGCTGGTGCACAAGTTCCAGACGCCGGAGTTGCTGACCGAGCGCTCCGACGTGATCGTGCTCACCGACGAGGCGCACCGCAGCCAGTACGACACATTGGCGCTCAACATGCGCGCCGCGCTGCCGAAGGCGCTGTTTCTGGCCTTTACGGGGACGCCGCTCATTGCCGGCGAAGAGCGCACCAAGGACGTCTTCGGCGACTATGTCTCGATCTACGATTTCCAGCAGTCCGTCGAAGACGGCGCCACCGTGCCGCTGTTCTACGAGAACCGCACGCCGGAATTGCAACTCGTCAACCCCGACCTCAACGAAGACATTTACCGACTGATCGAGGACGCCGAGCTCGATCCCGACCAGGAAGCCAAGCTGGAGCGGGAGCTTTCCCGCCAGTACCACATCCTCACCCGCGATGACCGGCTGGAAACCGTGGCGCAGGACATCGTGCGACATTTCCTCGGCCGCCGCGGCTTCGTGGGCAAGGCGATGGTGGTATCCATAGACAAGGCCACCGCGCTGCGCATGCACGACAAGGTGAAGGTGCATTGGGCAGCGGAAACTGCACGGGTGCAGAAGGAACTGGGCGAGCTGCATTACCAGACGGGTGGCGGCATGACGCCCGAACAGGCGCGACGCGACTTGGCGCGGGCCGAGCTGAAACAGCGGCTGGAAGTGCTGACCAGCACCGACATGGCGGTGATCGTCTCGCCGGGTCAGAACGAAATCCAGCAGATGCAAAAACTGGGGCTGGACATCGAGCCGCACCGCAAGCGCATGAACGAATCGCAGCCGGGGCTGGACGAGAAGTTCAAGGACACCGAAGACCCACTGCGCCTGGTCTTCGTCTGCGCCATGTGGCTGACCGGTTTCGATGCGCCGAGCTGCTCGACGGTGTATCTCGACAAGCCGATGCGCAACCATACGCTGATGCAGACCATCGCCCGCGCCAACCGCGTTTTCCCCGGCAAGCACAGCGGCGTCATCGTCGATTACGCCAACGTCTTCGCCTCGCTGGAAAAGGCGCTGGCGATCTACGGGGCGGGCAAGGACGGCAAGAGCCCGGTCAAGGACAAGCAGCGCTGGTGGCGGAACTGCGCAAGGTGGTGTTCGATGCCACGGCGTTTTGTGCCGCGCACGGCGTGATGTTGGCGGACATCGAGGCGCTGGATGCTGGAGGCCTGGAACGCTTGCAGCGTATCGAAGACGCAATGAACGCGCTGATTTCCCCCGACCCGTTGCGCCGCGACTTCTTTGCCCATGAGCGGCTGGTGGGCACGCTCTACCGCGCCGTGAAGCCCGACCCGTCGGCGCTTGAATTTGCCAGCCGTGTCGCCTGCTTGACCACCTTGGCCGAAACCATCCGCGCCAAGCTGAACCCCAGCCCGCCGGACATCTCGCAGGTCATGGGGCAGATCAATGGCCTACTCGATGAATCCATCACCGGCCACGAAATCCGCGAATCGGGGCCGCCGGCCCTTGACCTGTCGAAGATCAATTTCGAGGCGCTGGCGCAGCGTTTCAAGGAATCCAAGCACAAGAACACCGACCTCGAAGTGCTCAAGGCCGCCATCCGCGCCCAACTGGAAAAAATGATCCAGTTGAACCGCACCCGCGCCGACTTCGCCGAAAAATTCGAAGCGCTGATCGAAAGCTACAACGCCGGCAGCCGCAGTATCGAGGAACTGTTCGAGGAACTGGTGAAGCTGTCCAACAGCCTGAACGACGAGCAGGAACGGCATGTGCGCGAGAACATGAGCGAGGAAGAACTGGTGATCTTCGACATCCTCACGCGACCGGCGCCGGAGCTATCGACTGAAGAACGCGCCGAAGTGAAGAAGGTCTCCCGTGATTTGCTGGCCCGCCTCAAGGGCTTGCTGGTCCTGAACTGGCGGCGGAAATCGGCGGCACGGTCACAGTTGAAGCTGACCATTGAGGACACACTCGACACCGGGCTGCCTCGTGCCTATACCCCTGATCTGTATCAGCAGAAGTGCTCGGCGGTGTTCGAGCATGTGTATGAGAGCTATCCCGAGCGCAACGCCGGAGTTTACGCTGTGGCGGGGTGAGCCTACCTTTCGCTCAAATGCTAAGCAGCAAATTGACTGAAGCAATCCCTCGCGCTATTCCCAAAAGTGCCCACCGCCTCTGCATCGCCCCGATGCTGGATTGGACCGACCGGCATTGCCGGTATTTCCTGCGCCTCTTGAGCCGCCACGCGTGGCTGTATTCCGAGATGGTTACCACAGGCGCGTTGCTGCGGGGCGACGCCAAGCGCTGGCTGGAATTCAGTGCGCAAGAAAAGCCTCTGGCCTTGCAGTTGGGCGGCAGCGAACCGGATGATTTGGCCCGTTGCGCCCGGCTGGGCGAAGACTACGGGTACGATGAGATCAACCTGAACGTGGGTTGTCCCAGTCCCCGAGTAAAACAGGGCCGCTTCGGCGCCTGCCTGATGCACGAGCCGGAATTGGTGGCCGACTGCGTGGCAGCCATGCGCGCCGCCGCGCAAGTGCCGGTGACGGTGAAATGCCGCATCGGGGTGGACGATCAGGATAGTTACGAGCATTTGCACTCCTTTGTTGCAACGGTAACGGCGGCAGGCTGCCGGACTTTCGTCGTCCACGCCCGCAAGGCTTGGCTGAACGGCCTGTCGCCGGAGGAGAACCGCAGCGTTCCGCCCTTGCGCTACGACGTGGCGGCGCGCGTGAAGGCGGATTTTCCCGGACTGGAAATCGTCCTCAACGGTGGCATCGTTTCCCTGGACGGGGCGGAAGAGCAGATCCAGGCGTTCGACGGGGTGATGATCGGCCGGGCGGCGTATCAGGATCCGTACCTGCTGGCGCAGGCCGACCGGCGGCTGTTCGGCGATGGCCATGCCGTTCCTTCGCGGGAGGAGGTGGTTCTGGCCCTGTTGCCCTACATCCGCCGCGAGATGGAAAAGGGGACGCGCCTTCACGCCGTCACGCGCCATATCCTGGGCCTGTTCCACAGCCGGCCGGGGGGGCGTGCCTGGCGGCGCTATCTAAGCCTGAAGGGCGTAAAGCCCGGCGCGGGAGAGGAGGTGGTTGTCGCCGCGCTGGGCGAGGTGGAGGCGGTCGCTCGGACGTTTTCGGAATGAGCGTAGCGGACGTTATACTGATTAACCGAGCAAAACACTGAGAATGTCGCGATGGATAGTCTGTACACGCAACTGATCCGGCAGATCGGCGAGGACGTGACCCGCGAGGGACTGGTGGACACGCCGAAACGGGCGGCGGAGGCGTTCAAGTTCCTGAACCGCGGCTACACCCAGACGCTGGACGAGGTGATCAACGAGGCCATTTTCGAATCGGACACGGAGGACATGGTGATCGTGAAGGACATCGAGCTGTATTCCCTCTGCGAACACCATTTGCTGCCGTTCATCGGCAAGTGCCACATTGCCTATATCCCGCGGGGCAAGGTGATCGGCCTGTCCAAAATCGCCCGCGTGGTGGACATGTACGCCAGGCGCTTGCAGATCCAGGAGCGCCTGACCAAGGAAATCGCCGACACCCTCATGCAGGTCATCAAGCCGCGCGGCGTGGCGGTGGTGATCGAGGCCAAGCACCTGTGCATGATGATGCGCGGGGTGGAAAAGCAGAACTCGGTCATGACCACCTCCACCATGCTGGGCGTGTTCCGCAGTGAAATCAGCACCCGCTCCGAATTTCTCAACCTGATCAACCGCTGATTTCTTACGTGTTGCGGCGCTTTGTGGACGGCTATGCGCCGGGAGGAAAGACCGGCGTGCTACTGGTCAACTTGGGGACGCCGGCGCGTCCTTCGGCGAGCGCGGTGCGCGGCTATCTAAGCGAGTTCCTCAGCGATCCGCGGGTGGTGGAACTGCCGCGTTGGTTGTGGCAAATCGTCCTCAACGGCTTCATCCTGCCCCTGCGCGCCGGCAAATCCGCCCGCGCCTACCGGCGCATCTGGATGCAGGAGGGTTCCCCGCTGCTGGTATTGAGCCGCTCTTTGACGGCCAAGGTGCGGCAACGCCTGGGAGAGAACTACGAGGTGGTCCTGGGCATGCGCTACGGCCGGCCGTCCATCCCCGAAGCCCTGGAGGCATTGCGGCAGGCGCGGGTGGGCCGCCTGCTGGTCTTGCCGCTTTATCCCCAATACGCCGCAGCCACCACCGGCTCGACTTTCGACGCGGTTGCGCGGGTCTTGCAGAACTGGCGTTACGTGCCGTCCCTCTCGTTGGTCAGCGATTACCACGACCATCCCGCTTATCTCCGGGCGCTGGCGGAAGGGATTCGCCGGGCGCGGGAAGGCGACGATGCGCCGTATCTCCTGTTTTCCTTCCACGGTTTGCCCGAGCGCTCACGGACGCTGGGCGATCCTTACGCCGATCAGTGCCGGCGCACGGCGGAGGGCGTGGCCGAACGTCTGGGTCTGCCGGCGACACGCTGGGGACTGGCGTATCAGTCGCGCTTCGGACGCGCCGAGTGGCTGAAGCCGTATTGCGTCGACGCCCTGCGCGAACTGGCCGCGCGCGGCGTGACGGCGGTGGACGTCGTCTGTCCGGGGTTCGCGGTCGATTGCCTGGAAACCCTGGATGAAATCGCGCGGGAAAACCGCCGGATATTTCTCGACGCTGGCGGCGAGCGTTTCCGCTATCTGCCCTGTCTGAACGACACCGACGCCCACGCCGAATTGCTGGCCGGTCTGCTGGCGGGGGAGCGGTTTCCGGTTCCGCCGGTCCAAAAGTATTCGGTATAATAGTTGCATCGGGCGAATGTGGCGAAATTGGTATACGCGCTGGATTTAGGTTCCAGTGGGGCGACCCGTGAGAGTTCGAGTCTCTCCATTCGCACCAGTTTTTCGGTAATGCCGATCCATTCGCACAATTTACTTCCCACGTCCCGGCTACGATCCGGGTTTTCCTGAATCCCGCCGGCGCGGAATCCTTATTTATTCCTTCTTGAGGTAATTGTCATGCAAGTGACCGTTGAAACGGTTTCGGAATTGAGCAGAAAAATGACCGTCCGTGTTCCGGGCGAAAAGATCCGCGAACAGATCGCCAGCCGTCTGAAATCCCTGGCGCGCGACGTGCGCGTCGACGGTTTCCGACCCGGCAAGGCGCCGCGCAAACTGGTCGAGCAGCGTTTCGGCGGCCAGGTGCGCGAGGAGGTGGTGGGCGACGCCATTTCCTCGAGCCTCCAGGAAGCGTTTCAGCAGGAAAAACTCCGTCCCGCCGGGATGCCGCGCATCACCCCGACCAGCCTCGGGGAAGAGAGCGACCTGGAGTACGTGGCGGATTTCGAGGTTTACCCAGAAGTGAAGCTGAATCCGCTCGAGCAGTTGCAAATCCACCGGCCCGCATCGGAAATCGCCGAGAGCGACTTGCAGGCGATGGTCGAGCGACTGCGGGAGCAACGACGCACCTGGCGGGTGGTCGAGCGGCCGGCGGCACGCGGCGATCAGGTGAACCTTCGTTTCGAAGGCACGATGGGCGGCGAGAGCTTCACCGGCGGCATGGTCGAGAATTTTTCCGTGACCCTGGGGGCGGGACAGCTCATTGCAGGGTTCGAGGACCAACTGACGGGAAACGCTACGGGAGCCACCTTGAATTTCAGCCTGCCGTTCCCCGAGGACTATTTTAATGAGGAACTGCGCGGCAAGACCGGCGATTTCAGTGTCGAGATGATCGACGTGCGCGAGAGTGTCCTGCCGGATGTGGATGCGGATTTCGCCCGTTCCTTCGGCGTCGAGAACGGCGACGTGGCGACGTTCCTCGCCGATGTGCGGGAAAACATGGAGCGGGAAATGCAGCGCGCCATCCAGTCGCAGTTGAAGAACGCGACACTGGACGCCCTGTACGCGGCCAATCCCCTGACGCTGCCCGATTCCGTGGTCGACGAGGAAGTGGAACATCTGCTCACGCCGCACCGCGAGGATGCGAAGCGACACAACCGCCCGCTCGGCGATGAAAGCGTGTTGCGGACCTACCTGCGCGATGCCGCCTCCCGCCGTGTGGCGCTGGGCATGCTGCTGGGCGAGATCATCCGCGAAGGCGGGCTGGACGCGGACAAGACCCGCGTCCGCGAGGTGGTGGAGAGTATCGCCCAAAGCTACGAGAAGCCGGAGGAGGTGGTGCGCTGGTATTACTCGCAGCCGGAACGCCTGCGCGATGTGGAGCACCGCGTTCTGGAGGACGAGGCGGTGGAATGGGTGTTGCAGAAGGCCCAGGTGACGGACGAGCCCGTGCCGTTTGCGCGCCTCATGCAGCCGGCGCAGGCCGGAGCAAACGCCGACGCGGAACACGTCCACGACGAACATTGCGGCCACGAGCATTAAGAGGAAAACCATGTACGATTCATCCCAGCGCGGTATGCAAACGCGGGCCACCGGTCTGGTGCCCATGGTCATCGAGCAGAGCGCCCGCGGCGAGCGCGCGTTCGACATATATTCCCGTCTGCTCAAGGAGCGGGTGATCTTTCTGGTCGGCCCGGTCGAGGACCATGCGGCCAATCTGATCGTGGCCCAGTTGCTGTTCCTGGAGTCGGAAAACCCGGACAAGGACATTCACCTGTACATCAACTCGCCCGGCGGCGTGGTGACGGCGGGCTTGTCCATTTACGACACCATGCAGTTCGTCAAGCCGGACGTGAGCACCCTGTGCATCGGCCAGGCGGCCAGCATGGGCGCTCTGCTGTTGGCGGGCGGCGCGGCGGGTAAGCGCTATTGCCTGCCCCATTCCAGGATGATGATCCACCAGCCCCTGGGCGGTTTTCAGGGGCAGGCCAGCGACATCGACATCCACGCGCGCGAAATTCTGGCGACCCGCGACCGTCTGAACCACATCCTGGCCAGGCACACCGGCCAGCCGCTGGAAAAGATCCAGCAGGACACCGACCGCGACAACTTCATGAGTGGAGAGGATGCGGTCGGCTATGGTCTAATCGACAAGGTTCTGAGCCATCGCGATGCGGTGGCTGGCTAAGCTGGGGACATTGAGGGCAAGGCATGAGTAATCAAAAACCGGGCAAAGGCGGCGGCAAGCTGTTGTACTGCTCTTTTTGCGGCAAGAGCCAGAACGAGGTGCGCAAACTGATCGCGGGGCCGGCGGTTTACGTGTGTGACGAGTGCGTCGAGCTGTGCAACGACATCATTCGCCAGGAGTTGCAGGACCGGGTGCAGGAGGCCGTGGACAAGCTGCCCAAGCCTAAGGAAATCAAGGCGGTGCTGGACGAATACGTGATCGGCCAGGAGCGGGCCAAGAAAGTCCTGTCGGTGGCGGTGTACAACCACTACAAACGTCTGCGCACCCAGCGCAAGAAAAACGACGTGGAACTGGCCAAGAGCAATATCCTGCTCATCGGCCCTACGGGATCGGGCAAGACGCTGCTGGCGGAGACCCTGGCGCGCTTTCTGGACGTGCCGTTCACCATCGCCGACGCCACCACGCTGACCGAAGCCGGCTACGTGGGCGAGGACGTGGAGAACATCATCCAGAAACTGCTGCAAAAGTGCGATTACGACGTGGAGAAGGCGGAAAGCGGTATCGTTTACATCGACGAGATCGACAAGATTTCCCGCAAGTCCGACAACCCGTCCATCACCCGCGACGTATCGGGCGAAGGGGTGCAGCAGGCGCTGCTCAAGCTGATCGAGGGCACGGTTGCGGCGATTCCTCCCCAGGGCGGGCGCAAGCACCCCAACCAGGAATTCCTCCAGGTCAACACGGCGAACATCCTGTTCATTTGCGGCGGCGCTTTCGCCGGCCTGGAGAAGGTGATTCGCGACCGCTCGGAAAAAGGCGGCATCGGTTTCTCGGCGGAAGTGAAGAGCAAGGACGACCGCCGGCATATCGGCGAATTGCTGGCCGGCGTCGAGGCCGAGGATCTCATCAAGTTCGGGCTGATTCCGGAATTCGTCGGCCGCCTGCCGGTGGTGGCGACGCTGGAAGAATTGGACGAGGACGCCCTGGTGCGCATTCTTACCGAGCCGAAGAACGCCCTGGTCAAGCAGTTCCACCGCCTGTTCGAGATGGAGAACTGCGAGTTGGACATCCGCGACGACGCGCTGCGCACCATCGCCACGAAAGCCCTGGAGCGCAAGACCGGCGCGCGCGGGCTGCGTACCATCCTGGAAGGCACGCTGCTGGACATCATGTACGAACTGCCCTCCACCGAGGACATCGCCAAGGTGGTGGTGGACGACGCCGTGATCCGCGGCGAGATCCCGCCTTACCTCATATATCAACCCAGCGAACCCACGCAGCGCGCCGCTGCGGAGTAAACGAAACTCATCCCCCGCCGGGTGAATACGCGGCGGGGCCCTGTTGATCGATTCCCGGGTGCGCGACTTGCAAACAGTGCCGCCTGTCGCCATATCCCAATCAGTTCCATCAATTCCTGATACAGGCGGTGCCCTATGAATGCGGATGTGATTGCTCCGGTTTTGCCGTTGCGTGACGTGGTGGTGTATCCCCATATGGTCGTCCCCCTCTTCGTGGGCCGGGAAAAATCCATCGGGGCGTTGGATGTGGCCATGCGCGAGGACCGGCAGATTCTGCTGGTGGCGCAGAAAAACCCGGAAATGGACGATCCGGGCCCTGAAGAGCTTTATCCGGTAGGAACCCTGGCCAGCGTTCTGCAATTGCTCAAACTGCCCGACGGAACCGTCAAGGTGCTGGTCGAGGGCAACCGGCGTTGCCGGGCGCGCAGTTTCCGGGCGATGGAACAGTACCTGGAAGCCAGTTGCGACTTCATCGGCGACGAACTGCGCATCGACGAGCAGGAATTGGACGTGCTGATGCGCACGGCGGTGGCGACCTTCGACCAGTACGTCAAGCTCAACAAGCGCATCCCTCCCGAGGTGCTCACGTCCCTGGCCGGCATTGACGACGCCGGCCGCCTTGCCGACACCATCGCGGCGCACATGGCGCTCAAGGTCGAGGAGAAGCAGCAGGTCCTCGAAATCAACGACGTCGCCGCACGCCTGGAAAAGCTGATGACCTTCATGGAAGGCGAGGTCGATATCCTGGAAATGGAAAAGCGCATCCGGGGCCGCGTCAAGCAGCAGATGGAGAAGAACCAGCGCGAGTATTACCTCAACGAGCAGATGAAGGC
>DATDOO010000168.1:0-6074 GCA_035293245.1 Methylococcaceae bacterium
AACCGGCGAATTCTTCCAGGCTTCTGTGGCCGGCGATAATATCGCTCAAATGCACGTCGATGCTGGTAAATCCGGCGCGGTCGAACGCCGCGGCCATTTCCACGTGGCCGTTGACGCCTTGTTCGCGCAGGATGGCGATCCTGGGCCGGGACAGGTTCAGAAACGGCGCGGCGATGTCCTCCTGGGCATCGAAAGTCAGACGGACGTGCAACCCCGGATCGTGCTCGTCGAGGAGGGCGTCGAACGCCTGCCGCGCGCAGTCGGGGTTGTCGCGCAGCGCTTGCATGCGGCAACTGGTCTCCGCCCACAGCCGCTGCAAACGGGCGCGCGAACTGGAGTGCAGCGTCTCCCCGTTCCTGGTGAAGACGATCTTGCCGTCCGTGCGCGGCTGGGCCACGGCGTGGGTGCAATGCGCCAGTCCCGCTTCGGCCAGGCGGCTACGGACTCGCGCCTCGTCCGCCGCGCGGATCTGCACCACGGCGCCCAGTTCCTCGGCAAACAGCACCGGCAGCGCCTCGCCGGCCAGATTGCCCAGTTCCACATCCAAGCCGCAGCGCGCCGCGAAAGCCATTTCGCACAGGGTGGCGAACAGGCCGCCGTCGGAGCGGTCGTGATAGGCCAGCAGCAGATTGTCGCGATTCAGGTCCTGCACCGCGGCGAAAAAGACCTTGAACAAGGCGGGATTGTCCAGGTCGGGCGCGGACTCGCCCAGCCCGCCGAAAACCTGCGCCAGGATGGAGCCGCCCAGCCGGTTGCCGCCCTGCCCCAAGTCGATCAGCAATAAAAGGGTTTCGCCCTGGTCCAGGCTCAGTTCCGGCGTCAGCGTGCGGCGCACGTCCACGACGGGGGCGAAGGCGGAGACAATCAGCGACAAAGGCGAAGTCATCGCGCAGGGGCCATCTTTATCCTGCCACACGGTTTTCATGGACAGGGAGTCCTTGCCCACCGGGATGGCGATACCCAGCTCCGGGCACAATTCCAGTCCCACTGCCTTGACGGTGTCGAACAGCGCGGCGTCCTCGCCAGGGTGTCCCGCCGCCGCCATCCAGTTGGCGGACAGCTTCACGTCGCTTAAGGTTTCGATGCGGGCGGCGGCGATGTTGGTCAACGCCTCGCCCACCGCCATGCGTCCGGAAGCCGGCGCGTCGAGCAGGGCGATCGGCGCTCGCTCGCCCATGGCCATGGCCTCGCCGGTGTATGCGCGATAGCCGGAACAAGTGACGGCCACATCGGAAACCGGAATCTGCCACCGCCCGACCATCTGGTCGCGCGCCACCAGCCCCGTGACCGAGCGGTCGCCGATGGCGATCAGGAACGTCTTGTCCGCCACCGCCGGATGGCGCAGCACCCGCTCGATGGCATCGGCCAGGTCGACGCCGGCCGAATCGAACGGCGCGCGCGGCGGCTGGATATGGCTGACGTCGCGCTGGGTGCGCGGCGGCTTGCCGAACAACAGCGACATGGGCAAGTCGATGGGCGTGTTGGCGAAACGCTCGTCGCCCAGGATCAAGGTTTCATCCTCGCTGGCATGGCCGATGACGGCGAACGGGCAGCGCTCGCGCTCGCACAAGGCGCGGAACGTTTCCAACGCTTCCGCCTTGACCGCCAGCACGTAGCGCTCCTGGGCCTCGTTGCACCAGATTTGCATGGGCGACATGCCGGGATCGTCGTTGGGTACGGCGCGCAACTCCAGGCTCCCGCCTCGCCCACTGTCGTGGAGGATTTCCGGCACGGCATTGGACAGGCCGCCCGCGCCCACGTCGTGGATGGAGAGGATCGGATTGGCTTCGCCCATCTCCCGGCACTGGTTGATGACTTCCTGGCAGCGGCGCTGCATTTCCGGGTTTTCGCGCTGCACGGAGGCGAAATCCAGGTCTTCCTGGCCGGAGCCGGAGGCCTGGGAAGAAGCCGCACCGCCACCCAGTCCGATCAGCATGGCCGGCCCGCCCAGCACCACGACCGGCGTCCCCGGCAGGATGTTTTCCTTGCGGGTATGCGCCGGGCGGATGCTGCCAACGCCGCCGGCGATCATGATCGGCTTGTGGTAGCCGCGCAGTTCCCGCCCGTCCATACCCGGCACCGCCTGCTCGAAGGTGCGGAAATAACCCGCGAGGTTCGGCCGGCCGAATTCGTTGTTGAAGGCCGCGCCGCCGATGGGACCTTCCAGCATGATCTGCAAGGCGGAGACGATGCGCCCCGGCTTGCCGTGATCGGCCTCCCACGGTTGCTCGAAACCGGGAATACGCAAATTGGACACGGAAAAGCCGGTCAAGCCGGCCTTGGGCGCCGAGCCGCGCCCGGTCGCCCCTTCGTCGCGAATTTCCCCGCCCGAGCCGGTCGCGGCGCCCGGATGGGGCGAAATGGCCGTGGGGTGGTTGTGGGTCTCCACCTTCATGATCAGATGCGCCGCTTCCGCGTGATAGGCATATTCATGGCTGGCGGGGTCGCGCAGGAACACGGAGCTCTCCGGCCCGGCGACGATGGCGGCGTTGTCGCTGTATGCAGTGATGATGCCGGCCGGATTCCGGGCTGCGGTGTGGCGGATCATGCCGAACAGGGTTTCCGCCCGTTCCGCGCCGTCGAGGCTCCAGGTAGCATTGAAAATCTTGTGGCGGCAGTGCTCCGAATTCGCCTGGGCAAACATCATCAACTCCACGTCGGTGGGGTTGCGTCCCAATTGGCGGAAGCTGTCGGCCAGATAGTCGATTTCGTCGCCGGACAGGGCCAGACCCAGATCCACATTGGCGCTGTCCAGCGCGGCCGCGCCCTTCTGCAAAAGCGGAACGTAACGCAAAGGAGCCGGTTCGTGGCGCTGGAACAGCCGGACCTCCTGACCATGCGGCAGGACGGTTTGCGTCATCCGGTCATGCAGCAGCGCTTCCAGCTCGCCACGTTTGTTGGCGAGAGCGGGTCCGGAACGAATCAGGCGGTAGCCGATGCCGCGCTCGATGCGCACCACCGCATCCAGGCCGCAAACGCGGGCGATGTCGGTGGCTTTGCTCGACCAGGGCGAAAGTGTGCCCAGACGCGGCACGACCAGAACGTGCTCGCCGGATTTCTGCTCCGGGCGGGGTGCAGATCCCTCCAGCAGCAGTTCGTGCAGGCGAATCGACTCTTCCGCGGTCAGCGGGCGGAGGCAGTCGACGAAATACACGAATTCGGCGCCGACGCTGCATAGGGAGCCATCCACGGCCTGGAGCGCGTCGGTCAGGCGACGCAGGCGGAATGGCGAGAGTGCGGAATGACCGGGCAGGGAAATCAGCATGTCGGGTCTCCTCCCGAAAAAATAGCGTATCCGGCTGTTTTCCCGGAGTCAGGAACGCTCACCCCGGAAAATCGCTAAGGGGAGTTTTCCTTGCCGCTGCTACCGTCAGGCGAGTTCTCCTCTTCATCCGAAGCGCGAGCGCCGCGGTCCTGCCGGTCGTCCTCCGTGGAGAGGTTGCGAATCCGCTCATGCAAGGCATGCAGCAGTTTCATGGTTTCGCCCTCCGCCTGGAACTCGCCGGCGGCATCCGTCACACGGATCTTGGTCAGCGTATCGGCGGTGTCTTCCAGGTGTACGCGGTATTCCTGCTCGTCGTCCCCGCCGCCCGTCTTGCCCGTGAACATGTACGTCACGTCGCTCAACCAGCTACGTTCGGGCGCCTTGCGCACCTCGCCGCTGAAATAGACGTAAAAGACTTTCTGCGAACGGTCGCGATCCTTGATTTCCACGGTGAGGCGATTGAGCGCCTTCTCGACCATGGTCCAGGTTTCGGCGAAGGAGGTTTCGACCTTTATGTGCGCGCCTTTGTCGTCGCGGATCAACTCGGCGGTCTGCTCCACACCCTCCGGGGCGGGCGGCTGCTTGCCGACCACCGCGTATTCACGCGGCGCGCCTTGCTGGGGCGCTTCGGCCGGAGCGGCTTCAGGCGCATCGTCGGCGACCGGCTGCTCCGGCGGCTCGACCCCGAGGGACGAACCGACCAGGTCCGGGGGGATTTCCAGCGGGGGAATCTCGCTGCTGTAGCGGTATTCTTTCTGCTTGTCGGGAAACCAGCCCTTGACGGTGCTGCACGCGGGCAGACACAGCGTCGCGGCGCACAAAAGCAGCAGTCGCAACAAGAGCCGGTTTTCACGGCAAAACCGCCCACAGGGATGTACGGCCATGATTCCTCGCGTCGGCATGACGCCCTCCGTCAACGGTAAATTCAGGTGGATTCGGCTTGCCGCATGGCGCGCCGCACGGTGTCGTGACAACCGTCGGACAACCAGGTAAGCGGCAGACGGATGCCGGTCTTGATCAGGCCCATTTCGTGGACGGCCCATTTGACCGGAATCGGATTGGATTCGACGAACAGATCGCGATGCAAAGCTTCCAACCTCGCATCGAGTTCCCCGGCGCGCGCGGCGTCGCCGGCAAGCGCCGCGGCAATCATGTCATGCATCAGACGGGGCGCAACGTTGGCGGTCACGGAAATGACGCCATGCCCGCCTTGCAGGCAGAACGCGCACGCCGTGGCGTCGTCGCCGGAATACAGGGCGAAGTCCGGCCCGCAGGACTCGCGGATGCGGCGCAGCCGATCCAGATCGCCGGTCGCCTCCTTCACCCCGACGATGCCCGGCAGCGGGGCGAGCCGCGCGATGGTCTCCGGCAGCAGGTCGCAGCCGGTGCGTCCCGGCACGTTGTAGAGAATCTGCGGAATGTCCACCGCTTCGGCCACCGCGCGGTAATGCCGGTACAGCCCTTCCTGGGTGGGCTTGTTGTAGTAAGGCGTGACGAGCAGGCAGGCATCTGCACCCAACTCTTTGGCATGGCGGGTGAGGTGGATGGCCTCGCTGGTAGCGTTGGCGCCGGTGCCGGCGATGACCGGCACGCGGCCGGCGGCCTGTTCGACCACCAGGCGGATCACCTCGCAGTGCTCCGCGTCATCCAGCGTGGCGGACTCGCCCGTGGTGCCGACCGCAACGATGGCGTCGGTGCCTTGCGCAATATGGAAATCCACCAGCGCGCGCAGGCTTCCCGCATCCAGCGCGCCGTCTTCCTCCATCGGCGTCACCAGCGCCACGATGCTACCTTGGATCATAACTCACGAAAACCTTATGGAATGCGGCATGTTACCGTGCCGCGCGCTTCACTGACAAGCCAAGCGCCGCCTGCCCGGACAAGCCCGCGAGCCGCGTGCTACACTGCTCCCCGAAGCGGCGCGGGCATGATCCCGTCGCAAATGTTTCGACCCACCCGCCATTTTCCTGACCACGATGTCCAAAACCGCCACTCCCATGCAACTGATCGTGACCGTCGCGGGGGTGAATCCCTCCGGCCTGATCGAGGAATTGAGCCACACCATCAAGGACAGTCGCTGCTCGATCGCCGAAGCGCGCCTGACCGAACTGGCCGGGGAGTGCGCCGCTTATGCGTTGGTGGAAGGCAACTGGAATCATATCGCCCGGCTGGAAACCGCACTGGAAAACCTGACGTCCCGCCTGGGATGGAAGGTCCGCACCCATCGCGTCGAGGAGACGCAAGCGGCCGTCGGTGACGAAGAAGAACTCATTCCTTACGCCGTGGACATTTACGCCCCGGACCGCGTGGAAATCCTGCACGAAGTGGTGTCGTTCTTCGTCTCCCACGGCGTGCGCTTCCATGACGCCGCCGTCAGCCGGTATGCGGCCCCGCTGAGCGGTTCGCCGCTGTTCACCGCGCATCTGGTCATCAAGATTCCGGCGGACGTCCGCGTCATCTCCCTGCGCGACGAGTTCCTGGACTTTTGCGACCACCACCATCTGGACGCCATCATGGAGCCGATCAAGCGCTAGGCGAAGGGAACGTGCTGGGTCAAGAACACAGGATCGTAGGCGCCGCGCATTGCATGAAACTTAACTTTGCAAGGAGAAAACCATGCATGTGACCTATGAACAAGCGCAGCAAGCCATTGCGGCGGCCATTAAAAAAGGCTATGTCTGCATTAACAGTTGAAAATGCTTTTCCAGGCCAAGGGCGGCCTGGAGGCCACCCAACGGGGAGTTCCGTTCGCCGCAACGTTCCAGCCACCTGCGCCAGCCCAGATAATTTTCCAGGTACTTGGTGGCCA
>DATDOO010000169.1:0-3582 GCA_035293245.1 Methylococcaceae bacterium
CGGCGTCATGGGTCATCCCAAGGTGCTGGTCGATCATGCCAAGGAGGCGTTGAAGCACGCCCTGGCAGGACAGAACAACCCGCACCTGGCGGAAGCGGCTACCCACCTCCAGGCAGCCATCGAGCATGGCAATATGGGCCATACGGACGTCGCGACGTCGCACGCCCGTGAAGCCTATGCCCACATCAAGGCGGCCACCCGCGACTAAGGATTCCGGCGGGCGGGCGAATACTCGCCCGCCGACTTCCCTTTTCCTCGCAAACTTTCCCATCGACACCTCGCTCACCGAGCAAATCGACGCCCTGTTGCCGCAGACCCAGTGCGGCCGCTGCGGCTACCCGGCCTGCAAACCTTATGCGCTAGCCATCGCTTCCGGAGAAGCGGCCATTGACCGTTGTCCCCCAGGCGGCACGGCCGGAATACACGCCCTGGCGGAATTGCTGGGCGTTGCGCCCAAGCCGTTGGATGCATCGCGCGGAGTGGAAAAACCTCCCGCGCTGGCGCGCATCGACGAGGATGCGTGCATCGGCTGCGCCCGCTGCATCCCAGCCTGTCCGGTGGACGCCATCCTCGGCGCAGCGAAGCACATGCACACTGTCCTGGTCGAAGAATGCACCGGCTGCGAACGCTGCCTACCGGTGTGCCCGGTGGATTGCATCCGCATGGAACCCATCGCCGCAAAACGATCGCAAGCGGATCGAAACAACTTCAGGCGGCGCTACGAGGCGCGCCAGTCGCGCCTGGAGCGGGAAAAGCGCGAACGCCATGCCGCGGCCCAACGCATGAAAGCCGCACTGTCCCAACACGCAACCGATTGAACCTCGCCCGTTGTCAATGCACTCCCGACCGGCTCGCATGCGGCGCCTGAACGGACGCTTCCTGCCGCCTAAAAGTCTGCGGGGCGGTGGTCAAAGTCACATTGACGGTATGCAGGCCCGCCAGGCGCATGCGGATGGCGCCGATGCCGACGTGCAACATTCCGCAATCGGCGCAGCATTCCACGAGACGGCATTCGCTTTGGGCCAGCTTGCGGATCTGGCAGCCGCCGGTTTTTTTGCATCACGCGTCGTTCTCCTGGTTGTGGAAAAGGCGATGGAGCGATGTGCGGACAAATGACAACAATTCTCATTTGTCCGGTCAAGCCGCTCAACTTCCTACCGTGCAAGGTGGAAATGTTCATCACCGGGCGCGAGGGTTAAAATTGTCGCGGGACGCCACTTCGGCATGCCGAATTATGCGTTTATGAATACAGGCTAATAAGAAAAACGGGAAAACACCGTGGAAAGAGTACAAATCGGCTGCAACTATGCAAAACAACCTTACTGGAAAATCTTTCTGGGCATCCCTTTGATTTACCTCCCTATTTTGACTACCGTGCCCTTCGTGCTCATCGGGACGGTATTGATCAAAACCCATCTCAAACATGTCGGTGGCATGAACATCAAATCCTATTGGGAGTTCGTCCCCAGTTGGGTTTCGCACCGCTACAGTTATGCCGATCAGCCGGCCCCCGTCGGTTCTCCGTGGCGCTTGCTGCTGGTCAGGTACAGACTGTTCTGGCTGTTCAATTGCAAGCTGTATTGCCCGCTGAGCGTCGCTTTATTCAAATACGCCACTTATCTGGTGATGATCGTGGAAAACTGGTGGTGTCCGTTTTCCCACGCTCGCAAAGCGGAATACGCGGAAGCCGCCATCGACAAATCTTTTTGGCACGTCGATCCGGAAGATACGGCGCAGCTCCACCCCGAGGACCGGGAGAACCGGATATGGAACGAGACAGCGGAGAAATAGGCGTGAACCCCGGAATTATTTGATGGACATCACCTCGATCATCGATCCCCTCAACCCCGCCCAGCGCGAGGCGGTGACGGCGCCGCCCAGCGCCATGCTGGTGCTGGCCGGGGCCGGCAGCGGCAAGACCCGCGTCCTGGTGCACCGCATCGCCTGGCTGATCCGCACCGAAGGGCTGTCGCCGCACAGCCTCTTGGCGGTGACCTTCACCAACAAGGCCGCCGGGGAGATGCGCGCCCGCATCGAGCAACTGCTGAACCTTTCCGCCGGCGGGCTGTGGATCGGCACCTTCCACGGTTTGGCCCATCGCCTGCTGCGCCGCCATTGGCGCGAGGCGGAGCTGCCGGAGAACTTCCAGATTCTCGACTCCGACGACCAGTTGCGCCTGATCCGCCGGCTTTTGAAAGCGCTGGAACTGGACGAGGCACGCTGGCCGCCCAAGCAGGCCATGTGGTTCATCAACGCCCAAAAGGACGAGGGCCGCCGCGCCAAACACCTGCCGGAAGCCTACGACCCGTTCAACCGCCAGATGCAGCGCATCTACCGCGCCTATGAGGACGCCTGCAAGCAGGCCGGGGTGGTGGATTTCGCCGAACTCCTGTTGCGCGCCCATGAAACCCTGCGCGACACGCCCGAGCTTTTGCAGCATTACCGCCAGCGCTTCCGCCACGTGCTGGTGGACGAATTCCAGGACACCAACGCCATCCAGTACGCCTGGCTGCGCCTGCTGACCGACGGCGGCGACAACCTTTTCGCCGTGGGCGACGACGACCAGTCCATCTACGGCTGGCGCGGCGCGCGGGTGGAGAATCTGCAGCGTTTCCAGAGCGACTATCCCGGCCATCGGCTGGTGCGCCTGGAGCAGAACTACCGTTCCACCGCCACCATCCTCCACGCCGCCAACGCCTTGATCGCCAATAACCAGGGCCGGCTGGGCAAGACCCTGTGGACCGAGGGCAACGCCGGGGAGCCGATCTGTCTATACGCCGCCTTCAACGAGCAGGACGAGGCGCACTTCGTGGTGGAACGCATCCGCCAGTGGCTCAACGAGGGCGGGACGCGCGGCGACGCGGCCATCCTGTACCGTTCCAACGCCCAGTCGCGTCTGTTCGAAGAACGGCTGATGGCCTTAGGTCTGCCGTATCGGGTGTACGGGGGCCTGCGCTTCTTCGAGCGCGCCGAGATCAAGAATGCCTTGGCGTACCTGCGCCTCATGGCCCACCGCGACGACGACACATCTTTCGAAAGGGTGGTCAATTTCCCGGTGCGCGGCATCGGCGAGCGCACGGTGGAAATCATCCGCGAACAGGCGCGCGCCCAGGGCTCTTCCCTATGGCGGGCAGCGCAGCAACTGTGCGACGGTTCCGGACTCACGGGCCGCGCCCGCAACGCGCTGCTGACTTTTCTGCGTCTGGTCGATGAACTGGACAACGCCTGCGGCGCCTTGGAACTGCACGAGAAAGTCCACTTTGCCGTGCACCATAGCGGCCTGATCGAGCAGTATCGGCAGGAAAAGGAGCAGGGCGAGGCGCGGGTGGAAAACCTGGAGGAACTGGTCAGCGCCGCGCGGCAGTTCAACCCGGATACCGGCGGGGAGACGGACCTCAACCAGTTGGACCTGTTCCTCTCCCACGCCGCCCTGGAAGCGGGCGACAACCAGGCCGACAGCGGCGAGGCTGCGGTGCAGCTCATGACCCTGCACGCCGCCAAGGGGCTGGAATTCCCCCTGGTGTTCCTGGTCGGCCTGGAAGACGGCCTGTTCCCCAGCCAGCAGTCCCTGGAAGACCCGCA
>DATDOO010000170.1:0-4317 GCA_035293245.1 Methylococcaceae bacterium
CCTGCGGGAAGATGCCCTGGTGCTGGCCCAGAGCAACGGCGAGAACCACCTGCGGGCCATGACCAGCCAGTCCTACGGCCGCATCTGGGACAGCCAGGTTGTCGATGCCGTCGAGAGGGTGAACCAGTCCGGCCGCTGGGAGATCCCCTCCGCGACGTACACCACCAAGAACCCCAAGCGGGCCACCACGCTGTACGCCAGCGACCGGGACGTGTTCATCTTCCTCGTGGATCCCAAGAACCCCGTGGAAGTGAACGGCGAAGCCCTGTTTCGCGGCTTCTACACCTGGAACAGCGAGGTAGGGGCGGCTACGTTCGGCCTGTGCACGTTCCTGTACCGCTACGTGTGCGACAACCGCATCATCTGGGGCGCGACCAACGTCCGCGAGCTGCGCATCCGCCACACCGGAGGGGCGCCTGAACGCTTCGGATGGGAAGGCGAGAAGTACCTGCGCCGCTACGCCGAAGAATCCACGTTGCCGCTCATCGAGGGCATCAAGCAAGCCCAGAATACGCCCATCCCTCTGAACGTCGGCAAGGGCGACACCGTGGAATCGTGGCTCCAGTCCAGGGGCTTCACCAAGAGCCAGGCCAAGGCCAGCGTGGACGCTGCCAACGCGGAGGAAGGCAAGGCCCGGAGCGTGTGGGATATCGTCAACGGCATCACGGCTTACGCCCGCTCCATCCCCTGTACGGATGACCGGGTTGACCTGGAAACCAAGGCGGGTAAACTCATGCCGACGGTGGCCTAGATAGTCCGTGTGGCCCAGCGTGGCCCCCTGCTGGGATGCAAGCACAAGGGGGCTAAGGACGGGGCCGGCGCTCGCGCAAGCGGCTGCGGTTCGACTCCGTGGCCCGTCCCTCTAAACCGGCTCACCGGGTAGACAGGTGAGAGGACGCTGACACCAGGGGAGGCCCTCGCTCCCCGCAACTGAGGAGAACGAACATGACGACCAAAACCAAACTGACCGAACTGCCGTGGGAATATGACCATGACGTATCAGCGTTCCAGATACACGCCGACACCGGCGATCAGGGATGGGCGCATATTGCCACGATTCACCGGAGCGATCATCCATACATCAGCGCCGAAGACGCCGAAGCCAACGCCCGCCTCATCGCGGCCGCGCCGGACCTGCTGGCGGCGTGCGAAGCTGTTGCAAACGCGGCGTCAGAAATCATTCTGCTATCCGACAAGAGCACCAACGCCGGCGCAGCCGCTTTTGGTGCAGCTCATACCCTGAAAAAGATTGTGCTACCGGCCATCGCCCGAGCGAAAGGCGGTGCCGCATGAGCAAGGCGGCTGCTGAGTTTGAAAAAGCCTGGCGAGCGCTGCCTGACTGCGTGGACCTGGACCTACTGGCGATGACGACCATCGAAGACCTTGTTGCCGCTGCCGAGATTCGGCTTGACCTGATTAACGAAGGGCAGGACGGGACAGAGAATGACGACCCACGAGCCATCAAAAAGTGGCTCAGACAGTTCGCAGCGAAAGGCGGTGCCGCATGAGATACCCAACCAAAGCCGAGTGTCGCCAAGCGACAAAGAAAGTTGTCAAGGTCGAGGGGTACATCCAGACGTATCGACTGTTCCTTCACCTGGAATGCGGTCACACGACGACACGAACCATGAGCGGGGCGAAGTACAACAAAGGCGAGCGCGGCCCCAAGGCGTTGCAGTGCTATGATTGTGCCAAGGCATTGGCCGCTGCCACAGAAGCGAAAGGCGGTGCCGCATGAGCAAGATCACCTTGCAGTACGAACCGACGTGCCGAGTGTGTGGCAAGCCCATCGACACCACCGGCGCGGCGGCCTTCGATCCGGAGCCGCCGAACCAGGGCGAGCAAAGCCCGCTGCACGTCGATTGCGCACGCAAAGCAATGGCGACACTGAAGGACAGGCTTAACGCCGACCGGCAGCGGCTTCACGATGCGGCCCCGGCCTTGCTGAAGGCGGCAATAGAGGCCCTGAAGGTCTTGGACGAAGAATGGGGCGGAGAAAAGACGGACGGTAAGGGCACGATCCGCTACGGGCTGCGGCAAGCCATCCGCAAGGCCACGGCGAAAGGCGGTGCGTGATGACGACGAAAGAAACCGCTGCGATGAAGGCACTGGTCGCCGCCTGTGAAGACGCGTCTCGCGTGCTGCGGTCTGCGGCCGCCAATGTGGACTGGCCGCGTGAGGCTCGGGCGGAGATTCATCGTGACGACTGTTGGCGACTTGCTGAGCGGCTTGAGGCTGCGGTGGACAGAGCGAAAGGCGGTGCCGCATGAATTCGCCAAAGCATGCGCCCCTCAAGGTCGGCGACAAGTGGCCTGGAACCTACGGCAAGACCTGGGAAGTGGTTGAGTTGTTACCGTTCGGTTATTGCCGCGTGCGCACCACTGACCTTTGTCGTGTTGGTGAAATGCGGCAAAAGGCAGCCAGAGAATGCGTGGCCAGAGCAGCGAAAGGCGGCGCCACTCCGCACCACGTTCCCGCCACGGAAGCCGAGATTCAGGCAGCCCTAGACTTCGGCAGGACCGCCGAGCAGCACCTGAAAGGCGGTGCGTGATGATTTCCCAGGCAAGGGCCGAGAGAAAACAAAAGCTCGCTTTGCTCGAAGCGGCGGCCCCGGACTGCAAATGCTGCGGCAAACCTCTAAAGGTGTTTGAATTCTTCGACTCGCAATGGGCCAAGGACGCCGGCCTCGTCTACGGCTACAAAGGTGAAGGCGTGTTCTGCACTTTGCGTTGCGGTTACCAGTTCGGAATTCTTGCGGTGCAAGCCGGCTATCGAGCACCAGCAGCGAAAGGCGGTGCCGCATGAGGAAAACATACGAAGCCGTGTTTTACAGCCCTGCCCACGGTGGACCTGAGGAGCATCGTATCCAGGGCACGGCCAACAGCCTCGCCGAAGCGAAGCGGCTGGCCAAAAACACTGCCTCGATGCAACAGTGGCGATTGGTGGAGGTTTACGAGTTGGATGGCGCTGGCGCTGATATTCCCATCGCCTTCAAGCACCAACTGGATCGCCTATTTGGCGAGAAAGGCGGTGCCGCATGAGCAAGGCGGCTGCTGAGTTTGAAAAAGCCTGGCGAGCGCTGCCTGACTGCGTGGACCTGGACCTACTGGCGATGACGACCATCGAAGACCTTGTTGCCGCTGCCGAGATTCGGCTTGATCGAACACTGAGAAAACCGAGTCGGCCAAGTTCCGCCCGATGGTGCTGGAAATGAGAAATGACTGCGTTCCGCCTGAACTTCATACCTTCTTGCCCTTGGGCACCGGACCCCAATCAGGGACTCGACAGGACTTGCACCTGCCCAGCGTACTAGCAGTCTACGGAGTCGAACCGCCACCTTCCATAAATATCAGTGCTGGCTCACGACTCGCTGCAGCGCTTGCGATGCCTGGGACACCTGCCGCAGGTACTCCTCGCGCTGCTCCATCTGCTCCAGGAGGACCTGCGCCGGGCCAGGGGGCGGATTTTTGTTCCACTCCCATTTTTGCACGCTTACTATCGACACCCGAAGCCGGAGCGCGAATTCGCGCTGGCTTTCTCCGAGCCTCTTGCGTAAACTACGGACACGTTCCGCCCAGGAATTATTTTTTTCGCTCATGTCCTTGATTCTAGACGAGTTCCAGAAAAAGGCAACTTTTTTTTCGCAACTAGACTTGTTTTTAGAAGCCACATTGCTTACGATGTCCTCATGAACGGATTTTCCAATTCACTTCCCGGCGACTGCTTTCCCAGGATTGGGCGGCACTGGATTCGAACCAGTGACTTCCACCGTGTGAGGATGGAAGCCACGGAAGTTTTACCTGAGTTCCACCGCGAAGTGTTGAACTCACGATCTTTTCCCCTTGGCCATTTCGCGCTTCATCGCTTCGAGTTCCCCGTCCAGGTGGAGGTAGTAGCGCTCGGTCGTCGAAACGGAAGAATGACCCATCGCCAGGCTGATGAGCTTGACGTTGCCCCCGCCCTTGACGGCCGCCGTGCCGAACTGGTGACGGATGCCATGCAGGCAAAGAACCTTCGGCACTCCAGCCTTCTTTCGCAATCTGTCCCACTTCTGCACCAAGGCGGATTTGGTCCACGGATCGCCGCGATTGGTCCTGAAAACCTCGCCGCTGCCGTCGCAGCGCTCGCGCATCCAACGGAGCATGGCCAGGATCGACGTCGTGAGCGGGATGACGCGCGACCGCTTGGTCTTCTTTCTAGTCTTGTGCCGGAGCTTGACCACGGCCCCGAGGTCCCAATCGATCTCGTCCCACAGGATTTCCCGGGCCTCCCCGGGGCGGCAGCCAACGTCGCGCAGGAACAGCAGGAACCTCCGGA
>DATDOO010000171.1:0-6093 GCA_035293245.1 Methylococcaceae bacterium
GGCGATCATGCCGATCATGCCGGTGGCGGTGAACAGCACCGGATTCTCGTAAGCGCCCACCGGCCCGGCGAACAGGTTCAGCAGCCAGAAGCCGGGCATGATGCCGATGATGGTGAGGGGGATGGCCACCATGATCACCAGGGGCAGCCCTAAGGAGCCGGTCTGCGCCACCAGCAGGACGTAGATCATCAAGAGCGCCGCGCCGAAGGCCAGTCCCAAATCGCGGAACACGTCCACGGTAATTTTCCATTCCCCTTCGCCGGCCAGGTCCACGGAATAACCGGGCGGCAGCGGCTGGGCCTCCTCCAGGTCCCACCAGTCCAGCACTGCTTCCACCGGGCTTTGGCCCACCATTTCGGCGGTGACGTAGTTCAGGCGCTTGAGGTTCTTGTGGTAGATGGTCCGGTCGACCCGGGTGTCCTGCACTTCGCCCAGTTCGCCCAGGGGGATGAGGGCGCCGTCGGCGGACTTGACCCGTAGAGCCAGCAGATCGGCCACCGCCGAGCGCTCGGCGCGCTTCAGGCGCACGACGATTTCCAGGGGCGCGCGTTCGGACGGCGCGTGCACGGTGCCCGCGGTGCCGCCGCCCAAAGCCAGGGCCAGGGTGTCGGCGATTTCCCGCACGGTCACGCCGTGCAAAGCGGCCTTCTGGCGGTCGAGCTGGAAACGGACTTTGCGCTGGGGTTCGTCCACCAGATCGTCCACGTCCTTCACGCCGGCGATTTTTTCGATTTCCGCGCGCACGTTTTCGGTGACCCGTGCCAGTTCGCCATAGTCGCGGTCCAGCGGGCCGTACACCTCGGCGACGAAGGTGGACAGGACGGGCGGTCCCGGCGGGGTTTCGACGATTTTGAGCCGGGCGCCGTGGGCTTCCGCGATGCGCTCGATGTCCGGACGGATGCGCAGCGCGATCTGGTGCGACTGCTGCTGGCGCTTTTCCTTGGGTAAAAGATTGACGCGGATCTCGCCCTGGTGTCCGCCCTGGCGCAGGTAGTAGTGGCGCACCATGCCGTTGAAGTCCATGGGCGAGGCCAGGCCCACGTAGGTTTCGTAATCCGTGACTTCGTTGACCGACGCCAGGTAGCGGCCCAGCTCGCGGGCCACTGCGTCGGTTTTTTCCAGGCTGGCGCCGCGCGGCAGGTCGATGACCAACTGGAGTTCGTTCTTGTTGTCGAAGGGCAGCAGCTTCAAAGGCACGAGCCGGTACACGGCGAGCAGGGCGGAAGCGACGAAGGCCGCCAGCATGATCCACAGGAACCGCTTGGCCCGCTCCGGCCGGCGCACCAGTCCGCCCAACACCGTATCGTAGAGCCGGTAAACGCGGGTGGTTTTGATGTCGTAGGTTGGGGTGAGTTTACGAACCCCAACGGTTTCCCCAGCATTGGAATGTTGGGGTTCACCTTGTTCACCCCAACCTACGGGATGGTCGTATTCGTCCTTGAGCAGGTAATAACTCGCCCAGGGCGTGACCGTGAACGCCACCAGCAGGGACATGAGCATGGCGATGGGCACGTTGAAGGCCATGGGCGCCATGTACGGGCCCATCATGCCGGTGATGAAGTACAGGGGCAGGAACGACACGATGACCGTGAAGGTGGCGAAGATGGTGGGCGGCCGTACCTCGTCCACCGCCGTGAGCGCGGCTTCCAGGGGCGGCTCCTTGCGCAACTGGAAGTGGCGGAAGATGTTTTCCACGTCCACGATGGGGTCGTCCACCAGGAGACCTAAAGACAGGATCAGCGCGAACAGGGTCACGCGGTTGATGGTGTAGCCGAACACCAGGTCGAACAGCAGGGTGACGCCTAAGGTCATCGGTACGGCCAGGGCGACGATGAAGGATTCCTTCGGCCCCAGCGCCAGGGCCAGCAGCACCACGATGGTGACCACGGCAATGCCCAGGTGCTTCACCAGTTCGTTGACCTTGTGGTTGGCGGTCTCGCCGTAATTGCGGGTGACGGTGACGGCCACGTCCTCGGGAATCACCGTGCCGTAGAGTCCCTGCAGCGTTGCCAGGGTTTCCTCGGCCACGGCGACCGCGTTGGCGCCCTTGCGCTTGGCGACGGCGAGGGTGACGGCGGGACGTTCGGCCCTTACCCCCGGCCCCTCTCCCGGAGGGAGAGGGGAGTCCAAGTCCCTCTCCCTCCGGGAGAGGGATTCAGGATGAGGGAGCAGCGTCTTGCTGTCGTCGGCCGCCGGCCCAAAACCGATGCGCGTGTATGAATCGGCTTCCGCAGGCCCGTCGCGCACTTCGGCCACTTCGTGCAGGTAGACCGGCCGGCCGTTGCGGCTGTTCGCCACGGTTGCGGCGATTTCGTCGGGGCTCTGGAAGGCCGGGCCGGCGTCCAGTTGGACCACCCGGTTGTCCTGCTCGAAACGGCCGGCGTTCAGGTTGACGTTGGCCGCGTCCAGCGCCTGCATCAGGCCGGGCAGGGTCAGGCCGTAGGCGGCCAGCCGGGCGGGGTCCGGGTAGATCAGCACGCGCCGCGGTTCGCCGCCGACCACGGTGATCTTGCCCGTGTCCTCCACGGCGCTCAGCTTGTCCTTCAGTTCGTCGGCCAGGCGGCGCAGGCTGGCGGTGTCGTAAGCGGCACTGGCCGAGGACAGGGCGAGCGTCACGATGGGCACGTCGTCGATTTCGACGGGCTTGACCGTCCAGTCGCGCACGCCCGGCGGGATGACGTCCTGGTTGGACATGAGCTTGTTCCACACCTTGACCAGGCTGTCCTCCCGGTCCTCGCCCACGTAAAAGCGCACCGTGACCAGGGCCTCGCCTTCGCGGGAGGCGGAATAGACGTATTCCACCCCGTCCACTTCGCGCAGCTTGGATTCGAGGGGGGTGGCGACCAGCTTTTCCACTTCTTCGGCGGAAGCGCCGGGCATGCGCACCAGCACGTCGGCCACCGGCACGACGATTTGCGGTTCCTCTTCGCGCGGGGTCAGCACTAAAGCCGCCAGGCCCGCCAGCAAGGAAGCGATCAGGAGCAGCGCCGACAGCTTGGAGGTGATGAAGACGCGGACGATTTCGGCGGTGAAGCCGCGTTTTACGGGATCAGCCGCCATGGGGCAGACCTCCCGTGCATTGAGCGATCGAGATCATTTTGTTCCTCCGGTCACAACCACTTCCCCTTCCCGGAGGCCGGAAAGTATTTCCACCAAGTCCCCGTAAGCCTTGCCGCTGCGCACGTGGCGCAGCCTGATCCGGCCATCCACCGCCAGGCGCACGCTCTCCAGTTGGCCGGTGCGGATCACGGCGCTGGCCGGGATCAGCAGCGCCTGATGGCGGCCGCAGGCTTGTTCCAGCGAGGCGAAGGTGCCGGGCTGGGCGTCGGCCTGCGGGTCCAGGGCGGCCTTGACCAGCACCGTGCGGGTTTCCACATCGGCGGCGGGGGCGATTTCCTCGATAGCGGCGGGATGGCGTTTTTCACCGATGCGGACACTCAGTTGCTGGCCCATCTCCAGCGTGCCGGCACAGCTTTCCGGAATGGCCGCCTCCACCCGCAGGCGCTGGGAGGATTGCATCGCCAGGATCGCCTGGCCGGGCAGGGCCATGTCGCCGGGTTCCATGAGGCGCTGGATGACTGCGCCGTCAAAAGGCGCCTTGAGCACGCCCTCGCCGGCCACCGACTCGGCGGCTACGACGGCGGCGCGGGCTTCCGCCACCCGCGCGGCGGCGCTGCGCGCGGCGGCCTGGGTGCTGTCCAGCATCTGCCGGGTGGCGGCCTCCCGCTCGAACAGGTTCTGCATGCGGCGGGCGTCGGCGCCGGCGCTGCCGGCCTGGGCCTCCGCCGCCGTCTGGGAGGCGCGCGCCTGATTCAGCTTGGCCTGCAGTTCCCGCTCGTCGAGACGCACCAGAATCTGGCCGGCCGTCACCGCGTCCCCGGCTTTCACGGCCATCTCCTGAATGCGCGCCGGCACCTTGGCGGCGATTTGCGCCACCGTGCGGGCGCTGACCGTGCCCGGCCAGGCGCGGACGTCGTCGATTTCTCTCAGTTCCACGCGGGCCGTGGGGCCGGGAACGGCGGCAGGCTCGGTGGCTTGCGTGACGCCGGGAGGCGTTTTGGAGCCGAAGCCGCCCGCCATCCAGACCAGCAGGAGGATCAGTCCGGCCAGGGAGCCCAGGGCGGCGTAAAGCTTGTGCGTGGATTGCTCGGAATGGGTCATTTTCATTTCCAGTAGCCGATGGCTTTGTGCAGGTTCGCCTGGGCCGTGCGGGTTTCGAAGCGCGCCAGCACCGCGTGGGTCTCGGCCTGGGTCCGGTCGGCTTCCGCTTCCAGGTAGCGGGTCACCGTCGCCGTGCCTTGGCGGTACTGCTCCTGCACCAGGCGGAAGGCTTCGGTGGCCGCGGCGGACGCGGCTTCCGCCACGGTCTGCCGGGCCTCCGCCTCGCGCCGGGTGGCGAAGGCTTTCTGCACCTCGTCCTCGATTTCCAGCCGGGTACCTTCCCGCAGGGCCTGGGATTCGGCCAGCCTGCGCCGCGCGCCCTCGATGCGCGCCGAGGTGGCGCCGCCGGCGAACAGGTCCACCTCGGCATTGACCGCCAGGGTCAGGTTGTCGCGCTGGAAGTCGAATTCGGGGGAACGCTCGTTGAGGCCATAGGCGGCGTAAGCGTTGACCCGCGGCAGATGGCCGCCCTGTTCAGCGCGCAGTTCCCTGGTGCGGATTTCCACCTGCTGCGCTGAGGCGAGCATTTCCGGCCGCTGCGCCAGGGCCTGTTCGATCAGGGCCGGGAGTTCGCCGCTGGCAGCGGGCGTGGCGTCGCCGCCGTCCAATATTTCCAATGTGTCTGCGGCGCCGAGGCCAAGCAGGGTTTTCAGCCCGGAGCGGGTCAGATCCACCGCATTGCGCGCCCTGAGTTCCGCTTCCTTGGCCTGGGCCTGGCGGACTTCCAGGGACAGCACGTCGGATTTGAGCAGCGTGCCCACTTCATGGGCGATGCGGGCGTGCTTGAGCTCGCTTTCCACCGCCTCTTCGGAGCGCAGGGCCGCCTGCAGTTGCTGCGGCGCAGCCAGGGCGGCGTAAAACGCGGCGCTCACTGCGGCGGCCAGTCGGTTGCGGAAGCCGGAGCGCTCCAGTTCCGCCACCTCCACCCCCAGTTCGGCGGCCTTCTGGCGGTAGTAATCCGTTCCGCCGCGAAACAGGGACAGCGTTCCCACCAGTTCCGGGCGGAAGTTTTCCGTAAAGCCCGGCTGGTTGATATTGTCGAAGTGGCTCTGGTTGAAGCGCCGCTGGGAAATGATGGAGGAAAACGCCACCGCCGGGTCGTTGGAATAGCCGTAGCCGACGCGGCCGGTGAGCTTGGGATAGAACGCGGCCAGCGCCTCCGACACCTGGGCCTCCGCCTGGCCGATGCGTTCCGCCGCGGCCTGGAGGTCCGGATTGCGGGCGTAGGCGAGGTCCAGCGCCTGCTGGAGGTTTAGGGTGTCGGCCGAGACCTCGCCGGCTATTGTCATGAGCACGAGGAGGACGTAAGTGAGTTTCATCATCGCAATCCGCTTAAAGGTTCCTGATAGCGTTATCCATCATGCCGGTTTCGGCCGTTGGTCTTATAAACAGCGTTTTTTTTCCAATCCCGTGTTGCCAGGTTGGGACGACCCCAACCCCGTTTGCCGCGCCGAGCACCGCAGCTTGGGCCGGATCAGACCCGCAGGGCCGCCGCATGGATGCGGCGGGTTGGCCGTCTGGCCAGGGACGGCCTGTCGGCCAACTCCCGGACCAAGCGAGGAGCACAGGGCACCGCGATAGCGGCGCGGCATTCGGGCGGCCTTTTCTTGGGTTACTTTCTTTTGGCCGCGCAAAAGAAAGTAACGCGCCCGTGGGTGCAAGAACCCACATTCAAACAGCTCGCCGCAGGCGCTCAAGACCTTATCCTCCCGCTTTGGGAAAGCGAAGTTGGTTGGCAGTGCAAGGTGCCTTCGGCGAGTTTATTGAATGCAGGGTTTCGCCCCCGCACGACGAGGTACTTTTGTTTCGGCAAAAGTACCCAAAACCATTGCGACCATACGCTGCCCTTCGGGTGCCCTGCGCTTCTCGGAGAAAAGCGGGGTCGGCAGAAGGGCGATCCATCGCCCTCTGCCGACGCGCGGCATCCCTGCC
>DATDOO010000172.1:0-3721 GCA_035293245.1 Methylococcaceae bacterium
AACAACGCATCCGCCGATACCGTCATTTACATCTGCGGCCCGGCGCGCCTGATCGACGCCGTGCGCCAAACCGCGCGCCAGATCGGCATCGCCGAACAGCAGGTGCAATTTGAAAGTTTTATTTAGTTGCAGCAATTCATCGGCCGGCGTGCGGCAACGGGTCGTTTCTTTAACCTTACAAGCCACGACACGCAGAGCAGTCGAAGACTCGGGTTTGTGTCATCGGCAAAGGCAAGACCTTGCGTAACCCGATCTCCCGATCATTTTCTTGAGCGTGCCTGATCTTCGGCTGTACCATGGCATCGGTCCGGCGTATCGCTGATTGCAATCGCTTATTCCAGGATCGGAGCCAAGCCATGAAACACCTTGATCGCATCACTTTCGACCCTCAGGTGATGGGCGGCAAGCCCTGCATTCGGAGCCTGCGGGTTACAGTGGGCACCATTACCGGCCTCGTGGCTGCCGGCCATACACCGGACGCCATTCTAGCCCTCTATCCTTATCTCGAAGCCGAAGACATCACTCAGGCCCTCAGTTACGCCGCTTGGCGGGTCGAGGAAGTGGACCTGCCGATCGTGGCGGCGTGAAGCTACTGGTGGACATGAACCTGGCGCCAAGCTGGGTTCCCGTGCTACGCGCCGCCGGTTTCGATGCCGTGCATTGGAGCGCAGTGGGCCGGCCGGATGCACCGGATAGCGTTCTTTTCGCGTGGGCGCGCGAACACGGCTACGTCGTATTCACTCACGACTTGGACTTTGGCGCCATGTTGGCCGCCACCCGCGCAGAATCGCCCAGCGTGTTCCAAATCCGCACCCAAGACATTACTCCCGCCATACTTTCCCCTCGGGCAGTGGCGCTCTTGCGCCGTTTCCAGCATGAACTGCAAGCCGGCGCATTGATCGTGGTCGACGAGTTGCGCGAGCGTATCCGCCTGTTGCCTTTGGGGCCGTCCTGACCGCCAAGCGCAAGGAGGCTTAGGGCCGGCTAGGGAATTGGCTCGCTTCCCGGATAGGGTTCCCAGACGAGCGTTTAGGAACCAGCGGGAAACGCCATTGCTGGCATGCCGCCTTACTTGTTTTTGGCCTTGGCGAAAACATCCGCCAGGGTGGCGCGCTGCGTGGGCGCGGGGTTGTTTTTGGGCTTGGCCGGGCGTGGATCGGCGTCTCGGGCTGTCGGGGCTGAAGCGGCTGCTGCGGCTTCCGTTTTCATGCTCAGCGAGATGCGCTTGCGCGCCACATCCACTTCCAGCACTTTCACTTTCACCACCTGGCCGGCCTTGGCCACTTCGTGGGGATCCCTGACGAAACGATCGGCCAGTTGCGACACGTGGACCAGGCCGTCCTGGTGCACGCCGATGTCGACGAAGGCGCCGAAGTTGGCCACGTTGGTCACCACGCCTTCCAGCCACATGCCGGGTTTCAGGTCGGAGATTTGCTGCACGTCGTCCTTGAAGGCGGCGGTCTTGAACTCGGGGCGCGGGTCGCGGCCGGGTTTTTCCAGTTCTTTGAGGATGTCGGTGACGGTGGGCAGGCCGAAGCGCTCGTCCACGTAGCTTTCCGCGTTGACGCTTTTGAGCAGGCCGGCGTTGCCGATGAGTTCGCGCACGTCCTTGCCGGTGGCGGCGCTGATCTTGCGCACCACCGGGTAGGCTTCCGGGTGCACGGCGGAGGCATCCAGGGGGTTGGCCCCGTGCATGATGCGTAAAAAGCCGGCGGCCTGCTCGAAGGTCTTCGGCCCCAGGCGCGGCACTTTCAGCAGGTCTTCCCGACTCTTGAAGGCACCGCCGGCGTCGCGGGCGGCGACGATGTTCTGGGCGATGGTTTGCGACAGGCCCGAAACATAGCGCAGCAGGGACACCGAGGCGCTGTTCACGTCCACGCCGACGGCATTCACGCAGTCTTCCACCACCGCGTCCAGGCTGCGCGCCAGGTGGGACTGGTTGACGTCGTGCTGGTACTGGCCGACGCCGATGGCCTTGGGTTCGATCTTCACCAGTTCCGCCAGGGGGTCCTGCAGGCGGCGGGCGATGGACACGGCGCCGCGCAGGGACACGTCCAGGTCGGGAAATTCCTTGGCCGCCAGTTCCGAGGCCGAGTAAACGGAAGCGCCGGCTTCCGATACCACGATTCGGGTGAGGCCCAGTTCCGGATGGCGCTTCATGAGATCGGCGGCCAGTTGGTCGGTTTCCCGCGATGCCGTGCCGTTGCCGATACTGATGAGCTTGACGCCGTGCCTGGCGGCCAAGGCAGCGAGGATGGCGATGGCCTGGTCCCACTGATTCCTGGGCTGGTGCGGGTAGATGGTGGTCGTGTCCAGCACCTTGCCGGTGGCGTCCACCACGGCCACTTTCACGCCGGTGCGCAGGCCCGGGTCCAGGCCCAGGGTGGCCTTGGCGCCGGCGGGGGCGGCCAGCAGGAGATCCTTCAGGTTGCGGGCGAACACGCGGATGGCTTCCTCCTCCGCCGCCTCGCGCAGGCGCTGCGTCAAATCCAGCTCGATACGGGTGAACAGCTTGATGCGCCAGGCATAATGCACGGCTTCCGCCAGCCAGGCGTCGGCCGGGCGGCCGAGGCTCTTCACCGCGAAGCGGTGGGCGACCAGGCCTTCGCAAGCCTGGTGGGCAACATCCGGCTCCTTGCCGGGCTGTACGTCCACCCGCAGGATGTCTTCATTGCGGCCGCGCAGCAGGGCCAGGGCGCGGTGGGAGGGTACATTGCTCAGCGGCTCGTCGTATTGGAAATAGTCGCGGAACTTGGCACCTTCCTGCTCCTTGCCAGCTACCACGCGGGAAGTGACGATGGCTTCACTCCACAGCTTTTCGCGCAGCCGGCCGGTGAGTTCGGCGTCCTCGGCGAAGCGTTCCATGAGGATTTGCTTGGCGCCTTCCAGGGCGGCATCCACATCGGCCACGCCTTTTTCTTCGCTGAGGTATTTGGCGGCTTCGATGCGCGGGTCCAGCTTGGGATCGGCCAGCAGGCTGTCGGCCAAGGGTTCCAGGCCGGCTTCGCGGGCGATCTGCGCTTTGGTGCGACGCTTGGGCTTGTAAGGCAGGTACAGGTCTTCCAGCAGCGTCTTGGTGTCGGCGGCCAGGATGGCCTGCTCCAGTTCCGCCGTCAGCTTCCCCTGCTCGCGGATGCTGGCCAGGATGGTGTCGCGGCGTTCGTTCAGCTCGCGCAGGTAGTGCAGGCGCGCTTCCAAAGTGCGCAATTGGGTGTCGTCCAGGCCGCCGGTGGCCTCCTTGCGGTAGCGGGCGATGAAGGGCACGGTGGCGCCTTCGTCCAACAGCTTTACGGCAGCTTCCACCTGGCGGACGGCCACGGCCAGTTCTTGCGCAATGCGCGCGATGACATTCATGGGTGTTGGGATTTCCGTTGTTGGGAATGGGATCGGGCCGATGGGAGGCGGCGCGAAAGACAGGCAGGCAAGTCTGCTTTCAACCTCCAAGCCGGTCGGCCATGGCATCCGCCGCGCGCACCAGGGCGTCGATCATGTCCGGGGTGCCGGCGATGTGGCCGCCGAGGGGCAGGATTTCCAGACCGGAATCCGGCAGGGCACGGTGCAAGGCGTCCGCGCCATCCATCGGACAGGTCAGGTCGCGCCGGCCTTGCACGATGACGGTAGGAATGTGGGCGATTTTTCCGGCTTCGCGCAGAATTTGCTCTTCGTCGATGAAATAGCCGTTGGCGGCGTAATGGGCCTCGATGCGCGCCTGTTGCAATCC
>DATDOO010000173.1:0-12958 GCA_035293245.1 Methylococcaceae bacterium
GGCAGGGATGCCGCGCGTCGGCAGAGGGCGATGGATCGCCCTTCTGCCGACCCCGCTTTTCTCCGAGAAGCGCAGGGCACCCGAAGGGCAGCGTATGGTCGCAATGGTTTTGGGTACTTTTGCCGAAACAAAAGTACCTCGCCGTGCGGGGGCGACAAACGGGCAGGATTGCCCGTTTGCACGGCGAAGCCGCCCGCCAGGGCGAGGTGCATGGATGCACCGAGTGAAACCCCGCATCAAATATAAACGTGCCGAAGGCACACCGCTTTTACTCACCCTTTTTGCTTTCCAGAAAGTGGTGTTCGTGGCTCTTCCGCGGTTGCGGCTCGACACCCGGGACTGACCAGGAGCCGTCGTGCATCTACTGCTGATCGAAGACGACCCCACCCTTCTGGACAGCCTGCGCAACGACCTCGTCAAAGCCGGCTTTGTGGTCGACACCGCGGCGGACGGCGAACGGGGCGAATTTCTCGGCGGTACGGAAAATTACGACGCCGCTATCCTCGATCTGGGCTTGCCCAAACTGCCGGGCCTGGAAGTGCTCAAGCGCTGGCGCGCCCGCGGCGTCGCCATGCCCGTCATCGTGCTCACCGCCCGCGACGCCTGGTACGAGAAAGTGGACGGTTTCAAGGCCGGCGCCGACGATTACCTGGGCAAGCCGTTCCACGTGGAGGAGCTGATCGTCCGCATCCAGGCGGTGCTGAAACGGCAGCACGGCCAGATTCAGCCCAAACTGGAGATGTTCGGCGTCGCCCTCGACGAGGAACGGCAATCCGTCACCGTGGACGGCGTCCGCACCGAACAACTCACCGCCACCGAATTCCGCGTGCTGCGCTGCTTCATGCTGCATCCGGGCAAGTTGCTGTCCAAACCCCACCTGAGCGAACACGTCTACGAATCCGACAACGATCCGGACAGCAACGTCATCGAAGTTTACGTCAACCGCCTGCGGCGCAAGCTGGGCAAAAACCTGATCAGTACCCGGCGCGGACAGGGCTACGTGTTCGGCGAAGACCGATGATCTCCCTGCAACGCCGCCTCAAACGGGCGCTGGCCTGGACCCTGTTCCTGGTGTTCTCCGCCCACTGGCTGGCGGCCGACTGGGTGATCCGCTCGGTAGCGGAAAACGAAATCGCCACCCGGCTGGAACACGACGGCGATACCCTGCTGGCCTTCCTGTCGCTGGACGAGGCCGGAAGGCTCGGTCTGGGCGAAGGGCATGTCGGCCTGGTTTACGATCAGGCGCTTTCCGGCCATTACTACGTCGTCCGCTCGGATGCCCAAACGCATCTTTCGCCGTCGGCGCAAAACCAGAGTTGGGCCATCCCGCCCGTTCAGCCGGGCCAGAGGTTGCGCTATCGCGCCCAGGGTCCGGGCGAGCAGCCGGTGCTGGCGTTGACGCGCGGCTTCAGCCGGCACGGACACGCATTCAGCATCAGCGTCGCCGAGGACCTGACGGAGATCGGCACGGAAATTTTTGCCCTGCGCATGGGTTACCTGGGACTGACGATCATCGTATTGATCCTTGCCGTCTCCTTGCAGGGCGCCGACGTGCGCCGCGCCCTGCGTCCCGTCGATGCCATCCGCGAGGAGCTTCGGGCGGTGGCGCGCGGCGACCGCACCCGCCTGGAAACCGACGCGCCCCTGGAAATCAAACCCTTGGTGGATGAAATCAACCGGCTTCTCGAACTGGTTGCGCGCCGCCTGCAGCAATCGCGCACCGCCTTGGGCAATCTGGCCCACGCCCTGAAAACCCCTTTGGCGATTCTGTACCGCACCGCGGCCGACCCCGCCTTGGCCGAGCATGCGGAATTGGCCCGGCAACTGGAAGAGCAGACCGTGGCCATGCACAACCGTATCGAGCGCGAACTGAAACGCGCCCGGCTGGCCGGAAACCACAAATCCGGCGCGGGCTTCAACCCCCGGGAGGACATCGCGGCGCTCATCGAGGTGCTGGAACAGGCGCACGGCCCCAAGCGCCTGAACATCCGCCTCGGCGCCCCCGACCGTTTGCTGCGCTACGACCGGCAGGACATGCTGGAACTGATCGGCAACCTGGCGGACAACGCCTGCAAATGGGCCGCCGCCAAGGTGCGCATCGATGTGGTCCACGGGGCGGAAGGGCTGCGCGTCACCGTGGCCGACGACGGTCCCGGCTGTCCCGAAGCCGAACTGGCCCAGCTCACCCGGCGCGGCCTCAAGCTGGACGAATCCGTCGAAGGCCACGGCCTGGGGCTGGCCATCGTCAAGGACATGGTGGCGTTTTACGGTGGGCGGCTGAGTTTTCGGCGCGCCCCGGACCTCGGTGGCCTGGAGGTTTGCGCCGAGTTCCCCGCGTCGATTCCATGAATATCAGAAAAACATAATACATTTAAGCTTTAATTTAACTTGAGGGTGTAAGAAGGCTGCTGCAAAGGCGGCCTTTTTTGTTTCCCGCTCCCTGGGGAGCGGACGGAGGCTGCGCGTTCCAGCCAACCACTCCGGGGAGAGAAACCATGCACCCGACAGCCACGCAACGCACATCGCCCGCCCTGGCGGGCGGCCTGATCGCCGCCCTGGCCGGATTCACGACCGGCGCGGCGCACGCCGCTTTCCCGTCCAGCTTCGATCTGTCGGCCCTCGACGGGAGCAACGGCGTCCGCATCGACGGCGTGCAGGCGGGCGATTTTCTCGGCTATTCCTTTGCGAAGGCCGGCGACCTCAACCACGACGGCATCGCCGACTTCATCGTCGGCGCACCCAGCGGCGGTACGTTCCCCGGCACGGCCTATGTGGTCTACGGCAAGCCCGAGGGTCTGCCGCACCCGCTGGATCTGTCGGCTTTGACGGGGGCGGTCGACGGCTTTCGCATCGACGGAGCGGTCGAGAACGGCCAGTTGGGCGCGTCGGCCGGCGCGGCGGGCGACGTCAACGGCGACGGTATCGCCGACGTGATCGTCGGTGCGCCCGGCGAAAGCGCCGCTTACGTGATCTTCGGCAGGAACGGCTCCGGGTTTGCCGATAGCCTCGGCGTCTCCAACCTGGACGGCAACAACGGCTTCCGCATCGGCGGTGTGCTCAACGGCCGCTTGGGTTATTCCGTGGCGGGCGCTGGCGATGTGAACGGCGACGGCCTGGCCGATGTCGTCATCGGCAACGGCGCGCCCAACCTGGGCGTGGGTTACGTGCTGTTCGGCACCGGCGGCGGCTTTGCTGCGAATGTGGATGTGGCGGCCCTGAACGGCGGCAACGGTTTCGCTCTGGCCGGCGCTGGCAGCAACCAGGGTTACTTCCAGGTGGGCGGGGCGGGCGATGTGAACGGCGACGGATTCGCCGACCCGATCGTCGGCTCGCCCAACGCGGCGGCCGCTTACGTGATTTTCGGGCGGAGCACGTTCGGCGCGACGGTCGGCTTGAACACCTTGGAGGGCAGCAACGGCTTCCAGATAAGCGGTCCGGCGAGCAGTTGGCTGGGCAGCGGCGTGGCCGGTGCGGGCGACATGAACGGCGACGGCATCGACGATGTCGCCGTGGGTGCGCCCATGGCGTCCACCGATTCCACCAACAACCAGGCCGGCAAAACCTACGTGGTATTCGGCAAGAATGGTGGCTTCGCCTCGCCGCTCGGCGTGGCCAATCTCGACGGTACGAACGGCGGCTTTCAGATATACGGCGCCGCCCCCGGCGACCGCTCCGGCTGGTCGGTCGGCGCGGCGGGCGACCTCAACCGCGACGGCAACGCTGATCTCGCCATCGGCGCACCCTACAGCCGTTACAACGGCACGGCCGCGGGCGCCAGCTACGTGGTGTTCGGCAAGAGCAATTTCCCCTCGCCGCTCAACCTGTCGGGCAATCCGCTCATGCCCAACCGTCTCGACGGACAGAACGGCTTCCAGTTGGTGGGCGTCCCGGGCGACATGTCCGGCTGGACGGTGGGCGGCGGCGACCTGAACGGCGACGGGGCCGACGACCTGCTCATCGGTGCGCGCCTGGCGACGGTAGCCGGCCTGACCAACGCCGGCCGGGGCTATGTGTTTTACGGCCACGCCAGCGATACGGCCGCCCCGACCACCGCCATCGCTGTGGCCCCGGCGGCCAATGCTTACGGCTGGAACCGCACTGCGGGGAGTTTCAGCGTGACCGCCCAGGATGAAGCAGGCGGCTCCGGCGTGCAGGAAACGCGCTGCGCGCTCGATCCTGCCGCTGCGCCTGCCAACTTCGATGCCCTGCCGACCGGCGCGTGCGCCAATCCCGGCGCAAGCAGCGAAGGCATTCACGTCCTCTATGCCGCCAGCGTGGACAACGCCGGCAACAAAGAGGCGCCGGTCAGCCGTAATGCCAGGATCGACCTGGCCGCCCCCCTGGTCAGCGTCACCGGCGTAAAGAACGGCGCCACCTACCGCCGCGGCAAGGTCCCCACTGCCGGCTGCTCCACCGGCGATGCCTTGTCGGGGGTCGCCGTGTACGCCTCACTGACGGTGGCGGGAGGCAACAGCAAAGGCACCGGCACATTCACCGCTACCTGTGGCGGCGCGCTGGATCAGGCGGGCAATCCGGGCTCGGCTTCCGCGACCTATACCGTCAAGTAACCGAATTTCTTCAAGCAACGATCGAGGGAGATTGAACTCATGAAAACCAGGCTTTTCTTCGCCATTGCGCTGGCATTGGCTGCCGGACCGGTTGTCGCCAGCACCGCGTACGGCGATCTGAACAATTTCGACGTCGTCAACGATACCGGCCAGCCATGCCACGGCTTCGAAATCGAACTGGACGACGTGCACAGCACCGACGTCACCTATACCTACGACTGGAACCATTACGGCGCGCCCAAGATCACCGAGGACAACAGCGATCCTGCGCATCCCAGGGTGTTCGTGCGCTACGAAGCCAAATACAGCGCCGCCACGGGAACGTTTTCCGCCTACACCGCCGTGCCGGCCGCGCCGCTGTCGCCGACCAACGGACACATGTGCACCGACCCTTCGGTCAACGAGGGCTGCGAGCATTTCGGCGTCGGCTATTACGGCACGCCGACCGTCGTCCGTTACAACTGGCTGGTCGAAGACCCCGCAGCACCGGGAACCTTGATCCACGGCTCGGCAGTCAACGTGGCGACGCCGACCTGGACTTATTACGCTCCGGTCGACGCCCAGCCCGCGCAAGTGGTGGCGGTCATTCAGGCGCCGCCGCCGCCGCCGCCGGAAGTTGTGCCGCCGGCCGCACTACCCAAATTCGGCGAAGCCGTGTGGGCGAAGGAAATCAAGACCTCATCGAAAAACAACCAGGTGGTGGAACTCAAGGATCTGGTTTCCGACGATCCGAACGTCGCGGACGACAAGAACTGGCTGAACGACAATCCGAACGACGGCGTGGTCGTGCAGCCGGAAGTCGAGATCGAGTGGCGGCTCATGCAGACCGAGTTCGCCAAGCTCAACGACCCCGCCAACCCCGGCGGCGCCAACGGCGAACTGGCCGGCGCCCCTGAGGCCTTGGCGAATGGCGATGAATTCGTCACGCGCCGCTACGAATTTTACAAATACGCCGGCGACCCGCAGTCCGTCGATGGCGAAACCGGCGAAGCCATGTGCGACGCCGTCGCGCCTGACGGCGTGCATGGCGTGGGGACTGTGCGAGTGACCGATTCCAGTGGCGGCGCCCACGATTGGGATTGCTCGCTGGATGCCGTGGTCGGCGAATACATCGGTGCGCAAATGGCGGGCTTCAACGTCGCCGCCGTACTGGGCCTGATCGACCACATCCAGGACGGCAACCTCAACGAGGCTTACACGGACCGGACGGTGGTCGTCGGCGGCAACACGCCTTACGCTGTGACCACTTCCGGTGATTTGCCGGCCGGCATGGTCATCGACGCAACGACCGGCGTATTGTCGGGTACGCCCTCGGCGCTGGGGACATACAACTTCACCGTGAACGCCACGGACGCCGACGGCGCGCAGATCGGCAGGGCGTACGCCATGAAAGTGGTCGATCCTTCCGCGCCGGCTTTGCTTCAATACCGGCTGTCGGCCAGCCGCACCGGCAACGGTTCCGGCACGGTGACCGGCAACGGCATCGATTGCGGCGTCACCTGCTCCGCCACCCTGGACGAAGGCACCGGCGTGGCATTGACGGCCACGCCGGCCACCGGCAGCGCATTCGCCGGCTGGAGTGGCGCCTGTAACGGCGCTGCAACCTGCAACCTCATTTTGAACGCCGACGCGACGGTCACCGCCACATTCAACCTGAAGCAATTCGCTTTGTCGGTCGCCAAGGCGGGCACGGGTAGCGGCACGGTGACGGGCAACGGCATCGATTGCGGCGCCATCTGTTCGACCAGCCTGGATTACGGTACGGCCGTCACCCTGACCGCCACGCCCGCCGGCGGCAGCGTCTTCACCGGCTGGAGCGGCGCGTGCACGGGGACCGGGATGTGCGCGACGACCCTGGACGGGGCCAAATCCGTTACTGCAACGTTTGGAACGGCGCCGGCGTCTTATACGCTTTCGGTTACCGTGAGCGGAGCGGGAAGCGTGACGAGCAGTCCCAAGGGAATCAATTGCGGCAGTGGTATGACCTGCACCAAGTCCTTCAAGACCGGATCGAACGTCACCCTCACCGCAAAGCCGGCGCGAAAACACACCTTCAGCAAATGGGTGGGCAGCGTCTGCAACAACTCCACCGCGACGACGTGCAGCGTACCGGTTACGCAAAATCAAAGCGTAACGGCGTACTTCAACTGAGAGGCCGGATGCCCTAACGCTTCGTCTTGCTTCCCGGCCTGCTGAAACGAGGTTGCAGCGGCCAGCGGGAAGCGACAGGGAAGGGCGCTTCGGGAAAGAAGCGCCCTTGCACCTGACCGCTCCGGGATTGACTTTCGCCGGAGCCTCCCGTCCCCGTTCGTCCCCTCGGCCCCGGTAGAAAGCGGGTCGATTCCCGAAATCCGCCCCCGCATCCGGTCCGGCTACCCGATTTTTTCCCCAAAAATACGGTGCGACAGCACCGGCAAATACGGTTTTTACCCGAGGTCTTTCTCCGCGGCCTTTCCCTAATCTTCACTCCACGCTGGAGCCGGATAGCACACCCGCGAGCAAATGCTGCCGTGGGCATGGCGATACCGGGTGCGCCTGTTTTTGAGCGCGCACCCGATGCCCGCGGCTCTTCCGGACGTCGATTACCCAATACCGCACGAGGACAGGACCATGGCCACTTACATCAAAACCGATCTGGAATTCATTCTCCAACAGATCCTGATCGCCGAAAAACACGCCGCGGGCGCCAATCTCCGCGACCTTGTCCCCAATACCGAAGTGGCTTTCGGTTTGCGGACCATCGACGGGTCGTTCAACAACCTGCTCCAGGGCCAGTTCGATTTCGGCGCCGCGGATTTCTTCTTTCCGCGCCTGCTGACCCCGGCGTTCCGGAACGAAGGGGACGACAGCTTCGACATCAACGGCCCGGCGCCCGGAGGGCTGTTGACCAACAACAACTACGCCGTGAGCGGCAACGTGGTCGATGCGGACCCGCGCATCATCAGCAACCTGATCGTGGACCAGACCGCCAATAACCCGGCCGCCTATGCGACCGCTTTCGATGCCGGCGTGGACGGCATCCTCGGCACCGCCGACGACGTCCTGAAGGACGGCGCGGAGATCGTCACCGGCACCCGTGCGGACGGCACGACGTTCCAGACGTTCTTTTTTCCGAACGTCGCGCCGGACGTGGGTCTGTCCGCGCCGTTCAACCAGTGGATGACCTTCTTCGGCCAGTTCTTCGACCACGGCCTGGACCTGGTGAACAAGGGCGGCAACGGCACGGTGTTCATCCCGTTGCAGGCGGACGACCCCCTGGTCCTCGGCGCCGACGGCATCGCCGGCACCGCCGACGATCTGCCCGCCGGCCAAAGATTCATGGTGCTGACCCGGGCCACCAACGACCCCGGTCCCGACGGCGTTCTGGGCACTGCCGACGACATCCACGAGCACGTCAACCAGACCTCGCCCTTCGTGGACCAGAACCAGACCTATTCCTCGCACCCCTCGCACCAGGTGTTCCTGAGGGCCTATGAGTTCAACGCCCTCGGCCAGCCGGTCTCCACGGGCAGCCTGATCGTCAACCGCGACCTGGGACCCGACGGCATCTACGGCTCCGCCGACGACGTGGTGCTGGGCGGCATGGCCACCTGGGCGGTGGTGAAGGCGCAAGCGCGCGACATCCTCGGCATCGAACTGACCGATGCGGACGTTCTGGACGTGCCGCTGATCGCCGCCGACGCTTACGGCAACTTCATCCGCGGCCCCAACGGCTTCCCGATGGTCATGATGAAAGGCCCGGACGGCATCGGCGGAACGGCGGACGACGTGCTGGTCGAAGGCAATCCTGCGGCGCCCATCAGCCTGGTGGATGCGGTGCGCACCGGCCACCCGTTCCTGGCCGACATCGCCCACACCGCGAGTCCGGTGAACGGCCAGACCGGCGCGGCGCTGCTGCCGGACGCGGATACGGTCATCGGCGGCACGCCTTTGCCGGGCTTTTACGACAACGAGCTGCTTGATGCCCATTACATCGCCGGCGACGGCCGGGTGAATGAGAACATCGGCCTGACCGCCGTGCACCACATCTTCCATTCCGAGCACAACCGGCTGGTGGAAGTCACCAAGGACGTGATCCTGCAATCCGGCGACCTGGAATTCCTCAATCAGTGGCTGATCACGCCCGTCGCCGCCATTCCCGCCGATCCGTCGACGCTGGTGTGGAACGGCGAGCGCCTGTTCCAGGCCGCCAAGTTCGGCACCGAGATGCAGTATCAGCACCTGGTGTTCGAGGAATTCGCCCGCACCATCCAGCCGCAGGTGGACGCCTTCATCGACTTCAACGACACCATCAATCCGGCCATCGTCGCCGAGTTCGCGCATACGGTGTACCGCTTCGGCCATTCCATGCTGCTGGAGACCATTGACCGGCTCGACCCGAACTTCGCTTCCAGCGAGATCGGCCTGATCCAGGCCTTCCTCAATCCGCTGGAGTTCGCGAACGGCGGCGTGGACGCCCTGGGCAATCCCATCGTGCTCACCGCCGAGCAGGCGGCCGGCGCCATCGTGCGCGGCACGACGCGGCAGGTGGGCAACGAGATCGACGAGTTCGTCACCGAAGCCCTGCGCAACAATCTGCTCGGCCTGCCGCTGGACCTGGCCAGCATCAACATCGCCCGCGGCCGCGACACCGGCATCCCGTCCCTGAATGCGGCACGCAGGGAATTCTACGAGGGGACCGGCGACAGCCAGCTCACGCCCTACACGAGCTGGGTCGACTACTTGCAGCACCTCAAGCATCCCGAGTCGCTGGTCAATTTCATCGCCGCCTACGGCACCCATGCGTCGATCACCGGCGCCACCACCCTGGACGCCAAGCGCGCCGCGGCGAGCCTGATCGTGTTCGGCGGCGCCGGCGCGCCGGCCGACCGCCTGGATTTCCTGCACAGCACCGGCGCCTGGGCCAGCGGTGCGAACGGCGTGACCATCACCGGCCTGGACGCCGTGGACTTCTGGATCGGCGGCCTGGCCGAGGAGAAGATGCCGTTCGGCGGCATGCTGGGCTCGACCTTCAACTTCGTGTTCGAGACCCAACTGGAGTCCCTGCAGAACGGCGACCGGCTCTATTACCTGCACCGCCTCGCCGGGCTGAACTTCCTCACCGAACTGGAGAACAATTCGTTCTCCAAGCTGATCATGCTCAACACCAACGCCACGCACCTGCCGGCGCTGGTGTTTTCCACCCCGGCATTCACCCTGGAGGTCGATCCCACCCTGCAGTTCAACGCCAGCGTCATCGCCGGGCCGGACGGCATCCTGGTGGACGATCCGCTGACGCTGGTTAACGAGGCCGCCGACAACCTGCCGGGCAATGCCGATCCGTTCGGCGGCACGGCGCTGATTCCCGAAGTGATCCGCGACAATCCGCTCACGGTGGGTCCCGACACCAATTACCTCCAGTACACCGGCGACCAGCACGTGGTGCTCGGCGGCACCGCCGGCAACGACATCCTCATTTCCAGCGAGGGCGACGACACCCTGTGGGGCGACGGCGGCAACGACCGGCTGGAGGGCGGCTACGGCAACGATAACATCTTCGGCGGCGCCGGCGACGACATCATCACCGACATGGGCGGCGACGACGTCATCCACGGCGAGGAAGGCAACGACGTCATCCACGCCGGCGCCAACACCGGTGTGGGCAACCTGATCCTCGCCGGACCGGGCAAGGACTTCATCATCACGGGTGAGGATTTCACCGAAACCTTTGCCGGGCCCGGCGACGACTTCATCCTGGGATCGCGGCTGGATGCCTTCCCCAACGGCAACGAAGGCGACGACTGGCTCGAACTGGGCCTGCAGGACGGCGCCGCCGGCGACAACTTCGATCCCTTCGGCCTCGACCCGGTGCCGGGCAACGACGTGTTCCTGGGCGACGGCGGATTCGACGAGGCGCTTGGGGAAGGGGGCGACGACATCATCGTCGGCAGCGAAGGCGGCGACAAATACGACGGCAACTCCGGCTTCGACTGGGTCACTTACAAGGACGACCGCTTCGGCGTCATGCAGGACTTCTTCCACGGCGTGGTCGCTCCCGGCGGCCTTGCCGCGGCTCCGCTGCCGGCATCGGTCGCCGGCCTCTCCCGCTTCTTCCAGGTGGAGGGCGTGTCCGGCTCGTCCCACGTCGATATCCTGCGCGGCGACGACTTCGCGGAAGCCCAGATTCGCCTGGCCGGCGCGCAAGGCAGCGTGCTCACCAACTTCGACCTCATCGCCGGCCTGCGCGCCTTCGTCGGCGATGCCGCCGCGGGGCCGGACGGCATCGTCGGGACGCTCGACGACCAGTTCGCCGCGGGCAACATCATGGTGGGCGGCGACGGCAGCGACATCATCGAAGGCCGCGGCGGCAACGAGCTCATCGACGGGGACAAGTGGCTGAACGTGCGCATCAGCGTGCGCGCCAACATCGACGGCACCGGCGCGGAGATCGCCACCTTCGACAGCATGATTCCTCTGGTGCCCCTCATGCTGAACGGCACTTACAATCCGGGCCAGTTGGTCATCGTGCGCGAGCTGATGGACGGCACCGGCGGCTTCGATACTGCCATGTTCTCCGGCAACCTCGCCGACTACACCATCACCACGGCCGCCGACGGTTCGGTGACGGTGACGGACAACGTCGCCATCAGGGACGGGACGGATCGGCTCACCAACATCGAGCGGCTGCAGTTCAACGACCAGGCCGTGGTGCTCGTGCCCGGCCTCAACAACGAGCCGACGGGCCAGCTCGCGGTTTCGGACGCCGCGCCGGCCGTGGGCGAGACCCTGACCGTGTCTCTCGGAACCGTGGCCGATGCGGACGGCATTGCGGGATCCGTCCGGTACATCTGGCAGCAGGAAACGGCGGCGGGTTCCGGCCTGTTCACCGACATCGCAGGGCCCGGCGGCCGCGTCGCCATCGCCTTCGGGACTTCGCTCACGGTTACCGAGGATCTGGCCGGCCTGGCACTGCGGGTCAAGGCCCATTACGTGGACGGCAACGGCGTCCAGGAGACGGTCTTTTCCGCTCCGACCGCCGCGGTGGGACCGGGCACACCGCCTCCGGGACCGGCGCCCTTGCTCAACGGCGGGCAGACGGGCATCGTCAGCCCCGGCGTGCACTTCCTCGGCTCCGACCTGCAGTTCATCCTGACCCAGATCAAGCTGGCGGAGCGGCATGCCGCCGGCGAGGATCCGGTTACCCTGGTGGACAACCTGCGCCTGGCCCAGGGCCTGCGCACCGTGGACGGCTCCTTCAACAACCTGGTGCAGGCCCAGACCGAGTTCGGCGCGTCCGACAACGTCTTCCCGCGCCTGACGGACCCGGTGTTCCGCGATGCGGAAGGTGGCACGTCCTATACGCAAACTGCCGGCGCGGTGATCGATTCGCAGCCGCGCACCATCAGCAACCTGATCGTCGACCAGTCCGCCAGCAACCCTGCGGCGGTGGCGGCGGCGGCGCAGACCGACGGCGCCAGCGTGGTGGGCGGCGTCCGCATGGATGCGGCCGGCACGCCCTACCAGACCTTCTTCATTCCCAACGTGGCGCCGGACGCAGGGCTGACCGCGCCCTTCAACGCCTGGATGACCTTCTTCGGCCAGTTCTTCGACCACGGCCTGGATCTGGTCAACAAGGGTGGCAACGGCATCGTGTTCATGCCGCTCAATGCGGACGATCCGCTGGTCCTCGGCCCGGACGGTGTGGCGGGAACTGCCGACGATCTGCCTGCCGGCCAGCAATTCATGGTGCTGACACGGGCCACCAACCTGCCGGGACCGGACGGGGTGCTGGGCACGGCCGACGACATCCACGAGCACGTCAACCAGACCTCGCCCTTCGTGGACCAGAACCAGACCTATGCTTCCCACCCGTCGCACCAGGTGTTCCTGCGGGCCTATGAGTTCAACGCCGCCGGCCAGCCGGTCAACACCGGCAAGCTGATCGTCAACCGCGACCTGGGCGCCGACGGCATCTACGGCTCCGCGGACGACGTGGTGCTGGGCGGCATGGCCACCTGGGCCGTGGTCAAGGCGCAGGCGCGCGATATCCTGGGCATCGACCTGACGGATGCGGACATCTTCGACGTGCCGCTGCTGGCCACCGATGCCTACGGCAACTTCATCAAGGGACCCAACGGTTTCCCGCAGGTGGTGATGCTGGGGCCGGACGGCCTGCCGGGCACGGGAGACGAGACGCTGGCGGAAGGCAATCCGGCGGCGCCGATCAGCCTGGTCGGCGCGGTGCGTACCGGCCACCAGTTCCTCAATGACATCGCCCACGCGGCCAACCCGGTGGACGGCCAGACCGGTGCGGCGCTGCTGCCGGACGCCGATACCGTCATCGGCGGCACGCCTTTGCCGGGCTTTTACGACAACGAGTTGCTGGATGCCCATTACATCGCCGGCGACGG
>DATDOO010000174.1:0-3520 GCA_035293245.1 Methylococcaceae bacterium
ATCGTCGTTGTCATCCGCCGCCGCCGCGCCGCCCTGCTCGAAATCGAGGAAGACGAGCACGCGCCGCCGACGCAGCTCACCAGCGCCGACAACCGTCCCGACAAGGGACGCGTCGCGGGCTTGATTACGCCGTCCCAGCAGGGATCGTTCCTCAGCGAGTTCACGCCCAGCGATTTCGACGTGCTGGATTCGGACAATGAAGCCATCGATCCCCTGTCGGAAGCCGATGTCTATCTCGCCTACGGCCGCTACCAGCAGGCCGAGGAGCTGATCAAGCAGGCGATCAACGAAAACCCGTTCCGCGACGAGTGCAAACTCAAATTGCTGGAAGTCTATTATTCGGCCCAGAATCGCCACGCCTTCGAGCAATACGCCGGAGAACTGGCCAACGACGGCAAGAATGCGGATCGCGAGTTCTGGGCGCGTGTAACTGCCATGGGCAGCAGCCTTTGTCCGGACAGCGCCTTGTTCGGCGGGACTCGGCCGGCACCCGCCGCCCGACCTGCTTCCGCCCCGGTAGCGGATGCCGTACCCGTGGTTTCGCCCCCTCCCGAACCGGCCGTCGAAACGGACGCTATGGAAATGAACCTGGATGTCCTCGGGCGGGGGAGTTCGACCGCGCTGACGGGGGCCGCCCGCGTGGACAGCACCATTCCTCTCGATGTCGATATGGACATGGCGTCGGAGGCTGCCGTTGCGGAAGAAATGGTCCTTCCGGCTGCTGAGGAACCGGTCAAGGGCAACGAAATCGAATTCGATCTTTCCGCGCTCGGTACGGAACAGCCGGCGGACGGCGCGTCCGAATCCGCGGAAAGCGACAGCGCGGCGGAACGGGAGTCCCTGGAATTCGATCTTTCGTCTTTCGAGCTCTCGGCCCTGAACGAATCCGAATCCAAGGTCGAGGCACAGCCGGAACCAACCCCTTCCGCCGGCCTGGCGCTTGCCGAAGACGAGCGTTTCGCACCCGTTGCGGAAGAAAGCGCGCCGGCCCAATCTCCCCCGGATCAGGCGAGCACGGGGGCCTCTTTCGACTTCGGCGCGCTGGCGGGTGCGCCCGGCCCCGCCGGGACGCCGTCTTCCGGGGGCGGGGACCTCGAATTCAAGCTCGAATTCGACGTATCCGCTCCGGAGGCTTCGGCGGGGGAAACCGTGCCGGGCGTCGGCGATCTCACCGACATGGACGAAGTCGAAACCAAGCTCGATCTGGCCCGCGCCTACGTGGACATGGACGACAAGGAGTCCGCGCGCCGCTTGTTGGAGGAGATCGTCGCGGAAGGCAGTTCCCGGCAACAGCAAGAGGCAACGGCCCTGTTGGCCAGACTGGCCTGATTGCAGGATTCCCAAAGGGCGCGCCGTAGGTCGATTATCGGCCTACGGTGCGCCCTTTTCCGTTTTCGCGTTCTGCGCACGAGGGCGCGATGGAGGCCCGAACGGGTCGTCGCGGCGTTTTCCAGCCGGTGTTGCGTCGTGCCGGTATCGAGTGTTCGTCCCGCGCGGGGTCGGGCCGGCGCGACGACGTGCGGGGAGAACGGCGCCGGGCGGTTAGGGCGCTTCGGCGTGTTCGGCATGGTAGGCCGCGGCCAGCATGAGAAAGGCGAGAAAATCGTAGAAGGCGTGAACGACGATCGGCGTGAGCAGGTTGCGCTCGCCGCCGGCGTCGAGCATCAGGCCCAGCCAGACGCCGGTGAGCGCCGCCATTACGGCGTAAAGTGGGGTCACAGCATGCGCTAGGCCGAACAGCACATTGCTGACCAGCAGGCCGCCGGTTACGCCCCAATGCTGCTCCGCCCAGGGTTGCGCCACGCCCCGGAACAGCGCTTCCTCGCCGAGGCCGGCCAAAAAGGCCAGGACGAACAGTTCGCCGGCCGAGCAGGCGGCGAGCAGCGGCCCCATCATGTCGAGCAGCATACGGCGGATGCGTTGCAGACCCTTATGGGGCAGGCGATAGCCGAGGGAGAACACCAGCAGCAACGGAATCGTGCCGAGCAGTCCGTAGCTGATCGCCGTCCCGCTCCAGTAAAGGTGCTCGAACGGCCGGATGGAAACCAGATTGCCGATCAGTAGGGCCACGACCGCCAGGCCGCCTTCGAAAATGCAGGCCATCTTCAGGAATGCGCGGGGTTCCAGGGTCGGGCGGATGGGTTGCATGAAACGGTCCTGTGTCAGGTTCGGGAGGAAACGCCGGACAGCGCCAGTTTGCCGATCATGCGGCCCGATTTCAGGCGCTCGTGCGCGGCGTTCAGGTTTTCCACCGTGAGCGGTCCGAGCGATTCCGTCAGCGTCGAACGGAGCCGGCCCTGATCCACCAGTTCCGCCAGCCGCGCGAGAATACGATGATGCGTGGCCATGTCCGGAGTCCGGAACGTCGGCCGGGTGAACATGAATTCCCAGGCGAAGGCGACGCTCTTGCTCTTGAGGGGATTGAGATCCAGCGGCGCTTCATGGGAAACGAGGCAGCAAATCCTGCCGAACGGCCGAATGAGTTGCGCCATGAGCGGAAGGTAAGCGTCGGTGCTGTTGCAGTTCAGCACGTAATCCACCCCATCCAGGCCGCGGTCGGCAAGTTGCCGGGCCAAGTCGCCGTGATGATCGAGGCACTCATCCGCGCCGAGCTTCAGGCACCAGTCGCGGGATTCCGGGCGCGAGGCGGTGGCAAGGACCGGAATGCCGGCCAATCCTTTCGCCAACTGGATGGCCATGGAGCCGACGCCCCCCGCGGCACCGATGACGAGCAGACGGCGCTGCCGGTTTGCCGTGGTCGGGGCGGGCGGAATGCCCAGATGCTCGAACAGCGCTTCCCACGCCGTTAGCGCGGTCAGCGGCAAGGCGGCTGCCTGCTCGAAATCGAGCGAACGCGGTTTGAGTCCCACCAATCGCTCGTCCACCAACTGCAACTCCGCGTTGCTGCCGGGACGGTCCAGACTGCCCGCATACATCACCGCATCGCCCGGCTTGAACAGCCGGACTTCTTCGCCCACCGCTTCCACCACGCCGCTGGCATCCCAGCCCAGGATGCGCGGCGCGGCGTCGGGACGGTGCGACGCGCGTATTTTGCAGTCGATGGGGTTGACCGACACCGCTTCGACGCGCACCAGCAAATCGTGGGGGCCGGGAGGGGGATCGGGGCAATCCAGTTCAAGCATGTTCTGCGCGGAATCGACGGCGAAGGCTTTCACGGGGGCATGATTCGGGAAGGAGTCCGCAACAGGATACCCAGCCCGTCCCGGTATCGAAAGAACAATCGTTGTTCCTGATTAGAAACGAGTGTCAGCCTGTGGGGTTCGGCTCCTTCCCCCCACGGGGGAAGGTTGGGATGGGGGCGATCAATTGGCCGAAGACCTTGTTTTAGCTCGCCCCCACCCTGGCCCTCCCCCGTGGGCAATGCCGTTAAGTTAAGCCAACTCATGGTATAATTTGCCCGTAACATATTGAAACAACAGGACAATCCCATGAAAGCCACTTAGCAGGTTCCATGCCACGATTCTTTCCCATCTGGCGCAAATCCTCCGCGACCCGGACT
>DATDOO010000175.1:0-6477 GCA_035293245.1 Methylococcaceae bacterium
TGTCCACCTGCCCGCCGCCGAAATTCTTCGCGTACAGCCCTTTCGGCACGGAAGCGATGATCTCCTCCGCGTCGTGCGCGCCGGCCAGCATGTACGTGTTGGTCATGCGCGGCATGGGCAGGTGGGCGTAGGACTCGCGCCGGCCGTTGCCCGTGGGGGCGACGCCCATCAGCCGCGCGTTGAGCTTGTCCTGCATGTAGCCCTTGAGAATGCCGTTCTCGATCAGCACGGTGCACTGGGTCGGGTGGCCCTCGTCGTCGACGTTGAGCGAGCCGCGCCGCCCGGAGAGCGTGCCGTCGTCCACCACGGTGCACAGGGGCGAGGCGACTTTCTCGCCGATGCGCCCGGAAAAGGCCGAGGTGCCCTTGCGGTTGAAATCCCCCTCCAGTCCGTGGCCGATCGCCTCGTGAAGAAGCACGCCGGGCCAGCCTGGGCCGAGCACTACCGTCAGGTTGCCTGCCGGTGCGGCGCCGGCTTCCAGGTTGACCAAAGCCTGCCGCACCGCCTCGCGGGCGTAGCCCAGGGCGCGGTCTTCCTTGAGAAAGTATTCATAGCCGCTGCGCCCGCCGCCGCCGTAGCTAGCCCGCTCGCGGCGTCCGTCCTTCTCGACGATCACGCTCACGTTGAGCCGCACCAGGGGACGCACGTCGCCGTGCAGCGCCCCGTCCAGGCCGGCCATCAGCACCATCTCGTGCACGCCGGCCAGGCTGACGATCACCTGCTCGACGCGCGGGTCGCTGCGGCGCGCTTCGGCGTCCACCCGCCTGAGGAGGTCGATTTTGGCCGCTTCATCCAGCGTCGTCAGCGGGTCGAGGGCGGGATACAGCGCCGCCGTCCTCCCGCCGCTTGCCAAGGCGATGCGGCCTTCGCCGCCGCGGGCAATGGCGCGGGCGTTTCTCGCCGCTTCCAGCAGGGCCGGCAGGGTCATATCGTCGCTGTAGGCGAAGCCGGTTTTCTCCCCGGACACGGCGCGAACCCCCGCGCCCTGCTCGATGTTGTGGCTGCCTTCCTTGACGATGCCGTCCTCCAGCATCCACGACTCGCTGCGGGTGCACTGGACATACAGGTCCGCCGCGTTGATGGAAGGGCCTGCCAGCCGTGCCAGAACTTTTTCCAGGTCGCTGTCGGCGAGGCCGGCGGGGTCGAGCAGGCAACGGCGCGCCAGCAGCAGAGCGTCGTTATCCGTCATGGGCGATGTTCTCCGAGCGGCGCGGCCGTCCGGCAGGACAGGCGGCGATGCCCGAGCACCGGGAAGGATTGCCGCAGGCGGAGCATCTTGTCGAGGTCGACTTCCGCGCAGGCGAAGCCCGCCCCGGTGGGCAGGCAGGAAAGCGTGTCGCCCCAGGGGCCGACGATCATGCTGCGTCCGTATGTTTCGCGGCCGTTGAGATGGAAACCGCCCTGGTTGGAGGCGACCACGTGGCACAAGTTTTCCACGGCGCGGGCGCGGACCAGGATTTCCCAGTGGGCGGCGCCGGTGCGGGCGGTGAACGCCGCGGGAACCGCCAAAATGTCCATGCCTTCCTCGGCCATTTCCCGGAACAGTTCCGGGAAACGCAGGTCATAGCAGATCGCCACACCCAGGCGACCGAACGGCGTGTCCATGACCAGGGGGGTGGAGCCGCATTCGATGGTTTCCGATTCGCGGTATTGCTCCTCCGAGCCGGGCACGTTCACGTCGAAGAGGTGAATCTTGTCGTAGCGCCCCGCCACTTGGCCGTGGGCGTCGAAAATCACGCAAGCCGCACGCACCTTGCCCGGCTGGGACGCCTCGATGGGCAGGGTTCCGCCCACCAGCCACACGCCGTGCCGCTCCGCCTCGCGGGAAAGAAATTCCTGGATCGGGCCGCTTCCTTCCGGTTCGGCGTGCGCCAGCTTGTCGGTGTCCTTCAGGCCCATGAAGGCGAAGTTCTCGGGCAGCACCACCAGTTCGGCCCCCGCGGCCGCGGCGCGGGACACCAGTTTCCCGGCCTCCAGGAGGTTGGCGCCCACGTTGGGGCTGGAAGCCATCTGGATGGCCGCGCATAGGGTCTTGCTCACTCGTTACTTTTCCTCTGCTTTGGATTCTGTTTCCGCGCTATTGGCGTTATTCATTCCCGACAAGTCCTTCATGCCGTCCCAGGCTTGCTGGAAGACGCCCAGCGGCGTGAAGCGGCTGATGCGCTTGACCTCCGGCGCGCTCCACGGCCCGGTCAGGGCATACTGGGTCTCGGTCAGAACTTCCAGTTTGTCGCCTACCAGGGTCTGGGCCGCGAGCACCGCGGCGCCCACCAGGGGCCCTCCGGCCAGGGAACCGATGGTCGGCAGCACCACCGACGTGTGCGGCGCCACCGTCACCACCATCTGAAAAGCCTGCCCCGGCAGGTCGACGCGCCCGCTGGCGACGATGCGGGCGGAAACCCCTTCGACGGTGAAATCGCTGGTTTCCGCCTGCCCGCCGGTGACCTTGAACGAGCCGCGGATATGGTCGTAGGCGAAGCCTTCCTCGAGCACATCGCTGAAGTCCAGCGTCAGGCGGCGCATAACCGAGTTGAGGTTCAGCAAACCCAGCGCGCGCGCCAACCCCGGCTCGAATTGCGGCAGGCTGCCCTTGCCCAGATCCAGGCGGGCCGTGCCCTCCAGCACGCCCATCGTCACGCGTTGCGGTGCGTCGGGCCAGCGCAGTTTCCATTCGAGGGTCGCCGGCGTGTCGCGCACTTCCTTCGGCTTGCCCGCGCGCGTCAGCAGGGCGCCGAGGTTGTCGACGGCCATTTTACCATCGACCTGGGTCTCGTCCCGCCCGGCGTTGCGCAGCCATTGGCCCTGGAAGTCCGCCTTCACGCCGTCGCCGCGCACTTCGCCCCGCTCGATGGCCAGTCCCTGGGGGTGGCGGCGCACCTGCACGTCCAGATGCCCCAGATCCAGTTCGTTCCAGAACAGATGCTCGCTGGTCAGGCTAAATCCCGGCAGCGTCGCCGGATCGGGCGACTCCCTTCGTACTCGCTCCAGGGTTTCTTTCTCTAGCTTAGGCAGGCGCACGCGCCGGAGGTTCAGGCGCCACTGGGCATCCGGCCCCGCGGCGAAGGGAACGTACACCTGGCCGGCGGCCTGTTGCCAATCGATGTCGCCCTCCCAGGCGTCCACCCCGCGCCGCACAACAAGGCGCCCCGCACCCAGGTCGCGCCCTTCCCACGAAGGCCGCGCCGCCTCCAGGTCGATTTCCCGCAGGATTGCGCCGCGGCCGTTTCCCGCCGTTTTCACCCACCAGTCGCGCCAGGCATCCAAAGGCAACGCATCCAGCCGGCCCCGCAAGGACCAGCCCGCATCCGGCATGTCTCCCACAGCCGCCGTGCCCAGAGCTATGGCGCCGGCGGGAGCCGACCAGGCGCCATTTTCCTGCCGCAGCGAAAAGCGGCTGTGCAAAACATCGCCGTAAGCCACTTCCAGAGGCAGCCGCGCCTCGCCTTCGCGAAGCGACATTTCCAGAGATAAGGCGCGCGATTCGGCGTCTTTTTTGCCCAGCGGTTCCGGCAGATCCACCCCCACGCCGAGCAAGTCCGATTCCAGGCGCAGCTCGGCGTGATTGGCCGTCCGGCTCCACGGGATGCCCAGTCCCAGACGGTAGGGCAACTGCCCGCTCAAGCCGCGCCCGGCGACTGCCGGGAAGCGCTCTTCCAGGGTTTTCAAGGGCATGGAGCCCACGGCTTCGATCCGTATTTCCCCCGCGTCGCGCCGCGTCGCCAGTTTGACGGGTTGGCCCATGAGCACGCCCTGTGCGCCTTCGGCGCGAAGTTGCTGCGGGTCGAAGGAGACGACGCCGCTGATGTTGTCGATGGCGGTCGAGTCGCCGTCGAGCGCGGCGCGCGCGTCCTTCAGCGTCAGCGCGCCGCTGGCATCGACGGTTTTCTTGCGGAGATTCACGTCCAGTTTGAGACGCAGATCCGCTCCGCCGTCGATGCTGGCGTATTTCCTGAAGTGCGCGGGGATGTCGCGGAACGGAGTCTGGGCGAAGAAGTCCAGCATTTGCGGGAGTGCCGCCTCCACTTCGCCCTCCACCGTCAGCAGCGACGGGGTTTCGCCGCTGAGATGGGTGATATCCGCTTCGGCCGCGCGGATCCCGACCCCGGTGATCGTGGCCCGCGCCGCTTTCACCTGGATGCGGTCGCCGTCGAAGCGCACCGTGGCGTCCAGGTTTTCCAGCGGTGGCCAGTCGGGCTGGAAGCGCAGCACGCCGTCGCGCACGTCGAGCGCGCCCCCGAAAACGCCTTCCCCTCCAGGGAAGGGGTAATCCGCCGGTGCGCCGCGCCAAACCAAAGCGCCCGAGACGATGCGTCCGGCCGGGAAGGCCTGCTCCAGCCACTCGCGCGTCGCCTCCGGCAGGTCGCGGGGAATGAACACGCGCAGCGCTGGCGCCGCCGCATCGGCGATGTTCAATCGAGCGTCCAGAAATGGCTTTTCCCGGGGCGAGTCGGGCAAATCCAGCGCGAACCTGCCCGCCAACGACGCATCCGCCTGCTCCAGGCGCAGATCGGGAGCTTCCAGCCGCCAGCCCGCCGCCGCTCTCTCCCAGTCCACCGCGCCGTGTACGGAAGTCATGTCCAAGGGAGCCGAAAAGTGCTCCGGCCACTCCAGGCGGCTTGCGCCGCTCGCCAAGACCACGGTGCCGCGTCCGTCGTTGCCGCAGATTTCTCCGGACCAGCCCCGGCCCGCCGGCCCGCATCCAGGAGACGCCTTCGACGCGCGTGCACAGGCCGTAGCGCTTGCCCGGCTGCGCGCCTGGCTCGTAGGTCGCCCGCACGTCGCGCAACGCGCCGGACAGTGCGGCTTCGCCCACCGGCGCGAAGGGCGTGCCGTCCAGCAACGACAGGGAGTGGAACAGTTTGCCCAGGTCGCCCAGATCGAGCCAGGACGCCGACGCCCGCCATGCCCGGGCACCTTCCGCGGTAGGGCGTTCGGCCAGGGAAAAACGTGCTTCCGGCCATTCGTGGCCAAACAATCCCAGATGGAATCGGTTCAGTTCCATCCGCCAGCCTTCCGCTTCCTTGCGCCAGCGGAACCAGCCCTCCAGGCGGTCGAGGCCGGTGCGCTTTTCCTCCGTGCCGCGACGCTGGCTTAGAACGGGTTTATCCAGCGCCGCCCGTCCGCCCAGCCACGACAACTCGCCGTGCTGCCATTCGCTCCACAATTCGAAATCGGCCTTGCCGTCCCGCAGCAAAATGTCGCGCCCTAAAGGAACCTCCAGCCCATCGGTCCGGGCCAATCCCTTTCCCTGGGCGTAAATCCGTCCGGTCAGGCCCGTGGGCGAAAACGGGTCGCCGAGCAGTTTGGCCTTGACGGTCAGCGCGCCGCGCGCCGGGTTGGGCAGGTGCAAACGCAAAACCAGGCGGTGCGTGTCGTTCGCGTTGCGGATCAGCAAACGTTCCACGGAAAAGCGTAGCGGCGGTGACGCGGACGTTGCGTCACGCCAGGACAGGGCGCTGTCGATCAGCTCGAAACGCCCGTGGCCGAAAAGCCAGGGCGGGGGAGGGCCCTCCGACGGCAGACCATCGAGGACGATCTTGCCGTCGGCTTCGCGGCGGAAAGCCAGGTCCGCGCCTTGCAGGGCAATGTAACGGGTGCGCGCCTCGCGGGTTTTCAGCCAGTGAAGCACGTCCAGGCCGAGACGCACGTCCCCCAGCATCACCTGCGTCTCGCCGGTCCCGGCATCGACGAGCGCCGTGCGTGCCAGCACCAGTTCCGGCACAAAGCCGCGCATCCTCGCACTGAGCGCGCCGATGCGCACCGGCAGGTTCGCCGCGTTGGAGGCCCGTTGCTCCAATTCGGCGCGATAGGTCTCGATGGTGGGGAAAAACCACAGCCGCACGGCGCTGAGCAGCAGCGCCAGGGCCAGAAGCGATGTCCAGAACACCACCCAGGTGAAACGAACCGCGTGGTGAAAGATTCTCAAGGAAGGAATGCCGAAAAACCGCCCGGGTGTTCATGGGTACGGCATCCGGCCCGGCACAAATCCCCTTCTTTTTCGTTGGGGTGCGCGAGCGGTGCAACCACACCGGGCGGAAATGAACGGCGGGATGGAGGCGCGTAGCACGTCCATCCCGCATCAAGGCCATTCCCGGCGCGGCGCTATTCTACTCCACGCGGACGAAGCGGTAACCGCCGGTGCGCGTTGGCCGGGAAGGACAGAAAGGGCGTGCGTTCCGAATGCGGGACAGAATGGTCCGCCGCACCGATTCCTACGGCGCATCGGCGCGCCAAATCCGCTACGATGCCCCCAGCCAGGGCGGGATTCGCCTTTCGACGATCGCATGCCATATTTTCGGATACCTGCTTGACCCAACCCGACACAGCCGCCCCGCAAACCGGACTGGTGCTGTCCCATCTCGGCAAGAGCCTCGCCGTGGAAGGGGGCGGCGGCGTGCGGGTGTGTCACTCGCGCCGGCAACTGGGTTCCGTGGCGGTGGGCGATCGGGTGTTGTGGACGGCCTGCGGCGACGGCCA
>DATDOO010000176.1:0-17937 GCA_035293245.1 Methylococcaceae bacterium
AAAGTTGCCGCAACTTTCACGTTAAGGAATCGCGCCATGTCACATCTGTTCACCGTCAGCCCGGACTTCACCCCCGACCACCTTTCCGGCTGGTTCATTTTCAACACCTGGCTGCAACGCGCCTCCGACCTGCCCATCCACTTGCAGCTTTACGACGACTTCGCCAGCCAGCGCGCGGCGATCCAGGCCGACAAGGTGGATCTGATCTACGCCAACCCATACGACGCCGCGATGCTGGTGCGGGACAAGGGCTTCAAGCCGCTGGTGAAGCCCACCGGCGTCAGCGACGAGGCCATCATCGCCGTTAACGCCGCGAGTTCCGTGACCTGCGTGGAGGATTTGCTGCCGGGCAGCGTCATCGCCGTGACCGAAGACCCGGACGTGAAGATGATGGGCATGATCATGCTGGAACCGGCCTGCCTGGATAAAAGCAACGTCACGCTCGCGGACTGCGACACCTACGTCCTGATCGCCAAGAAGCTGCTCAAGAACGAAGCCGACGCGGGCATCTTCCTCGCCGAAGCCTATAACGACCTCTCCTCGGTGGTACGCAACCAGTTGCGCATCCTGGTGCAGAGCAAGATTTACGTCATCCACCACGCCCTCATGGCCGGCCCGAGACTCCTGCAGCATCGCGAACGGCTCCAGCAGTTGCTGACCGGCATGGCCGACGACCCCAAAGGCAAGGGCATTCTGGAGGCACTGAAATTCACCGGCTGGGAAGTCGTCGACGACGAAGACATGGAATTCATGATCGACCTGATGGACACGCTGGGAACCTGAAGGTAACCGGCATGCCGTCGGCGGAAGAATCCGCCGTCACCGTCAACTGCGGATAAAACCGCTGTCTTGTAGCAGTTGCAAGGAAATCCCGCCGCCAGGGACGGCGGCTTTCTCCCCCAGCAGCAGCCGCTCCAGATAACGGGCAATCAGGTCCACTTCCAAATTCACCCGCTTGCCGGGCCGGGTTTCCCCCAGAGTGGTTTCCGCCAGCGTATGCGGCACGATGTTCAGGCCGAAGCGCGCACCGTCCACCTGATTGACGGTCAGGCTGATGCCGTCCACGCCGATCGAACCTTTCTCGGCGATGTATTTCGCCAGTTCCGCCGGCGCTTCGATGACGAAGCGCTCGGAACGCCCGTCCGGATAACGCTCCAGCACCGTCCCCACCCCGTCCACGTGACCGCTGACGATGTGCCCGCCCAGCCGGGTGGTGGGCGTCAGCGCCGGCTCCAGGTTCACCACCGCGCCGACTCCGGCTTCGCCCAGGGTGGTACGCGACAGGGTCTCCCGCGACACGTCCGCCGAAAACCAGTCGGCGCCCAGCGCAACGGCCGTCAGGCACACGCCGCTCACGGCGATGCTGTCGCCCAATTGCGTCCCGCCCATGGGCAGCTTGCCGGTGGCGATGGTCAGGCGCAGGTCGCCGCCTTTCGGTTCCAGTTTGCGAACCTGACCCACGGCCAGAATGATGCCGGTGAACATGAAAATACCTTTATCGTTGCTCAGCGAAGCGTTAGCTCAGACCTAACTCATCCCAAATGATGTCCACCCGCTGTTTCACAGCTTGGGACATGGCGATCGGCGTCCCCCACTCCCGGCTGGTCTCGCCCGGCCATTTGTTGGTGGCGTCCAGACCGGCCTTGGAACCCAGGCCCGAGACGGGAGAGGCGAAGTCCAGGTAATCGATGGGCGTGTTTTCCAGCAGGGTGATGTCGCGGGCCGGGTCCATGCGGGTGGTGATGGCCCAGATCACGTCCTGCCAGTCGCGGGCGTTCACATCCTCGTCCACCACGATGACGAACTTGGTGTACATGAACTGGCGCAGGAAACTCCACACCCCCAGCATCACCCGCTTGGCGTGGCCGGGGTACTGCTTCTTCATGCTCACCACCGCCAGGCGGTAGGAGCAGCCCTCCGGCGGCAGGTAAAAGTCGACGATTTCCGGAAACTGCTTCTGCAGGATGGGCACGAACACTTCGTTCAAAGCCACCCCGAGGATGGCCGGCTCGTCCGGCGGCCGGCCGGTGTAAGTGCTGTGGTAGATGGGGCTTTCCCGCTGGGTGATGCACTCAATAGTGAAGACCGGGAATTCCTCCACCTCGTTGTAATAGCCGGTGTGATCGCCGAACGGGCCTTCCGGCGCAGTTTCGCCGGGGTGGATGAAGCCTTCCAGGACGATTTCCGCACTGGCCGGGACCTGCAAATCGCTGGTCCGACACTTCACCACCTCGGTGCGGGAGCCGCGCAACAAACCGGCAAAGGCGTATTCGGACAGGGCGTCGGGAACCGGCGTCACCGCGCCCAGGATGGTCGCCGGGTCCGCCCCCAGGGCCACCGCCACGGGGAACGGCTCGCCGGGATGGGCGTGCTGCCAGTCGCGGAAATCCAGGGCGCCGCCCCGGTGGGCCAGCCAGCGCATGATGGTCTTGTTTTTGCCGATAACCTGCTGGCGGTAAATGCCCAGATTCTGCCGCTCCTTGTGCGGGCCCTTGGTGATGACCAGCGCCCAGGTAATCAACGGCCCGGCGTCGCCCGGCCAGCAGGTTTGGACGGGATAGCGCCCCAAATCCACCTCCTCGCCTTGCAAAACGACTTCCTGACAGGGTGCGTGGCGCAGTTCCTTCACCGGCATGTTGAGCACCTGGCGGTACACCGGCATCTTGCCGAAGGCGTCCAGGAGGCCCTTGGGCGGGTCCGGTTCCTTGAGAAAAGCCAGCAGCTTGCCGATTTCGCGCAGGGATTCCACCGACTCCGCCCCCATCCCCAGCGCCACGCGCCGCGGCGTGCCGAACATGTTGCCCAGCAGCGGCACGGAATATCCCTTGCAATGCTCGAACAACAGCGCCGGACCTTGCGCCTTCAGCACCCGGTCGCAGATTTCGGTAATTTCCAGATGCGGGTCCACTTCGGCCGCGACGCGGCGCAATTCGCCCTGCGACTCCAGTTGCGCCAAAAAGTCGCGCAGATCCTTGTATTTCATGCGGATGGCGCCCCGTTGAAATCGAATTCCGCGACCACCGGTGCATGGTCCGAAGGCCTTTCCAGCTTGCGCGGCGCCTTGTCGACAATGCAGGAACGGCAACGGCTCGCCAGCTCGGGGCTGAGAAGGATATGGTCGATACGCAGCCCAAGATTGCGGCGGAAGGCGGCGGCGCGGTAGTCCCACCAGGAAAAGCTGTCTTCCGGCTGCTCGAAGAGGCGGAAGGCATCCTGCAGACCGAGCGCCAGCAACGTGCGGAACGCGTCCCGCTCGGGGGTGGAGCAGAGGATTTTCTCGCGCCAGGCTTCCGGATCGTGCACGTCGCGGTCTTCCGGGGCGATGTTGAAATCGCCCATCACCGCCAGGCGGGGATGGCGCGCCCGTTCGGCGGCGAGGAAGGCGGCGGCTTTTTCCAGCCAGTCCAGCTTGTAGGCGTACTTGTCGCTGCCGACTTCGGAGCCGTTGGGGACGTAGAAATTCACCAGGCGGACGGCGCCGAACGTGGCGGCCAGCACGCGGCGCTGCGGGTCTTCCAGGCCGGGCAGATCGACAAGCACCTCGGAGCCCGGTTCGCGGCTCAAGATCGCCACGCCGTTGTAGGTCTTCTGGCCGCTGAAAAGGCTGAGATAGCCGCGGGCCGCCACCTCTTCGCCGGGAAAATCGGGATCGGTCAGCTTGGTTTCCTGGAGGGCGAGGAGATCGGGCTGCTGGGCATCCAGCCAATCCAGGGCTTGCGGCAGGCGGACGCGCAGCGAGTTGACGTTCCAGGTGGCGATTTTCATGACGAGGTTAGGTCACCAATCCGCGAGGTTTCATAAATTCATCCGGCTCCCACTACGCGCGGCGCCACAGCGCACCGCCTTGCGGCTGAAAGGCCATCACTTCGCAATGTTATCATTGGGTCTCCCATGCGGCTCATTCGCCTCGGCGAGGCGAACCGCCCGCGGCAACCCCGGTTCACCACACTCCAGCCTTTTCGGACTCTTTGTTGGTTCATGGATATTCCTGCTTCCCTGCCGATTGACTTGACCCGGCACTGGGTCGGTTTTGCCTCCATAGCCACGTTCTGCGTCGCTTATATCCTGGCGATGCTGGAAGACGTGACGATGCTGCGCAAGTCAAAGCCCATGCTCTTTGCCTCTTGCCTCATTTGGGTTTTCATCGCCTCCGTCTACGTTCCCCTCGGACTCAAGGAAACATCGGGGCAAGCGTTCCGCTCGTCCCTGGAAGGTTACGCGGAGCTGTTTTTGTTCATCATGGTGTCGATGACCTACCTCAACGCCATGGAACAGCGCGGCGTGTTCGACAATCTGCGCATCTGGCTGCTCAGCAAAGGGTTCGGTTACCGGAAGTTGTTCTGGATTACCGGAATCCTGTCTTTCCTGTTGTCATCCACCTGCAACAACCTGACCACCGCGCTGCTCATGGGCTCGGTGGTGATGGCCATGGCCGGGAAAAACCGCCGTTTCGTTTCCATCGCATGCGTCAACATCGTGGTGGCCACCAACGCCGGCGGCTCTTTCAGCCCGTTCGGCGACATCACGACGCTGCTGGTGTGGCAGAAAGGCGTGGTCCCGTTTGCGAATTTCTTCTCCCTGCTCATCCCCTCCATCGCCAATTTTCTGGTGCCCGCTGCCATCATGCACTTCTGGGTCCCCGACGAGACCCCGGAATCCGCCGGTGCGCCCCAGCCCTTGAGACACGGCGCCAAGGGCATCATCGTCCTGTTTATCCTGACGATCGTCACTGCGGCGTGTTTCGAGAATTTTCTGGGTTTGCCGCCGGCTGCCGGCATGCTGGGCGGACTGACCTATTTGAGCTTTTACTTTTTCTGGTTGTACAAGGTGAGGGTGGAATGGAACCGCGACGCCAAGAAGGACCCCGCCGCCAACGCGGCGGGCAATGTGGAGCCGCCATCCCATCTGGTCGAAACCAAGCAGCACTTCGACGTGTTCCACAGCATCTCCCATCTCGAATGGGACACGCTGCTCTACTTTTACGGCGTCATGACCAGTGTGGGCGCTCTGAGCTTCATCGGTTACCTGACGTTGGCCTCGAAATTCCTCTATGCCGATCTCGATCCGACCATCGCCAATGTGATGGTGGGTATTTTCTCCGCGTTCATCGACAACGGCACCATCATGTACGCCGTGCTCACCATGGCGCCGAAGATATCCCAAGGGCAGTGGCTGCTCGTCACCCTGACCGCCGGCGTCGGCGGCAGCCTGCTGGCGATCGGTTCGGCGGCGGGAATCGGGCTTTTGGGACTGACCAAAGGACGCTATTCGTTCCTTTCCCACCTGAAATGGACGCCCGTGATCGCCCTGGGCTACGCGAGCAGCATCGTCCTGCACTTCTTGCTCAATTCCCGTTTTTTCTGACCCCGGACGATCCCCGTCCGGCCCGCCTGAAAGACGGCGGCGCGGGTATCCCGCGCTCCGCTTGACAGCGTCGCCAACCGTGCCCATGCTTCGATGCGAGGCACGCATCCAGTGGTTTTTCCGATCTTGTGACATGGTGAATTTTTCGACCGGGGGCATCGGGCAGTTCCTGAACTCCGTGCAGAGCACGTTCGTGGGTCTGTTGCGGATCTGGTCCATTCCCATCGTCCTGTCCCTCAGTCTGGCGTCGGGCTATACCACTTACTACGGCATGGCCCACTTCATCACACCGTGGATCGCGCTGATCATCACCGTCGCGGTGCAATCCATCGTGGTAATCGGCGCCCTGGAACTGGCGGGGATGCACTGGCGCGCCAACCCGTTGCGCTACCTGGCCACCCTGACCGCCTTGCTGGTGGCGCTGATCGTGTCGGTGACGTTCTCCTATTTCAAGTTTTACGAAATTTCCCAGAGCGACGCCATTTTCATCCAGCGCCAGAATACCTTGCGAACGGCGGTGAACGGTTTTCTCGACGAGGTCGCCACCCGCCGGGCGGACATACTCGCGCAACAAAAGAAGCGCCAGGACGCGGCTTTCAAGGATGCGACGACGGCGTTCCTGGGAACCCATCCCTCCCTGCCGAAGAGTTATCGCGGCAAGGTGGGCAAGGGCCAGGTGTGGGAACATTACAACCGCGTGTACCAGGAAGAACTGGCCCACGATCAATCCCTGAATCAGAGCTTCGCCGAACTGGACGGGCAGGTGGCGGCGCTGCGCAACCGCGTCAACGGTTTCGCCCAGGGCGCGGCCCGGGACCGCGCCGGTTACGAAGCCATGCTGGATACCTTCCAGCAGGTGCAGGGCAAAGTGGAAGCCTTGGCGGCCCTGTATGCGCTGCCCACCGTAAACGCGCCTGTGCTGGCGTCGTTCGAGGCCTTCAACCGGGACGTGGAACCGACTTTCGCCATGTGGGAGGACCTGTCCTGGTTTGCCCTGGCTTGCGCTGCCATGGTGGATTTCTTCGCCGTGGTGCTGTCCTTCAAACTGGAATTCACGGCTCCGGGACCGCTGACGGACGAGGAAAAAAAGCTGGCCTGGGAAGGCCTGAGCCAGTTCAGCGAGTTCTCCATCAACGGTAACGACGAATTGGAAATAGCCATCGAAAAAACCGAACTGGAGCGGGCACGGCGCATTTCCGACCGGACGCGCATGTTCGTGGTGGCCATGCTGCTCAGCCGCGGGTATCTGCGCAAGGTGAACCAGCGCTCGGTGGAGTTCGCGCCCAATCTCTACCCGGTGCTGGCGGAATACATGGGCACGAACCAGGCGGCCGGAAACGGCGCGCCGCGCTTGGTGGAACTGGTGCGGAAAAAGGTCAATGGCTGAGAATTCACAGGACGAACTGGACCAGGACTGGGATCCGGGCTTCGTCGGCGGCAGCCAGGTGGTGGTGTCGCGGCTGGGACCGTTCCGGCGGGTCTTCGCGCGGCCGCAACACTATCGGAAGTGGTTTTTCCATACGGTTTACGACCTGCCGCTGGACGAATGGGAAGTACCCGTGCCGCCCCGCTCCCTGGCCGGTGTGTGCCAGATTCGCACGGCGCTGTTCATCCGCTTCCAGCCCGCCGTCCGTTACATGGCGAGCCATCTCGACAGCCTGGCCGATCCCTACTAGCACGTGCGCCGCCAGTTCCGCGCCGTGGTGGTGGATCAGGCCGAACAGGCCTTAAGGGATCTGGCGCGCGGCGACTGGCTGGAACACGGTTTGTCGCCCACGGAACGCATGGTGGAAGACGCGGTGAACGTGATGCTGGCGTTGAACGAGATCCACGCGCGCTGCCGCTGCAACATCGACGTGGAATTCATCGCCGAGGGACAACCGCCGACCAAGACGGTGATGAAGGACGCCGGCTTTTACGCCAGGTACCGGGAATTGCTGCGTCGGCGCATCGCCCAGGAGCTGAAGGATCTGCAGGAACGCATGGGGCAACTGGACGAGAAGCGGCGCCAGCACCTGGCTTACCGTGAACAACAACTGGAATTGGAACGCCAAGCCAAGGAACTCGAACAGCGCGTGGAGGCCGGGACTCTGGACGAGATGCGCGCCAAGCTCCATTTGGAAGAAGAACAGCAACGCCTGCAAAGGGAAAGCGAAGTCCGCCGCCACCGGGAAAAATTGCAACAGGAAGCCGACCAGCACAAAGAGACGCAGGACGCGGAAATGGCCATCGCCCACCAGCGCCTCGGATCCCTGGATACGCGGGAGGAACACATTCGCCGCGAACTGGACCTGTTGTTCATGGAAAAACAGCGTTTGCTGCTGCAGGAAGAAATCCGCGGGTTGCGCAAGCACGCCGAAGAGCGGTAACGCCTCACCCGGCCAAATGGACGCGCGGTCGGAAACCGCCGACTTCCACCAAGGCGCGGCGTTCGTCGCAGAAGCTGACGAACAGCGTGTCTCCGATGACGTAATAGATCGCGTCCTGCCTGTAACGTCGGCCGATGTCGCAGGCGCTTTGAAAACCCAAATCCACGGCCCAGCCCGGTTCCCCATGCCCGGTCGCCGGCGAATAGCCGGTGAGGCGCCGCATCCAGAGCCTTTGCCGACGCAATTCGGCTTCCAGTCGCCGGTCGGCGGCCCGATTTTCCGCCTCGGGCCAGCTTTCCCCCGTGGTGGCGTAGGCCGTGACGATGGCAAACTCGGCCGGCCAGTCGTCCCACGCTTCCATGCATTCAAAGTGCGTCGCGAAATAGGCGGGATTCACGCGCCTTGCAGGCGGAGGTATGCGTCCTTGAGATGGATGTAATGCTGGGCGGAGTAACGCAGGAACTCCTTCTCCGGGTCCTTCAGCGGCCGGGCCTGGCGGGCGGGCGCGCCGACGTAAAGGTAGCCCGTCTCCAGACGCTTGCCGGGCGGCACCAAGGCGCCGGCGCCGATCATGACTTCGTCCTCCACCACCGCGCCGTCCATGACGATGGCGCCGATGCCCACCAGGCAGTAATCGCCCACCGTGCAACCGTGCAGCACCACCTTGTGGCCCACGGTGACGTTCTTGCCGACTTTCAACGCGAAGCCGCCGGGCGAAAACGGCCCGTCGTGGGTGACGTGCAGGACGCTGCCGTCCTGGATGTTGGTCCCCGCGCCGATTTCGATGCGCTCGATGTCGCCGCGCAAAACGGCGCCCGGCCAGACGGAGACGTTTTCGCCCAGGCGCACGTCGCCGATCACCACGGCGCTGTCGTCCACGAAAACCCCCGGCCCGATTTGCGGATGTTTTTCCCCGAATTTGCGGATGCTCATGGATTGTGGTCCTCCCTCAAGGTCTGGATTGTCGATAAACTTGAAACGCCCGATTACACACACCAAGGACACGCATCATGGCTCTCATTGGCGGTTTCATCTTTCTGGGCGTTCTTGCCCTGCTCGTCCTGTATTTCATCGTCGTCTACAACCAGTTGGTGAATCTCAAGCACGCCGTGGCGAAGGCGTGGTCCAACATCGACGTGCTGCTCAAGCAGCGGCACGACGAATTGCCCAAGCTGGTGGAAACCTGCAAGCAGTATATGAAACACGAGCGGGAAACCCTGGAACAGGTCATGCGCGCCCGGGCCGGGGTGTCCCAGGCGCGGGAAAGCAGCAACATGGCGGCGCTCGGTGCGGCGGAAACCCAGTTGCGCATGGGCTTGACCCAGCTTTTCGCGGTGGCCGAATCCTACCCGAACCTGAAAGCCGACGAATCCTTCCGCAACTTGCAGAACCGCGTCAGCGGGCTGGAAAACGCCATCGCCGACCGGCGCGAATTCTATAACGAAAGCGTCAACAACAATAACGTGCGCATCGAGCAGTTTCCCGACCTGATCGTCGCCCGCCTGTTCGCTTTCCAGCCTTTCGAACTCCTGGAATTCAGCGAGGAAGAGAAACGCGACGTGGACGTGAAGGCGCTGTTCAGCTAAAGGCGGTCCCGTGGAAGGCATCGTCTGGGACATGGCGGGCGAAGGGGCGCAGAACGTCGCCGGCCTCGACGCCGGGGAATTCTGGGTCATTGCGGCACTGCTGACCGCGGCCGTCGCGGGGTTGTTCTACCTGACCTTCCGCAACCTGCGCCGCGCCCGCCTGATCGAGGACACCCCTACCGCCAAGGTGCGCTCGGCGCCGCAAGGCTATGTGGAACTGGAGGGTTACGCCCGGAGGATGGAGGGAGTCCCGGTTTATGCGCCGCTGACCGGTTCGCCGTGCGTGTGGTACCGCTACGCAGTCGAGAAGCACTCCTCGAACGGGAAGCGCTCCGAGTGGCGCACGGTGGAATCCGGCGTCAGCGAAGCGATTTTTCACCTCCAGGACGACACGGGCCTGTGCATCGTCGACCCGGACGGCGCGGATGTCCATCCCTCCGTCCACCAGGTCTGGTACGGCAGTTCGCCGCGCCCGCCTCACGGGCCGGGACACGACCACGCGGGTCTTTTCGGACGGGCCATCGGCGCCCTGTTCAGCGGCGGCGATTACCGTTATTCCGAAAATCGCATCCAGAACAACGATCCGCTTTACGCGCTGGGCCTGTTCACCAGTTCGGGCGGGGACGAGGCGGGCGCGTCCCTTGCGGTCGAGGTGGGCGACCTGCTGAGACAATGGAAACGCGATCCGGAAGATTTGCGCCGCCGCTTCGACAAAAACGGCGACGGCCGGATCGATTTGCACGAATGGGAAGCAGCGCGCCAGGCGGCGGAACAAATCGTCCTGAAGCAGCGCGCCGCCCGTCCGCCGCAACCCGCCGCCAGCGTTCTGAGAAAGCCCGCGACCGGAGGCCAGCCGTACATTCTCGCCGCGACACCGCAGCACAAGCTGGCGGGCCGCTACCGCCTGCGCGCTCGTCTCGCCATGCTGGGCTTTCTGCTTTCCGGCGCCGGCCTGGCCTGGTTGCTGGCGGCGCGCTTCGGCGTATAGCCCCTTGTAGTACGCACGGCGTACCTTACAGCGCCGTTGGCGAGGCGGTTCGGTTTTATGCGATGGGCATTTTGACCTGCACGGAGGTCATGTTGTCCATCTGGAAATGATCCGCGCGCGCCGTCCATTCGACCGCTCGACGCAAATGCAGGCGCCAGCGGCTGTCGCTGCGCTCCATGAGCAGCCAGTCGCCGCTGCGGAAGCGTCCGCTCGGCACCAGCAGGCTCGGCGGCTTGTCCAGGTTCTCGTCCGCCGGCAGGAAAATCGCTTTCTCGCCCCGATCGTAGGCGTTGGCGAAGGCGACGTGCACCAATTCCGGACGACTGCCCAGGTATTCGATCCCGAAGGTCAGGTTGCGCATCCCGGCATAATCCATCCAGCGCACCACGCCGATCTGCAAATCGAGGTTGGGCCGGGCCAGGGCGATGATCTCCCCGACGCGCAGGGTGGAGCCTTTTTCATCCCGCCACTCCAGGCAGCAGCCATGGGCGTTGACGTTGAGCACCGTGGTAGGCTCGACGACCACAGCGATGCCCAATGCCTCGGATTCGCCTTCTTCCGGCCAGATATCCTCCCGGCGGAAGGAATGGTACTGCTCGTTCAGAGACGTCTCGATCTCCGCTTCGCTCCGCTCCGCCCGCTCCCCGCTCCGGAAAGCGACCCGCCGGCCGCCGTCGCCCGGCGTTTGCGCGCCGACCCGCGGAATAACCCAGCCGTCGGTCACCTGCACCGACTGCTGCGCGCGGATGGAATTGGCGGTAGCGTCGCTGCGGAATCGACCTTGCACGGAGTCGCTCAGCAGCGACAGGATGGATTCCATGCCGACCACTGCGCCGCGCGTATCGTATTGCGCCGGATTGCGCGCCGATTTACGCCGCGCCGGAAGTACCAGCACCCGGGCCAGACGCCGCATGCGATACGCGTCCACCGGGCTGATTCCGCCGGCCGCCGCGTCGGTCGTCAATTCGTCGACCAGGGGGCGGGTCAACAGCCAGTACGGTTCGCTGGGCGTCGGCGTCGTGGGCGTATAGCGACGCGGCGGCGCATCGAACTTGAAATCCAGCACGAAGACGCCATCGACCGGGCCGCGCGGATTGGGGTTGGTCGGCGCCAGCTTGGCCAGCCCCTCGTATTGGCCCAGCGCACCATTCAGCCAGTCCAGGTCCTCGCGGCAATAATGGCCAGTCCCCGCCAGCGACAGCAGCAGGATTCTGCGGAACCGGGATAGGATGGGGAGATTGTCGTTGCGCGCCCCGTTCCGGGAAACGCCGTAGAGTTCCGCCAGGCCGAACAGCGCGTAGACCGAGCCCCAGAAATGCCGGGGCGGGAGATGGTAAAGGCGGGCGCGGAACTGCTGCGCGTCGTGCCAGGCGGACAGGGCGCGGGCAATGACGTGGGTCATCAGGTCGTGGTCGGCCTTGCGGACGTCGGCGCACAACTCGGCCGCCAGCCGCGACCAGGCGCGCGCCAGTTCCAGTTGCAGCCAGTCCGTGGCGCGCACGGCGTGGCGGAATTCGGTCTCCAGAGGCAGCGTCGCGGCCCGGCACTCCCGCGACGCCCCGGCGGCCAGCGCAATCTCGCGCAAGCGTTCCAGGGTATCCACACAGCGTTCGGCCTTGACGCCGAAATGAGTCGGCAACTCGTGGAGCACGCCCGCCACCACCATGCCGGAATAGCGCGAACTGGCCAGGGGCAGTTCGTCCAGCCACTTCCCGGGCGCCTCGCTCTGCTGCGCCGCGTTGAGGCGCGCAACATACTCGGCCACCGGCTGGTTTTGCGTCCAGATATTTTGGCTGCCTTTCATGGCGCACCTCCCTGTGCCTGTGCGCCACCCGTCGGGCGGCTACGCCGTGCACAAATTTGCCTGGAGCAAATTTGGACGCGCGAAGCGCGGGGCGCAGCCCAGGCCGCAGGGATGCGGCGCGCAAATCGGCTTTCCTGCCGATTTGTCATGGCCGTACCTCCCGGTACGCCACCCTTCGGGCACACTTGAGCGTGTGCAAGTCGTCTTTCCTGCCAATTTGTCATTCGGCACGATCCCAGGAAAAAAAGCCGCAGGCGGATGCCCGGCGGCGAATAACCAGAAAATTAGGTGGAGAGCCGGCCGATAAGCCGGGTTCTGTCGTGGACAGCCATTCCTCTGGGACGCGCGTCGCCGCGCGCCTCGAGCGACCTACCCGGGGGCCATGCGGGCCGCATGTCTGGGACGAATCCCAACACCCCCCTATTTGGTCTTGCTCCGGGCGGGGTTTACCCTGCCACTGCCGTTGCCGGCAGCGCGGTGCGCTCTTACCGCACCATTTCACCCTTACCGGCGCCCGAAGGCGCTTGGGCGGTATATTTTCTGTGGCACTTTCCGTCGGCTCGCGCCGCCCAGGGGTTACCTGGCGCCCTGCCCTGCGGAGCCCGGACTTTCCTCCCTCCGGTCTTGCAACCGGACAGCGACTGCCTAGCCGGCTCTCCTCCCGAACTATAGCGGCTTCGCGCCCTTTCAGCCACAGCAACCGGGGTTCAGAGCAGAGCCAACTCCTCCTTGCCCCGCGACGCTGCGGCCAGAAAACAGTCGCAAGCCGCGCTGCGCACCTGTTCGTACAACACCATGCGCCGGGTTCCCGCCGCACCGTCCAGCAGGATTTGCGCACCGACGCTGAAACGGCGCGGCGGCGCCAGCACCCGCTCCGGCAATTCCCGCGCCGCGTCGCCCGGCAAATACAGCACCGCTTCGCTGGTGGACGGATCAGACTGTCGCGCCGCCATCGCCCGTGCGGCGTTGCCGAGAAATTCCACGCCGAACGTCCAGGTACCATCGCTCGCGGGCTCCAGGCGGCGAACCAGCGCCACGCTCCACCCTCCATAGGCATTTTCGATGCCGACCAGTTCGCCCACCTTGAGCGGGCCGGAGGTTTGTTCCTCCCAGGTCAAACAAGCGCCGTCCTCGCTCGCGTCCTGCTGCTTCACCGTGTAAATCAGCGCCGGCGCGGCGCCATGGCTGTCCGCCCGCCAGATGTCGTGCCGGGAAAACCGCGACTCGAGGGAGCGCGCGATGTCGACTTCATGCCGAAACTCGAAATCCGCGTGATTGCGCAAATGGCCGCCGCCGCTCTGGGCGACCAGATTCGCCGACGACGCTGCGCCGGGAGCCGCTTGCGACTCGGCCGTTTCGGCAAGCGGCATGAGCGTGAGACGGCTCACGTCCGGCGCAGGCAGTACAGCCAGCAGTTGCGCCCATCCCACCACGATTCGCGGCGTCGCCGTCGCGGGATTCCGTTGCCGGCGGCGGCGGCGGGGTGCGACGTGCTCTTCGATCAGCCGGACGAGCAATTGGCGCGTGCTGTCCAGAAGCAACTGGCTCTGCCCGGCGGCTTGCAACGATTGGCCCTCGTGGCGCAAGGCGTCGACCACGGCTGCGGTCATCAGAAAGCGCCATTCCCCGGAAGAATCCGCCGGAGAGCGCTCCAGCGGCGCCGGCGGAGCATCCTGGTCCAGCCGCAAGCCGAACAGCGCCTTTTCCTGGCCGCCGCGCACCGGTTCGCGGCAAATGTCCAGAAATGCCGCCTGTTTGCCGCTCCAATTATAGATTTCACGGATCTCGCGCTGATCGAAGCGATGCGCATCGGTCAGGGAGAACAGCAGGATGTGCTTGAACGGGGAAAGGGCGGGCAACAGGGCGCGGGGGCGCGGCTCCAGTTCCCGGTAGTATTCGTATACAGCCCCCCAGTAGCCCTTCGGCGGACGGCGATAGAGCAAGGCGCTGGCCCGCTGCAGGTTCGCGGCCCACTCGAACCAGCGCTGCACGACCAGCGAACGGCCTTTCTCGTCCAGTTCATCGCCCGAACGCCGCAAACGGTCGTAAACGCCCAGCGCCATCTCGCTGGCTTCGGCGAGCAAGCGCCCCTTGGCCTGGGCCGCCTTGGACGGCGGGAACGTCATTTCCAGGAAGCCGTTCTCCAGATACTTCTGCGTATCCAGCAACTGGGTGCGCATCAATTCAAGGAGTTCCAGCCGCGTCGGGGCGGACAAGTCGGTCCGATGCAGGCCGCGCAATGCGTCCGTCATGTCGGCGAGGGCATTTTCCGGCTGGGCGAGGGGCAATTCGTCCAGCCAGTGCAGCACCGATTCGCGCACCGGGCGGAAGGGCAACGAGGCGGGACTGACATCCAGAAGACGCTGGTAATCGGTTTCAAACATGATCGATCTCCTCCGCGAGCCGCAACGCGCGGGTGTAGAGCGCCCTGCGGCGCGATCCGGTGATTTCCGCCGCCAAAGCGGACGCGTCCTTCACCGAACAACCGCCGCGCAGCAAGATCCCGAGCACGCGTACGGCCTCGGCATCCATGTCCTCTCCTCCGGGCTGAAGTTCGGCGCCGCCCACCAGCACCACGAATTCGCCTTTGCGCCGATCGGCGTCGGCGGCGACCCAGCCTGCCGCTTCCCCGGCCGTGGTGGCATACACGGTTTCGTGCAGCTTGGTCAGTTCGCGGGCGACGACCACCGGCCGGGAAAGCGGAAATACCGCGCCGAGGTCGTGGAGAAAATCGCCGATGCGGTGGCCGGACTCGTAAAAGATCAGCGTTTCCGGCCTTTCGCACAAGCTCTCCAGCCACTCGCGCCGCGCCGGGCCGCGGCGGGGCGGGAATCCGGCGAAGGTGAACCGGTCGCAGGACAAGCCGGAAGCCGACAGCGCAACGACCGCGGCGCAAGGACCGGGCACGGGCGAAACCCTCACCCCCGCCGCGCGCGCCAGCCGCACCAGCGGAAAGCCCGGATCGCTGACCAGCGGCGTGCCGGCGTCGGAAATCAGGGCAATGTCCTCGCCCGCCAGGAGCCGTTCCACCAGGCGCGGCGACTGGACGTCCTCGTTGTGCTCGTGCAAGGCCCGCAGCGGAGTGGCGATGCCGAAATGGCGCAAGAGCGGCAGACTGTGGCGCGTGTCCTCGGCGGCGATCAGGGCCACGCGGCGCAAGATTTCCACCGCGCGCGGACTCATGTCCGCCAGATTGCCGATCGGCGTGGCCACTAGGTATAGTACCCCGACGCTCCGCTCGTTCACTTTCGCATTTTTCCGAACATGGCTGTATTTCGCGCATTGTCGATTCTGACCGTGGTTCTGGCAATCGCTGCTTGCACGTCCACGGGTTCCGTGACGCGCTATCCCGTCGCGCCGCGCCCGCCGCAAGCGCCCAGCGCCGCGCCGGTGCCGCAGCAGCCGGTCGTAACCACCCAGCCCCTGGCGCCGCGCGAGGGGCCGATCGTCGCCCCCCCCCCCGGCGCGACGCCACCCGTTCCCGGACCGCTTCAGCCCCAGGGCGCCGCACCGGGCTCCCGCCTGATCGCCGTCCTGCTGCCCCAGAGCGGAACTCACCTGCAATCGGCCCAGGCCATTCGCGCCGGCGTGCTGGCGGCCTGGTATGCGGACAGCGCGCCCGGCAAGCCGGAGTTGCGCTTTTTCGACACCGCCGCCGGCGCAGTCTCGGCGTATCGCGCGGCACTGGCCGGCGGTGCGGAACGGGTCATCGGCCCTTTGCTCAAGGAAGACATCGCCAGCTTGGCGCAAGAAGGCGAAGTAGCCGCGCCTACGCTCGCCCTCAACCGCATCGACGACGCACGGGAGAACCTTTACCAGTTCGCCTTGTGGCCCGAAGACGAACTGGAGCAGGTCGCCAATCAGGCCCGCCGCGATGGCCGCTCCCGCGCCCTGGTGCTGGCGCCCGCCGCGCCGCTCGGGCAGCGGATGATTCACCACTTCACCGGCTATTGGCGACGGGAGGGTGGAGAAATTTCCGCCATCGTCACTTTCCCCCCCAACGACCGGGACTATTCCGCCACCCTGAGCAAACTGCTCGCCGTAGGCCCCGCAGCCGATTTTCTGCTGCTGGCGGGGGTGGATGCACGCGACGCCCGGCTGATCGTCCCGCAATTTCGTTCCGCCGATAGCCGCCGATTGCCGGTTTACGCCACCTCCCACCTATTTGGCGGCAGGACGGACCGCGAACGCGACCAGGAACTCACCGGCGTGGTTTTCTGCGACGGCCCCGCTGTCCTCAGCGGCATGTCGCCGGGGACCGACTGGCCGGAAGGCGCCGCCGTGCCCCGCTTGTTCGCCATGGGGCAAGACGCCTGGCAAATCGCCCGGCGGCTGGACGAGTGGCGTGCCAACCCCGGCTCCGCCATCTCCGGAGCCAGCGGCAGTCTTTCCCTGAACGTCGGCAACCGGGTGCACCGCCGACTGTCCTGCGCCCGCTTCGAGCAGGGCGAACCGGTATCGCAAGGTCTGGCTCCGGAAAAATCGCCGCCCCCTTCCCTCCCCTTGCGTTGATGGCGCATCAGGGACAGCAGGCCGAGGATCTGGCCCTGGCCCACCTGCAGCGGCAGGGGCTGAAATTCGTGGCGCGCAACTACCGCTGCAAGGGCGGGGAAATCGACCTCATCATGCAGGACGGCGCGACGCTGGTGTTCGTCGAGGTGCGCTACCGCAAAAGCGCCCGCTTCGGCGGGGCGCTGGAGAGCGTGACCGCGGTCAAGCAGGCGCGCATCGTCCACAGCGCCTCCCACTACCTGGCCCGCCACCGCCTGAACCCATCGACGCGCTTCGACGTGGTGGCGCTCGAACCCGGCGGCGAGTCGCTTCGGGTACAATGGGTGCGCGACGCCTTCAGACCGTGACATGAATTTCCAGGCCCATCTCCACCACCTGTTCTCCGCCGGCATCCGGACCCTGCACGACAGCCAGATCGCCCTGTGCGAGCCCATCGAACAGGCCGCCCGGCGCATGGCGGCGTGCCTGCTGGCCGACGGGAAAATCCTCTGTTGCGGCAACGGCGGCTCCGCCGTGGAGGCGCAGCATTTCTCCTCCGAGATGCTCAACCGCTTCGAGCGCGAACGGCCGGGTCTTCCGGCCATCGCCCTGACCACCGACACCGCCGCGCTGACCTCCATCGCCAACGACTACCACTACGACGAGGTGTTCGCCAAGCAGGCCCGTGCGCTGGGACACAGCGGCGACGTACTGCTGGTCTACACCACCAGCGGCAACTCGCCCAGTATCCTCAAGGCCGTGGAGGCCGCCCACGAGCGCGACATGAGCGTCGTCGCCCTCACAGGCAAGGACGGCGGCGCGCTGGCGGCCCTCTTGAGCGACGCCGACCTGGAAATCCGCGTGCCCTCCGATTCCACCGCACGGGTGCAGGAGGTGCACCTGGTCGTCACCCATTGCCTGTGCGACCTGATCGACCGGCAATTGTTCGGTGACTGAGCCCCTCCCCGCCTTCTTCCTGCGCCGTCTCGCCGAAATCTTCGGCAAGGGAGCACTCTGCACCGATCTGGCCGATTGCTGGACTTACGGCTACGACAACAGCAAGCGCCATGCCCTGCCGCAGGCGGTCGTCTTTGCCACCGAGCACGCTCAGGTGGAAGCGGTGCTCAGGCTATGCAACGAACTCCTTGTTCCCTTGACGGTGCGCGGCCGAGGCACCGGCACCACCGGCGCCAGCGTGCCGGTGCGGGGCGGACTGGTGCTGTCCCTGGAGCGCATGAACCGGGTGCTGGAATTCGCGCCCGACGACCGCTACCTCGTGGTCGAGCCGGGCCTGACCAATCAGGCTCTGCAGGATCATCTCAAACCCGCCGGCTT
>DATDOO010000177.1:0-16382 GCA_035293245.1 Methylococcaceae bacterium
GAAGCCGAATTTTTCCCGCGCCTCGTCCGCACCGATGCCGAGCAGGTCGAACACGGCGCTTTGCAGGTCGGTGCGGTGGATACGCACGGAACCGCCGCCGATTTCGCAGCCGTTGAGCACCATGTCGTAGGCGCGGGACAGCGCCCGTCCGGGATGGGCCTGGAGTTCTTCCGGGCTGCACTTGGGCGCGGTGAAGGGGTGGTGCAGCGCGTTCCAGCGGCGCGCTTCCTCGTCCCACTCGAACATGGGGAATTCCACCATCCACAGGGGCGCCCAGCCTTCGCGCACCAGGCCGCGATCCTGTCCGACGCGGACGCGCAAGGCTCCCATGGACTCGTTGACCATCTTTTCCTTGCCGGCGCCGAAGAAAATCAGGTCGCCGGTTTCGGCGCCCGTGCGGCTGAGGATTTCCTCCACCGCCGCTTCCGGGATGAACTTGACGATGGGCGACTGCAACCCCTCAAGGCCTGCCGCGCGGTCGTTGACCTTGATGTAGGCCAGGCCCTTGGCGCCGTATATGCCGACGAACTGGGTGTAATCGTCGATTTCCTTGCGCGTCAGGTCGCTGCCCTTGGGCAGGCGCAGGGCGGCCACCCGGCCCTCCGGATCGTTGGCCGGGGCGGAAAAGACCTTGAAATCCGCATCGCGCAGCAAATCGCCCACGTCCACCAGTTCCAGCGGGATGCGCAGGTCCGGCTTGTCGGAGGCGTAGCGGCGCATGGCTTCGGCGTAAGTCAGACGCGGAAACGGGTCGGGCAATTCCACGCCGAGCACTTCGCGGAACACGCCGCGGATCATGGCCTCCATGATGTCCATGATGCCGTCCTCGTCCAGGAACGAAGTCTCGATGTCGAGCTGGGTGAACTCCGGCTGGCGGTCGGCGCGCAAGTCCTCGTCGCGGAAACAGCGCACCACCTGGTAATAGCGGTCCATGCCGGAAACCATCAAAAGCTGCTTGTACAACTGCGGCGATTGCGGCAGGGCGAAGAAGGAGCCGGGATGGGTGCGGCTCGGCACCAGATAGTCGCGCGCGCCTTCCGGCGTGGTCTTGGACAGGAACGGCGTCTCGATCTCGTAAAAGCCCTCGCCGTCGAGGAACTGGCGCAAATAGCGGGTGATGTCGCGGCGCTTGCGCATCCTCTCCTGCATCAGCGGGCGGCGCAGGTCGATGTAACGATAGCGCAGGCGGGTTTCCTCGTTGACCTCGATCTCGCTCTCCACCGGGAACGGCGGGGTGTCCGCACGGTTGAGGATTTCCAGTTCATGGGCAAGCACTTCGATGTGGCCGGTCGCCAGATGCGGGTTGACCGTGCCCTGCGGACGGGCGCGCACCCGCCCCACGACGCGCAGCACATACTCGTTGCGCGCGGTTTCCGCCAGCTTGAAGGATTCCGGGATGTCCGGATCGAAGACCACCTGCACCAGGCCTTCCCGATCGCGCAGGTCGATGAATATCACCCCGCCGTGGTCGCGGCGGCGATGCACCCAGCCGCAAAGCCGGACTTCCTGACCAAGATGGGTTTCGTTGAGCTCTCCGCACCGATGACTGCGCATAACGACTCTCTGTGAAATTCGGACAACTGCCGCCGGCGGGCCCGCCCGGGGACGATGGGAATTCCGGCAGCATTCAAGGCAAGCCGGCCCCCAACTCCCCCGCCAATTCCCGCTAGCGGAATGAACTTGGATTTGAAAACAAAAAGGCGGCTCGTCGCCACCCCTCCTTAACGGCGTTTTCCCCTGGAAATCGCCTGTTTTTAAGCGCAATTACACCAGAATTACCCGGACTTTTCACCCCTCGAATCCGCGCCAAACCTGATTTGCCGCCGCGACAAGCCTTTCCGGTCGCTACACGGCACGGATGATCCGGGATTGCCGGGCCGCCCCACCGGGCGCTTTGCCACCGTCGCGTCGCCCGATACACTGCCACCCGCTGCATATTTCCAAGAACCCATGCCACCACCCTCCCCTTCCGGCTCCGTGCTGTTCGTGACGCCCGCCTATGGCCGCTCGGCCGGGGGCGGACTGGGCGTCAGCGCCGAACGCATCGCCCGGCACCTGGCGGAGGATTTTCCGGTAAAAGTGATTACGCCTTCGCCGCACCTCCCGCCGTACACCTACGAGTATCGCGAGACCCACGGCGTTTGTCTTATGCAACTGGGCCACACCGGCCACCCCAAGACTTTCCTGCAATTTCTCGCCGACGTGCTGGAAACGGAAAGCCGCGGCAGCGCCGACCCGCTGTTTTTCGGCTTTTATTGCAACGAACTGGCCTACGCGGTGACCCTGGCGGCGGCACGCCGGAATACGGCCCCGGTGCTGTTCGCCCGCGGCAACGACGTGGATCTGGACATCTTCGGCGAGTTCGCTTTCTACATTCATCATGCCGTGGGCCGCGCCCGGCGGGTGTTTTGCGTCAGCCGCGAAATGGAAGCGAAACTCCGCGCCTTCTGCCCCGGCGCCAAGGCCCGCTATGTGCCCAACGGCGTGGACACCCACCGCTTCGCCTTCCAGGACGGCTACACGCCCAGTCCCCGTCCCGTCGTCGGCCTGTTCGGCGACGTCAAGCAGAAAAAGGGGCTGGAACTGCTGCTGGCGGCACTGGATTTCGGCCGCTTCGATCTGTGCATCGTCGGCCAGTTGCGCGAGGAAAACCGCAAGCTGCTGCACGGCTTTCTGACCCTGCACCCGGAGTACTGGCCGCATGTTGCCCTGCATCCGTACACCGAAGACGAAGACACTCTGCGCGAACATTACCGCCGGGTGGACATCGTCTGCATTCCCTCGCTGCACGAAGGCATGTCCAACGTCCTGCTGGAAGCTATGGCCTGCGGCAAGCTATGCGTCTGCTCGGCGGTGGGCGGGGCTCTGGACGTGGTGCGGGACGGCGGCAACGGCTTTCTGTTCGAACCGCGTTCGGCGGAGAGCCTGACCGACGCACTGACCAGGGCGGCGCGCTGCCTGCAAGGCGATCACGCCGAACTGCGCCGCCAGGCGCGAACCACAGTGGAAAACCAGTTCAGCGCCAAGCGGGAGGGCAAGCGTTACCGGCGGGCGGTTCAGGCCATGCTTTCGTAAATCGCCAGCAGCCGCCGGCTGCATTCGTTCCAGGTGGGAAAGCCGTCCAGGGACGCGAGCACGTCGCCGCGCATGGCCGGCAGCTCGCTGCGGCGGCGGTGCAATTCGATCAGGGCATCGCTGAAGCTCTGCAGGCTGTTGGGCGCATGCAGCAAGCCGTTGCGGTTGTGCTCGATCAGGGCCCGCACCACCGCCAGATCCGGCGCCACCGTCACCAGTCCGTGGGCCAGATAGTCCATGATCTTCACCGGGCAACAGCCCTGATCGGCGTTGCGCTCGGTCTTCAGTAGCGGCGCCAGGCCGGCGTGGTAACGGCCCAACTCCCGTTCCAAGCGGCCCCGTTCCAGGGGGGCATGCAGCCGCACCTGGCCTTGCAAGCCGTAGCGGACGATGCGCTTTTCCGCCGCGCGCAGCCAGGCGCGCTGACCCACGCCGTAAATATCCAGTTCCCACAGGCCGCGTAACGGGGCGAAAGCGCGCAAGGCCCACAAGATGCCCTGCCAGGGATGCAGGGTGCCCAGGTACACCGCCCGCAGCGGACCTTCCGTAGCGGGGGTGGGCACGGGCAGGACGGGATCGTAGCCGTTGGGAATAACCCGGATACGGCCGGGATCGGGCACGCGGTAGCGGCGCAACAGGCATTCCCGGATGCGTTCCGAAGGGCAGACCACGCACGCGGCCTGATCCAGACAGGCTTGCTCCCACTGCCGCAAGACATCCAGCACTTTCTGTCCGGCATCCCGGTACAGGTAAGGCAGCTCGATGGAAGGCAGGCCGTTGACCTCATAAACGCTGGGCAAGCCCATCTCGCCCGCCGGCAATCCCTCCCACGGGGTACGAAAATGGAACACCGCCGGGCGGATGGTTTGCAGGCGATGGCGGACGAACTCCCGGAAAGCGAGGCCGCGGCGCAGGTAATTCCGCTCCTTCAGGTTGGCCGTGAGATGGTTGAAACCGCCGTGGGCCGGCAGGGCCGTATCGCCCAGGGTCAGCAGGGTCAGGTCATGCCGGCCCATCGCTTCCCGGCAATTGGCCAGGATATGGGTGGACGCGGCCTTGAAGGAGGGAACCTCGTCGAAACTGGCATAGACTATGTGCATGGCGCCATGGTCACCCACCGTGTTCCACGGCGCAACCGTATGCTGGGGCAGTTCCAGCCCCGCTTGCGCGAGAAAATGCAATTGCGGACCAGGCCACTCAGGGGAAACCGCCACGATGCGCAAACTGCTCAACCGCCTCGATCCGACCCGCCAGTTGCCGCAGACCATGCGGCGCTACCTGGCGCTGCCCACCTATCTGGTGCTCGGCTGGCTGGTAATTTCCGGTCTGGCCCTGTTTATCGCCAGCCGCGTGGACGCGACCGCCCCCGCAACACCGCCGGCTGAGTCGTCCGCTACGCCGCCCGGTGAAAACGCCGCCGCCGCAGCACCGGAGCAACCGGCTGCCGATGCTCCGGCGGAGGACAGCGAGGCGCCTCCGGCCGATCCGCTGCTCCCGGACATCAGTGCCATGCTCGCCGACGGCGCGGAAATCGGCGCCAGCGGTTCCAGCGTGTTCACGATCCGCGGCAGCGCCGGCCAGGTCAGCCTGGAAAGCGGCGGGCAGACCTTGACGATGCTGGGCGATGGTGACGAACTGCGCCTGCTCGACCCCAACGGCGCCACGGTTTATCGCTTGAAAGCCAAGCAGGCGGACAAGGGCAAGCTCTACGACGCCGCGGGTACTTTCCGCTGGCGGGTGAAATGCGAAAGCGAGGGCGGCGAAGAGGGCTGCAAGCTCTACGACCCGGACGGCAACAAGCTGCATCGGGTAAAAATCAAGGCCGACAGCTTCAATGTCTATGGAAGCGGCGACCAGCGGCTGTACAAAGGCAAACTGAAAAACGGCCGCTATCAGGTGCGCGACGAAACCGGCAACAACGTGCTCGACATCCGCGGCGCCGCCAGCCTGAAACAAGCCGCCCTGCTGGCGCTACCCGTCGATGCCCCGGTGCGCGCGTTGCTGTGGGCCTATGCGGGGCATGAATCCCCCGGAGAAACGCGCTAGCCGCCGGTCTGCGGCAACGCCCACTGCGCCGCGGCGAAGGACGACAAGGCGCGCACGGTTTGCAGCGTCAACGCCGTATCGGGCAAGTCGGCCGCGGCCAACTCGCGGTCGCCGCGGAATTTTTTCTTTTGCGCCACCGTCAAGGCCAGAGCACCGTCCCGGGCTTGCTGGCGCAGCGTGCTTTCGAAACCGTTCGCTTGCGCCTGCCATTGGCTCTTCAGCTCCATGAACCGCGCGTAGTCCGCCGCCTTCAGGGATGCCCGCGCCGGCTGCTCCATGCGGTAAACCAGGGCGATGCGGTGCTTGCTGCCTTTGTACTTGGATTTGCGGATTTTGTATTTGTCGATGCGCCGGTGCAGGGTGCGCAACACGAACACGCCCCCGCCGGCGAGTTTGGCCTTGAAGTCCAGCAGCACATCGTCATACGTTCTGAAGTTGCGCCCGCGCGTCTCGACTTCCTTGAAATCCGCAGTCCACATGGCATGGAAAGGATTGCAACCGAGGGAACATACCGCGTCCGGCGGCAGGTCGCGCAACAGGGGCTTTAGGGTGCGATATAGATAATCCAGCTCGTCGTTCTCCACGAACACGGCTTTCAACCGCAGCCAGACGATGCCCCGGCTGAGCACGAACAGTCCCAGGCCGGACCAGGCCCAGGGCCACAGCACTTCAGCCCGCGTGGCCGGCTGTCCGAGCAGGGCTAATGGATCCGGCAACAAGCCCTCCCACCAGCCCGAGAGCATGATGGCCGTGCCGAAGCTGGCGAAGCCCAGCCCCACAATAGCCGCGGCCTTGAATCCATGCCCCCGGCGCTTGCGCGGATAAGCCGTAAAGACGGCGACCCAGCCCCAGGCGAGCAACAGGGCAAAGGTCCCAGCCGCAGTGAAAAACAGAAAGAATGCCGTGAACCCGTCATCGGTCCCCAGCAGCAACGGCAGAGTGACCATCCCGTAAACCAGCAGCGCGGCGCCCCAACCGATCAGATAAACGCCGCGATAACGGCGTAACCGCAAAGCCTGGTTGCGGAAGGCGCGGAACAGGTGCAGCAAACGGGCCGGTTCGGTGTTGTAGCGGAAAAACATGGCGTCACCCCTCCAGCAGAGCCAACGCCTCGGACCAGCGCGGCATGGTGTCTTCGGCGACCGGGCGGAACGGTGCAGCCAGCCAGGGCAACACCTGATCCAAACGGCTCAGGTCGAGGCCGAACAATCCGGCACGGCGAAACTGGTCGTCATAACGCTTGCGCACCGGTAAAAAGCGCAGGTCCGCGCCCTGGCCCAGCAGTTCATAAAACGTGTGGTAGCCGGCGCCCACCGCCAGCAGCTTGCGCGCCGGCAGGGGTGAAATCACCCGGCGCTGGTAGCGCCAAAGCAATCCCGCCCGCCGCGCCAGTTTGGCGAATACCGCCAGCACGCGCGCGCCGCAACGGCCCTCCGGGTCCAGCACGGTGAAGCAGGAAGCATCGGTCGTCACCGCCACGTGGCCGGCGTCGACGAAATACCCCGCCTGGACCGCGCCCCCCAGCCCGCCCATCCATTCGCAACGCCCAACCGGATAAGGCGCCAGCACTTGATCGTAGGCCGTACCGCGCTTCTCCAGCCCTTGGGCGTAACGGGCGATCCAGACGCGCCGCTCGAAGCGGCCGAGCAGCGCCTCGTCCAATTCACCGCACCACCCGGCAGGGAATGTATCGACCACAATGCTCCGGGGCGGATGGCGGCGCAGGGTTTCCAAGTGGGAATCGGCCAGGCTCCGGGCATAAAGGCGGACCCCTTTGGATGCGGGCAAATGGCGATCGGAGCCGGGCCGGATCAAGAGCACCGCGTCGCGGCCGGACTGCAGCAAACACTGCTGCAGTAGCCAGCCGCGCCGGGCATGGCCATGGCCGCCGCCGATGGCGTAGACGAGGGTGTCAACTGTCGAAACCATGGCCGCCATCGCTGTTTTTATCGAAGTCCGAGACGGAATCGAACGCGGCGTAGTCCTGCTCCGAAAAGAGCGCCGCCTGGTCGTCGCTGCTTATGCCCCCTTCATCCGCCGGCGCATCGCTCCAATCGCTGCTGGCCCCGCCGCCGCCGAATTCGCCGCCCTGGCCGGCGAAGTCGTCGCTTGCCGATGAAGAGCCGGCGTCCTGACCCGTGGAATAGCCGCTGCTGCGGTGGTCATAACTGTCGTCGGCCTGACGGCGCCGGCAGTTGGGGCACAATAGAGCAGCCCCCTGGCCACGCGTGTGTTCGCTGCACACGGGAATGCCGCAGCCGGTGCATTGCGCGGTGGCGGAGTTGGCGCAAGGCGTAAGCAAAAACACGCCGCGCCGGACGGCGCAAAGGGTTGTGGAAACGGACGGATTTACCATGACCGGACAAACTCCTTAGCGGGATTCCTGGCCCACCAAGGCCATGATGCGCTCCACGCCGGCCAGGATGCCCTGGTAATAACGCTTGTGGGCGAAGTGCGGCGCGATGATGTCGCTGCCGATGCGCTTGGCCTCGGCGTCCGGCAGCGCGCCTTCCAGCCCATAGCCCACCTCGATGCGCAGCTTGCGGTCCTCTAGCGCCACCAGCAACAGCACGCCGTCGTCCTGTTTTTTGCGCCCCAATCGCCAGGCTTCGACCACGCGCAAAGCGAACTGCTCCGCGGTTTCCGGCTGGGTGCTGGGCATCAGCAGCACCGCTAGCTGGATGCCCCGCTGGTGCTGGAAATCGCGCAGCCGGGTTTCCAGCGTATTGCGCTGCTCACTGGTAAGCAGGCCGGCCAGATCCACCACGCGGCCGGTCTGTTCGGGCACCGGCGCCGTAGCGCCTGCAATCTGGCACCAGAACACAAAAACCAATGCCGGCAACCACCAAAAGCAGTGATCTTCGGGCCGGTTGGCAGAGCTGGCCGCACTATTCAGCATGGACACGCTGTCGATGCAAATTCCACCCATCGCTCACTGGGCCGGCTTGGCCGGCGCGCCGAAATCCACCGTCGGCGGCTTGGCGATAGCCTGCTCATTCTCCACCGTGAAAGTCGGCTTGGTCTGGTAACCGAACAGCTTGGCGGTGAAATTGGAGGGGAAACGGCGCACGGTGAGGTTGTAGTCCTTCACCGCCTCGATATAGCGGTTGCGGGCCACCGCGATGCGGTTTTCCGTGCCCTCGACCTGCGCCTGCAGGTCGCGGAACACCGTGTCGGCCTTGAGTTGGGGATAGTTTTCCGCCACCGCCAGCAAGCGCGACAAGGCGCCGCGCAATTCCTGCTGGGCAGCGATGAAACGCTTGAAGGCCTGCTCGTCGTTGACCAGTTCCGGCGTCGCCTGCATGGAGCCGACGCGGGAACGGGCCGCGGCCACGTTTTCCAGAATCTCCCGCTCGTGGCCGGCGTAGCCTTTCACCACATTGACGAGATTGGGCACCAGGTCGGCGCGCCGCTGATACTGGTTGACCACTTCCGCCCAACTGGCGGTGATTTGCTCGTCCGTTTCCTGCAAGGTGTTATAGCCGCAGCCCGTCAGTTGCAGGCACAGGGCCAACAGCCCAGCCGCACTCAGGAATCGCCATCGCCGTCCGGTCATGATGTTCTCCGCTCGTTGGTACCAAGGCCGTGGGGATGGCGTTAACTTCGCACAAAACGGCCGGGCGCAAAAGGGCACAGCCCAGGTTTTAGAAAGAACCGGCTGCTCCCGTGCGGCGGCGGGTTGGTTCGTGGGAAAGCGGAGTGACCGCTAGCGAGCGTCACTCACGGCAACGGCGGTGCACCGAGGTTGCGGCGCGCGTAGTTTATGGCGTCTTGCCAAGAGGCGCAGCCACGCATGCGAACCGTCTGGGGATGGATGTTTCCGAGATACGCCGTAGTGTTGTTTCGCCACGTGCGAACTTCGTTAAGACGCTGTTCGAGCGCGGTCGGTGCCACTCTCGCCGCGCGGGCGTTTGCGATGCCGTTCAAGAGGTCTTGTTCCTCGCGTGCGCTGCGCTCAATTCCGGCGACGAGCTCGGGAAACAGATCGTTTGCGGTCACCACGACCTGGAATTCGGCATTCGCACATTCCGGTGACGCACTCGGCGCGACAACGGCTGGCGCCGTCGACGGCGGCGCACTGGGCGCACTGTACGCGGGCTGTGGAACGGTGGGCGAAGGCGCCGCGTCAGGTGCACCAGCACAGTCGTCGTTATACACAGACGCGTACGGGTCGTTGCAGCGGTTGTCGGGACGACCCCGGCCTTCGCTCCACGCACCCGAACCGGATTCGGCAAGGACGGTGTTGGCGGAAGCGAGCACAAGCGCGAACGTGGTGAGAACAATCCGGCCGAATGGTTTCATGGCGACTGCCTGGGGCTTGGTGGCTGCATGGCGTCTAGCGGACGTCACCGCCACTAAGCGCACGATTTGGTGTCGACCGCAACCTAGCACAGTTCCTGGCATTTTTCACCCGCCTGCCAGCTTTCTGCCGGACATCTTTCGGGTCTTGTTCCGTCGCCAGCCTCGCCAATCCGCTAGCCGAAGGTCCAGACCGCGGTGCGGTCCGGGATGCTCGCCGAATCGGCAAGACCGCAAATCGCTGATAGCGCATCCGATCCCCTAAGCGTTACTCCACCTGCTCGTCCGAGGGGTTGGATGCCAGAATTACACAGACAACAAAAAAGCCCTACTGGCAGATACAGGAAGGCTTTGACATGCATGGCGCCCCGGAGACGATTTGAACGTCCGACCTTCCCCTTAGGAGGGGGATGCTCTATCCTGCTGAGCTACCGGGGCTGATGGAACAAGGAATTATCCATGATCGGGCCGCGGAGCGTAAGGGAAATCGTTCAGGAAGCCGGTCATCTTTCCGAAACGGAGTTTTGAACCCAACGCGACTTCGCAAGGTAAGCGCCGCGGGTCAGTGCAAGACAAAGTCGGCGTAAAACTGGTCGGCCAGCTGGGGTGACAGCGTCGTCAACTGGCGATAGACCTCCTGGACCTGGGTGTCTTGGCCCGTGATTTTGTAATCGATGCCCAGGTAGAACCACGCCATGGCAAACTCCGGATTGACGCGCAGCGCCTGACGGTAGGCGTCGATGGCTTGGGTGAACTGGCCCGATTGGTCGTAAGCGAAGCCCAGATTGTTCCACGCCACGGCGAGTTCCGGATTGACGCGCAGCGCCTGCCGGTAGGCGTCAATGGCTTGGGCGGCCTGACCTGATTTGAAGTAAGCGAAGCCCAGATTGTTCCACGCCACGGCATACTCCGGATTGACGCGCAACGCCTGCCGAAGGGCGTCGATGGCCTGGGCAAACTGGCCTGATTTGGCATATGCGTCGCCCAGGTTGCTCCACGCCACGGCATCCTCCGGATTGACGCGCAGGGCCTGCCGGTAGGCGTTGATGGCCTGGGCAAACTGGCCTGATTGGACATAAGCGATGCCTTGGTTGCTCCACGCCTCGGCATACTCCGGATTGACGCGCAGCGTCTGCCGAAAGGCGTCAATGGCTTGGGTGAACTGACCTGATTGGAAGTAAGCTTTGCCCAGGTTGCTCCACGCATCGGCAAACTCCGGATTGACGCGCAGCGCCTGCCGCGAGGCGTCGATGGCCTGGGTGAACTGGCCTGATTGGAGGTAAGCGGCGCCCAGGTTGCGCCACGCACCGGCATCCTCCGGAGTGACGCGCAGCGCCTGCCGAAAGGCGTCGATGGCTTGGGCTGCCTGGCCTGATTGGACGTAAGCGAGGCCCAGGTTGTTCCAGGCCATGGCGAGTTCCGGATTGACGCGCAGCGCCTGCAGAAAGGCGTCGATGGCCGGGGCGAACTGGCCTGATTGGACGTAAGCGGCGCCCAGATTGCTCCACGCCACGGCATCCTCCGGACTGACGCGCAGCGCCTGCCGGTAGGCGTCGATGGCCTGGGCAAACTGGCCTGATTGGCCGTAAGCAACACCCAGGTTGTACCACGCTGGAGCGCTCGCGGGCCGCGCCTGTGTCCAGCGCCGGACGTGATCGAGCAAGGCGGGCCAATCCTTTTGTTCCTCCAGCGCCAGGGCGCGGTTCATCCACTCCACCTCGCTTGCGCCGTCGTTCGCCTGTTCTTGATGGCGTTGGGCCAACTCGGCGATCCATTCAACCGGAACGGCAAAGTTGAGTTGCTGGCCGTCCTTCAGGTAGAAGGTCGTCAGGCCGATCAGCAGAATTGCCGAGGAAATCAGTAAACGGCGGCGCATGGTTTCACTCCTTTGTCGCGACTGTCGGCCACAACGCCAGCTAAGGCTGTGGGACTCCCGGACTCATTCTTTCACCAACAGGGAGAATCATCCACCCCCACCAATCGGCGCGGATTCGCCACATTGCTCCCAGCGCGATCATTGAGTAATACGGGGACGCGTAACACAGGGACGAATTTATTTTTCCTCACCACCCTTGCCGCCGAGGTAGGCCACCAAATCGTCCAGCGTGACCAACTTTGAAACGGAAAGGGGACGGATTTAATTTTGTGCCGCCCTCACCGCCAGATAACCCACCACGTCATTCAGGGTAACAAGCCTGGCATAGTCCGCTTCGGGAATCTCCACCCGCAGCTTCTGATGCAGGCGGACCAGGAATGTCAGCCAGTCCATGGAATCCAGGTCCACCTGCTGGCGCAGGGGGCGATCCGGGCGCAGTTCGCTTTCCTCCACCTCGGGGGCGATGGCCTGGAGGGTGGTCAAAACAACTTGGCGGATTTCAGCTTCGGTCATCGGCTCAACTCCTCGGGGCATTGCAAAAGGTCGCGCAGTTCGACCAGGAACAGGGCTCCGCGGTGGCCGTCGGAGACGCGGTGGTCGGCCGACAAACTGGCGGTCACGGCCGGAATGACCTTGAGGCCGCCGTTTTCCGCCCAGGGCCGCTCGGTGATGCGGCCAAAGCCCACCAGTGCCACCTGGGGCGGATAGATGACGCCGAACACTTGCTCCGTGCCCTGGTCACCCAGGTTGGTGACGGTAATGGTGGGTTCGGACATCTCGGAGCTTCTCAGGGAACCCGCGCGGCAGCGCTGCACCAGGTCCATGAGTTCCTGCATGAGCCGGGTCAGCGGCTTGCCACCGGCGTCGAGGAGCGCCGGGGCGATGAGGCCGCCCTGGCGCAGGGAAATGGCCACGCCCAGATGCACCTTCTCTGCCGGCTGAAAGGCGCCGTCGCGGAAGAAGCCGTTGAGTTCCGGATAGCGCTGCAGGCCGACCGCCACGGCCTTGAGCAGCAGGACCGCCGGCAACAGGCGCTCGGTCATGGGGCGTTGGGCATTCTCCTGGGCCAGCCAGGCCAGGGCGGCAGCCATGGGGATGGTTTCGGCCACGTAGTAATGGGGAATCTCCCGCTTGGAGCGCGCCATGGCGGCGGCGATGGCCTTGCGCATCTCGGCGGACTTGTCGGCAGGCTTCGCGACGGATTTGGCTTTGGCCGCCAGTTCCACGTCCTGGAGGGTCACCGTGCCGTGCGGACCGGTGCCAATGATCGCGTCGATATCGATGCCCTGTTCCAGCGCGTGCTTGCGGGCCGCCGGGGAGGCCATGCGGCGCGCGGCCGCCGCCGCGGCCGGCACACCCGCCATTGACGGTGGAGCCGCCGGTTTCGGCGCCTCGGCTACGGCGGGAACGGGGCGGGCGGCCCCCGGCGACTCGCCGGGCTGGAGGAAGGTTGCCAGCACCGTCCCCACCGGAATCCGCTCGCCGGGCGCGACGAGCAACTCGGCCACGCTGCCTTCCTGCCAGCTTTCCACGTCCACCGCCGCCTTGCTGGTGTCGACCACGGCAACCACCTGGCCTTTCTTCACCGGGTCGCCGGGCTTGATTTTCCACTCCAGCAACACGCCCTCGTCCATGTCGGCGCCCAGGGAGGGCAGCTTGAATTCGATCATGGGAAGAACCCTTTCACCGCGGCGACGATCTTGTCGGCCTGGGGCAGGGCGGCGTCTTCCATGTGCTTGGCATAGGGGATGGGCACTTCCGCCGAGCACACCCGCACCAGGGGCGCATCCAGTTCGTAGAAAGCCTGTTCGACGATGCGCGCCATGATCTCCGAGGCCAGGCCGACACCGTGCCAACCCTCGTCCACGATCACGACGCGCCGGCACCTGGCGACCGAGGCCATGATGGTCGCGTCGTCCAGGGGCCGCAGCACGCGCAGGTCCACCACCTCGGCGGCAATGCCCTCCGCCGCCAGCGTCTCGGCCGCCTGCAGCGCCTTGAACAGCGACCCGCCGTAGGTGACGATGGCCACATCCCTGCCTTCGCGCCGCACCTTTGCGGAACGGATGTCCACGCCCGCCACGTCGGGCAGATCGCCTTCCAGGTTGTAGAGTCCCGCGTGCTCGAAAATCACCACCGGGTCCGGGTCGGCCAGGGCCGGCGCCAGCATATGGCGCGCGTCCTCGACGGTGGCCGGCGCCAGCACCTTGATGCCGGGAATGCCGGCATACCAGCCTTCGAAGCTGTGGGAATGCTGGGCGGCCACCTGGCGGCCGGCGCCGGTGGCCATGCGGACAACCAGCGGCACGGAAAACTGGCCGCCGGACATGTGGCGGTACAGCGCCGCCGTGTTGACGATCTGGTCCAGGGCCAGCAGGCTGAAGTTCACCGTCATGATCTCGACGATGGGTCGCATGCCGCCCAATGCCGCACCGATGCCGGCGCCGGTGAAGCCGAGTTCCGAGAGCGGCGTGTCGCGGATGCGCTCCGGACCGAACTCCTCCAGCAGGCCCTTGGACACCGCGTAAGTGCCGCCGTAGCGGCCCACGTCCTCGCCCATGAGGAAGACGCGCGGGTCGCTGGCCAGGGCTTCCCGCAAGGCCTCGCGCAGGGCCTCCCGGTAAGTGATCCGGCGGCTCACGGCGCAGCCTCCGGCGTATGAACGTCCCGGAGCAAGTCCTCGACCGACTCCCAGCTTCCCGCCTCGGCAAAATCCACGGCCCGCGCCACTTCGGCCTGCGCTTCCGCGTCGAGGGCGAGGAACTCCTCCTCGGTCAGCTTGCCTTCGGCTTTCAGGCGCGCCGTGAAGGTGTGAATGGGACCGCGGGTCCTCCAGGCTTCGACCTCGGCCTTCTGCCGATACAGCTCGGCGTCGAACATGGAGTGGGCACGGAAACGGTAAGTACGGAATTCCAGGAAGCGCGGACCTTCCCCGCCGCGCACCCGCGCCACGGCGGATTTGGTGGCTTCGTGCACCGCCACCACATCCATGCCATCCGCCGCCTGCGCCGGCAGGCCGTAAGACGCCGCCTTGAGACACAGGTCGGTCTGGGCCTCGTGGCGCTCCAGGGCCGTGCCCATGGCGTACAGGTTGTTCTCGCAGCAGAACAGAACCGGCAGTTTCCACAATGCCGCGAGGTTGAGGGATTCGTGAAATGCACCTTCCGCCACCGCTCCGTCGCCAAAAAAGCAGGCCGTGACGCGGCTTTCCCCCTGCATCTTTGCCGCCAATGCCAGCCCCACCGCCAGGGGCAGGCCACCGCCGACGATGGCGTTGCCGCCGTACAGCCGGGTCCTGGCGTCGAACAGGTGCATGGAACCGCCCCGCCCGCGGGCGCACCCCTCGCGCTTGCCGTACATCTCGGCCATCAAGACCCCCATATCCAGGCCGCGCACCAAGGCGTGGCCGTGCTCCCGGTAGGTGGCGACCAGGTTGTCTTCCGGCGCCAGGGCGTGCAGCGCGCCGACGCCCACCGCTTCTTCGCCGATATACAGGTGCAGGAAACCGCGAATCTTGCCGGCGCCGTACAATTCGGCGGATTTCTCCTCCAGATGGCGGATGCGCAGCATGTCGTGCAATAGCTTGAGCGCGAAGGGCTTGTCGTAGGGGACCGGGCCGCTGGGAGGCGGCGGGGCGGGATGGTCGATGGCGTTCATGCCCCGGCCTCCAGGGTGGAGGTGTCGCCCTCGGGCAGACCCAGCTCGCGCGCCTTGAGCAGGCGGCGCATGATCTTGCCGCTGCGGGTGCGCGGCAACTGGGGCAGGAAGGCGATTTCCTTGGGCGCCACGGCGGCGCCAAGGCGTTTGCGGGCGTGGCCGAGCAGTTCCATGCGCAACGCCTCGCTTTCTTCGAAGCCTTTTTTCAGGGACACGAAGGCCTTCACCACTTCGCCCACCACCGGGTCGGGCTTGCCGATGACACCCGCTTCGGCCACCGCCGGGTGCTCCATCAGGGCGCTCTCCACCTCGAAAGGACCGATGAGGTGGCCGGCCGACTTGATCACGTCGTCGGCACGGCCCACGAACCAGTAATAGCCGTCGGCGTCCCGCCGGGCCAGGTCGCCGGTCAGGTACCAGCCCCCCGCGAAGCACTTCCGGTAGCGCTCCTCGTTGTGGAGATAGCCCCGGAACATGGACGGCCAGCCGGGTTTCAGGGCCAGCTCGCCTTCCGTGTCGGGCGTCTCGATCACTTGGACGCCGCCGTCCGCGCAGTGCCTGACAATGGCCGCCTCGATACCCGGCAGGGGCCGACCCATGGAACCCGGCTTGATGTCGAAAGCGGGGGTGTTGGCGATCATGATGCCGCCGGTTTCCGTCTGCCACCAGTTGTCGTGGATGGGCAGATCCAGCGCCTCCTTGCCCCACCACACCGCCTCCGGGTTCAAAGGTTCGCCGACACTGGCGACGAAACGCAGATTGGCGAAGCGGTATTTCCGCGCAATCTCCGCGCCGGCTTTCATCAGCATGCGCACGGCCGTGGGCGCGGTGTACCAGACGCTCACCTCCTGGTCCTGGAGGATGGCATACCAGCGCTCGGCGTCGAACTCCTCCCGGTCGACGATGCTGGTCACACCGTGCAGGAGGGGTGCGATGATTCCATAGGACGTGCCCGTCACCTAGCCCGGATCGGCGGTGCACCAGAAGACGTCGTCGGAGTGCAGATCGAGGGCGTACTTGCCCGTGGCCCAGTGGGTGACCACGGCGCCGTGCACGTGCACCGCCCCCTTGGGCGTGCCGGTGGTGCCGCTGGTGAAATGGAGAAGCGCCATGTCCTCCGCCGTGGTCGGCGTGGGCTCGCAAGACCTTTCCGCCGCAGCCATCAAGGCAGTGAAATCCAGGGTATCGGGCACGTCGGTCTCGCCGCCCTCTTCCGCCACCAAAAGGACGTGCTGCAGGCTGGGCATGTGCTCGCGCGACTTGGCGATCTTGCGCTCGTAAAGAAAATCGGTGGTCACCAGCACGCTGCCTTCGCCGAGATTCACCCGGGTGGCGATGGGCTCCGGGCCGAAAGCGGAAAACAGGGGCGAAACGACGCTGCCGTTCTTCAGGGCGCCGAGCAGGGCGATGTAAAGTTCCGGGATGCGGC
>DATDOO010000178.1:0-14567 GCA_035293245.1 Methylococcaceae bacterium
GCGTCGGTTGCCTTATGTTTTGTCTCCGCACTCCGCTAGCGCTCCGACTCCGACAAAACATCCGGCCCTACGGCTACGCGGGGGTCGTCGCACTCCGTTCGTCCGCTATCGCTCCCTCTCTTCCTGTGCTCCTTCGAGGCGTGCTTGAGCAGGCTTTCGGCGTTTTCGCCGTGACCGTTGAACAAGGCGATGCCGATGCTGGGGGTGATGTGGTAGGACTCGTTCTTGAGGACGCACGGCTGGCCGAGCGAAGCCCGCAGCTTTTCCGCGACGGCTTCCGCGGCGCCGGCGGCGTCCAGTTCGTCTTCGCTGAGGTTTTCCAGCAGCACCACGAACTCGTCGCCGCCCAGGCGAGCCGCCGTGTCGATCACCCGCAACGGCAGGAGGAGGCGCTTGGCGACTTCCATGAGCAGCAGGTCGCCCACGTCGTGGCCGCGCGAGTCGTTGAGGGTCTTGAAGCGGTCCAGATCCAGCAATAACAGGGCGCCGAATTCGCGGGTGCGGGCGCTGGAGGCCAGCGCCTGGCCCAGCCGGTCAAGCAGCAGGCGGCGGTTGGGCAGGCTGGTGAGGGGGTCGTAATAGGCCAGCTCCAGGATTTTGCGCTGCGCTTCCCGGCTTTCGCTGATGTCCGAGAACACCCCCACGTAATGGCTGATCTCGCCACGCGGGTTGCGGATGGCCGAGATGACCAGCCATTCCGGATAAACGCCGCCGTCCTTGCGCCGGTTCCAGATTTCGCCTTCCCAATGATCCTCGCTGCGGAGGGCTTCCCACATCCTGCGGTAGAAAGCCGTGTCCTGGCGACCCGATTGCAGAATGCTGGGGGTGCGGCCCACAGCCTCCTCGGCCGCGTAGCCGGTGATGGCTGTAAAGGCCTTGTTGACGCGGAGAATGACGTTCGCGGCGTCGGTCACGATGGTGCCTTCGTGGGATTCGAAAACGGCGGCGGCGATGCGCAATTGCTCCTCGGCCTCCTTGCGCTCGCCGATGTCGCTCAATATGACGCGGACGACAGGCCCGTCGCCGTCCCGGTCTATGGCTGTTTCCAGGTGCGCCCAGAACGCTGTGCCGCCCTGCCGCAGCAGGCGCAACTCGCATGCTTGCGGCTTGCTGGTGGCGAGGAGCCGTTTGCGGCAGAGGTAATAGATGTCTTGATCGTCCGGAAGAACGAGGCGGCTCAGCGGCTGCTTGATCAAAGCGCTTCGAGGCGCGTCCAGCAGAAGAGCGGCGCGGAGATTCGTTTCCTGGATCAACGCATTTTCGCAGAGGGTGATATACCCTACCGGGGCCAAGTCGTAGAGGTCGAAGTAACGGGAGCGGGAGATTTCCAGAGCCTCCTGCACCCGGCGCAGTTCCTCGTTCTGCATCTCCAGTTCGATCTGATGTACGCGCAGTTCGTGGAGCAGCCTCCGGATATTATCTGGGCTAAAATTTTCCGGGTCGGGTTCACCCTTTTCCCTGATTCTTTCCTCCGCCTGCCAGCGGAGGGTTTGTCTCGACTCGCGCGAGTCACTGCTGGAACTGTTTTGCCGGTTATTTTCGGTGGTCATGGGAACATATCCGTATTTTCATCGACTGCCCACATTGCTTGTTTTACATGAGAAGCACGGGCGTGGGGTTACGGGGCGGTAGCGGAAGAACCGGCAGCCGCACGACGAACTCGCTACCCCGGCCTAAGCCCGCACTAAACGCTTCGACCCTGCCGCCGTGCAACTCGACCAGTTGCTTCACCAGGCTCAGCCCGATGCCCATCCCTGTTTGCGAAGGTCTGTCCAGGGCTTGGCTGCTGCGGCTGAAGAGGTCGAAGACATGGGGCAGGAATTCGGGATCGATGCCCATCCCGGTGTCGCGGACGCGGAGGACGACTTCTTGCGCTTCCGTTCCGGTTGCGCGTTCGGCGCTGAGCCACAGGGTTCCGCCGGGTTCGGTGTACTTGGCGGCGTTGTCCAGGAGGTTTTGCAGCACCTGGACCAGCCGGACCGCATCGCCTTCGAGATGGACCGGCTGCGCTGGAATCTCGACGATCAAGGTGTGCCGACACTGCTCGACGAAGGGCCGGGCGGCCTCGACAGACTGCGCGACCAGTGCGGCAAGCTCCAGCCGCTCTTTTTGCAGGATGACCGTCCGGCGGGCGATGCGCGACATATCGAGGAGATCGTCGACCAGCCGCACCAGATGCCGGATCTGACGGTCGATCATTTCCCGGGCCCAGATCAGGGTGGGTTCTTCGGACTTGAGATGTTTCAGCACCTCCACGGCATTGCGAATCGGCGCCAGGGGATTCCTGAGCTCGTGCCCCAGCACCGCCAGGAATTCGTCCTTGCGGAGACTGGCTTCCAGAACCACTTCCTCGGCCAACTTGCGCGCGCTGATGTCGCTGAGGATGGCGCGGCTGATCTGCGCGCACTCTGCGTTTTGCACCAGACTGATTTCCAGCCGCGCCCAGAAGTCGGTACTGTCCCGCCGCACCAGGCGCAAGTCGCACGCCTGCGGTTCGCCGCTCGCCAGGAGTTGCTTGCGGCAAAGGTAGTAGATGTCCTGGTCTTCCGGAAGAATGAAGCGGCTCAGCGGCAGCTTGACCAGGGCGCTTCTGGACGCACCCAGCAAGGTAGCGGCGTAGAGGTTCGCTTCCTGGATCAGTCCCTGTTCGCCGAGGGTGAGATAGCCCACCGGGGCCAGATCGTAGAGTTCGAAATAACGCGCCTGGGAGATTTCCAGAGCCTCCTGCGCCCGGCGTAGTTCCTCGTTCTGCATCTCCAGTTCGATCTGATGTACGCGCAGTTCGTGGAGCAGCCCGCGAATATGGTCGGGATCAACGTTCGCCGGGGCCGGCTCACCCATTGCCCGGACTTTTTCTTCCGCCCGTTGGCGGAAGCGGGAGGAGTCGTCGCCGTCGTCCTGTATCGTAGTCATGACGCACCTCCGGGGGCGCCGGTGCTGCCGTGCTCCGCCTGGGCCTGGGACGGGCGTTCGCCGATCTCGCGCAGGATGACGGTAAAGTGCTTTTTCCCCCGTGTTTCCTGCGAGGAGATGGACGCTTCGATCGGGAATTCCTCGCCGTCCGCCCGCAAGCCGCTGATCTCCCCGAGCTTTCCCATCGAGCGGCTGGTCTTGCCGGATGCGCCGAATTCCCGCAAGTGCTGGGCGTGCGCGGCGCGGAAGCGCTGGGGAATGAAATGCTCGATGGGCAGGCCGAGCGCGGCCGCCGCCGGGCAACGGAACATTTTTTCCGCGGCCCGGTTGAAAAGCACAATGCGCTGATCGGCGTCGACGGTGACGATGGCGTCCATCGCCAGCCCCACGATGCCGGCGAAACGCTCCTCGCTATCCCGCAGCGCCGCTTCGATGCGCTTGCGTTCGGTGATGTCCACAAAGGTGATGACCGCGCCCTCGATGACGTTTTCCTGGGTGCGGTACGGACGGATGCGCATCAGGTACCAGGCGCCGGCCTTGCTCTGCACTTCGGCCTCGTGGGCCACCAGGGTGTCCAGCACCGTTTGCACGTCTTCCACCAGGCGGTCGTAGCCCACCAGGTTGGAAACGATGTGCGCCACCGGCCGGCCCACGTCGCCCTGGATCAGGTTGATGACCTGGGTGGTGGTGGGCGTGAAGCGGGCAATGCGCAAGCGATGATCCACGAACAGGGTGCCGACCCCGGTGCCGGCCAGCAGGTTGTTCATGTCGTTGTTGGCGCGCGACAGCTCCAGCACCTTGTCCTGCAGTTCGGCATTCACGGTGGACAATTCTTCGTTGACCGATTGCAGTTCCTCCTTGGAGGTTTCCAGTTCCTCGTTGGTGGATTGCAATTCCTCGTTGACCGACTGCATCTCTTCGTTGGTGGATTTGAGTTCTTCGTTGGAAGTTTCCATTTCTTCCAGGGTGGTCTGCAGGTATTCGTCCTTGGCGCGCAGTTCCTGTTCCAGTATGGCGATGCGCCGGTCGGCATCCGCGGTTTGCGTGCCCGCCGCGGTTTCCGTGGACAAAGACGGTTCCGCCGGCGGCGCTTCCTCCAGGATGACCAGGTAGACGTCCTGAGAGGCGGCCCCGCCGTCCGGGGTGGCCGTCGCCGGGCGCACGGTCAGGTCGGCGGCGACGAAATGGCCGTTGGCCTTGATCTGTAAACCCGCATAGCGCACCGTCTCCTTGCGCGCCACCGCCTTGTGCAGGGCGGTGGTCAACTCGCGCCGCAGTCCTTCCCGCGCCATGGGCAGGATGTTCATGCCGGCGTCGCCGGGGGCCGGTTCCAGGTACTGGCCGGTGCGGCCGTAAATATGCAGGATCTCGCCGCGGCCGGTGACGAGCACCCCGGCCTGGACGTAATGCTCCAGCAGGGCTTGTTCGGCGAGCGCGCGCAGATTGATTTTTCCTTCGATACGTCCTTCTTCGCGCAGCGCCTGCTGCGGGTACGGCCCTTCCAGCAACGGCGGGACAAAGTCGCCCAGCGCTAGGCGGACCTTGCCGGTCGCGTCTTCCTGGCGGCGGTAGATTTTCCATTTGCGGTCCACGGTGGCGAACAGCGGCGCGAATTCGCCTACCGTCTCGGAGGTGCCCAGGAACAGCCCGCCGCCCGGATTCAAGGCGTAATGGAACAAGGGAATGAGCTTTTTCTGCACCTCGGCGTTGAGATAGATCAGCAGGTTGCGGCAACTGATCAGGTCCAGCCTGGAGAAGGGCGGGTCCTTGATGACGTCCTGCTCGGAAAACACCAGCAGGTCGCGGATGAATTTCTGCACGCGATACACGCGGGCATCCGCATCCAGGGTGAAAAAACGCGCCAGGCGTTCGGGCGACACGTCGGCGGCGATGCTGGCGGGATAGACGCCGCTGCGGGCCTGATCGATGGCCTGTTTGTCGATGTCGGTGGCGAAAACCTGCACCTTGAAGGTCTGTTTCAAGGTATCCAGATGCTCCTGGAGCAGGATGGCGAGGGAATAGGCTTCCTCGCCGGTGGAACAGCCGCATACCCATACCCGCACCGACCCCCCGGCGGGCTTGCCGGCGAAAAGGCGCGGGACGGCCTGGGTTTGCAGGGAAGCAAAGGCTTCCGGGTCGCGGAAAAAGTTGGTGACGCCGATTAAGAGGTCGCGGAACAGGGCTTCGAGTTCCGGCGGATTTTGCTGCGCGTAGCGCACATAGGCGTCCATCCGTTCGATCTGCTGGATGGCCATGCGCCGTTCCACCCGGCGGACCAGGGTGTTCTGCTTGTACTGGGAGAAATCGTGGCCGGTTTGGGCGCGCAGCAGGTGGCAGATTTTTTTCAGTCCGTCCTCGGCTGCCGGCGGCGGGGCGGAAACCGGACGGGGCCTTTTGCCGAAGGCATGGCTCACATAGGCGACGAGCTGGCCCGGCATCCGGGAGGGCGGCAGAACGTAGTCCACCAGGCCGGTGGCGATGGCGCTGCGCGGCATGCCGTCGTGCTCGGTGCTGTCCGGGTCCTGGGCCATGGCCATGCCGCCCTCGCCCTTGATCGCCCGGACGCCCAGGGTGCCGTCGCTGCCGGTGCCGGACAGCACGATGCAGATGGCCTTTTCGTGCTGGTCCTGGGCCAGGGAGCGGAAGAAAAAGTCGATGGGCAGCCGCAGGCCGCGCGGCGCGGAGGGTTCGAGCAATTGCAGCGTGCCGTCGACAAAGGCCATGTCGCGGTTGGGCGGGATGATGTAGGCGCAGTCGGGCTTGACCTTCACGCCGTCCTCGACCTCGTAGACCTGCATGCGGGTGTAGCGCTTGACCAGTTCGCTGAGGATGCTCTTGTGATCCGGGGACAGGTGCTGCACCAGGACAAAGGCCATGCCGGTGTCCTGGTCGGCGGGCATGGCGGAGAAGAAGGCTTCGAAAGCCGCCAGGCCGCCGGCGGATGCGCCGATGCCCACCACGGGGAAGGTTTTTTCCGCCTGGGTCTGCGGTTGGGGAGCGAGCTCCCGATCGTCGGTCGGCGACCGGCTTGCCTGAAGTGCCTGGTTTTTTTTCTTCCGTGCCATGATTTCGTCGGGATAAGGAGTGATTCGTCGCCTTGCGAGGGCGTATCAATCGGCACGGCAGTTTATGCAGGCCATCCGCCGCCTTGGGAAAAAGCTAAAATCCATGGGCAGAATATAGTTTTGTTTCAGGGAAATCGCACTATGAGTCTTATTCAACGCCTGCATCACGCTTCCCTCATCGTTTCCGACCTGAAGGCCGCCCGAGCCTTTTACGAAGGCATTCTCGACCTGGAAGTCAGCTCCTTGCGTCCGCCTTTGCCGTTCGACGGCGTGTGGTACGAAATCGGCGAGCAGCAGATTCACCTGCTGGAACTGCCCAACCCGGACGCCGGGCGGAATCCACCCGCCCACGGCGGCCGCGACCGGCACACCGCGCTGCTGGTCAATGACCTGGAGGAACTGATGCGGCGTCTGGATCAGGCCGGGATTCCCTACACCCACAGCAAGTCGGGAAGAAAAGCGCTGTTTTGCCGCGATCCGGAAGGCAATGCACTGGAATTTATGGGTTAGCGAGGCGTCCTCGCCGTAACCCAACCCAACTGCGGCAGTGCAAGCGCATGCCGAAACGCGGCACGGGCGTCAACCGCGCGCCGGCCGGTCTTGCGGCTACAAATTTACTTGCTAGACTTTCAAACATGGGCAAGCATCTGAAAAATCTTCTGGACGGTGCGCGGCAATCGCTGGTGATTTATCCGGTCAGCGAGTACCAGCGGCCGGCGCGCGGCGATTTCCGCAAGGATGCCCAAGCCCTGCGCGGCGATATGGCGCGTGTAGGAGCAGATTTGCGCCGGTCCCTGACAAAGGAGCGGCATGGCCAGACATACGACCGCTAACCTCCGGGAACGCGGCAAGGACATCACACTTCAACAGCACGAAACCGACTCCCCGGTTCTTCCGGTCGCTCAGATCGAACAACTCCACCATTTCCGCCCCGATCGGGTAGATTGGGTTTTCGACCAAACCCGGATTGAAGCGGAACACCGTCGTAGTGAAACCAAGCGCATCAACACCTTTACGTTTGTCGAGCGGCTTCTGGGTCAAATCTTCGCACTGTTGATCGGTCTCGCCGGGATTGTGGGTGGCGTGTATACCGCAATCAACAATCAGCCGTGGGCGGGCGGCACCATTGCCAGCCTTGCCATTACCGGCCTGGCGGCGGTCTTTCTGACGGGCAGGCGCGGCAAGCAGTAATCTCGCGTTGGCTTTTTTTGTTCAGCCAACGCCAATGAGAGTGGCGGCTTCCCGGTAGCGCGACAGGAGACCCAGCGCCTCCGCCACCGGCCGGCAAGTCACATATCCCTGACAAACATTCACGGCCTTGGCAAAGCCGGGGTTTCCCCGTGGGGCTTCCACCCCCTTCTCGGCCAGTTCCAGGATGTAAGGTAGGGTGGCGGCGGTGAGCGCCAGGGTCGAGGTGCGCGGATAGGCACCCGGCATGTTGGTCACGGCGTAGTGGATGACGCCGTGCTTGACGAATACCGGGTCGGAGTGGGAGGTGGGCCGGGAAGTCTCGACGCAACCGCCCTGGTCGATGCTCACGTCCACGATGACCGAGCCCGGCTGCATGCGCCGCACCATGGATTCGGTGACCAGGTGGGGCGCCTTGGCGCCGTGGTGAAGCACCGCGCCGACCAGGAGATCGGCGTCTTCCAGGTGCCGGGCGATGGGGTCGGGTTGCGCGAGGAAAAATTCGAAACCTTCCGGGATTTCCCGCCGGAGATCCGGAACATGCTCCGCATGCAGCCCGCCGATCCACACCTCCGCGCCCATGCCGGCGGCGGTGCGTCCGGCGTGGCGGCCGACCACGCCGTCGCCGAGGATCACCACCTTGCCGTGGCGCTGTCCCAGCACCCTGCCCAGTTGCACGCCCTTGCCGCCGTTGAATTTCGCCAGGTAGTAGCTGCCGACGGTGACGGCCATGTTGCCCGCCACCGCGCTCATGGGCGCCAGCAGCGGCAGCTTGCCGCGTTCGTCTTCCAGGGTCTCGTAGGCCAGGGCGGTGGTTCCGCTTGCGAGCAAGGCCTCGGTCAAGGCTTTGGGCGCGCCGGCCAGGTGGAAATAGGTGAACACCCACTGATTCTTCAGATAGCGGTATTCCGCTTCGAGCGGTTCCTTGACCTTGATCACGAGTTCCGCATCCCAGGCGGCTTCCGCGGTGACGATTTGCGCCCCGGCGCGGCGGTATTCCTCGTCCGCGAATGCGGAACCGACACCCGCGCCCGCCTGAACCAGCACCGCATGTCCCGCCCGCACCAGGGTATCCGCCCCGGCGGGGGTCAAAGCCACGCGGTTTTCCTGGTCCTTGATTTCCTTGACGACGCCGATTTTCATTTTGCTATTCCGTTTCCCATTCAAAAATAAAGTGTAGTTGGGTTAGGCGTCCTCGCCGTAACCCAACATCGGCGCCGAATGTTGGGTTATGCGGAGGACCGGCAATCCAACCTACGCAAAGAATGAATGACATTTGCATTGAGAAACGGGATTACGGTTCTCAGCGCTTCTGGTAAGTGCCCACCAGTTCCGACCGTCCCAGAATGTGCCCCTGCATGGCTTTTTCCAGTTTGGCCTTATCGGGCTTGCCCAGGTCCGGCAAAACCGTGTCCAAAGCGTAGAGCTTGTGGAAATAGCGATGCCGGCCGATGGGCGGGCATGGGCCGCCGTATCCGGTGCGCTTCCAGTCGTTGAGGCCTTCCTTCGTGCCCGGCGGCAAGGCAGCCGCCCCTTCGGCCAGGCCGGGCGCGTCGGGCGGAATGTTGTACAGGACCCAGTGCACCCAGGTCATTTTCGGCGCGGCGGGATCGGGCGCATCCGGGTCGTCGACGATCAGCGCCAGGCTTTGGGTGCCGGCCGGTAGGCCGTTCCAGGCCAGCGGCGGCGAGACGTTCCGGCCCTGGCAGGTGAAAACGGCCGGGATGTCTCCCTGATGGGTGAAGGCGGAGGACGTGAGATTCATGGGCGTATCTCCCCAAGCGAGAGCCGGACACAGAAGGGCGAACGTCAGGACCCCCGCTCTGAACAAAGGCTCGGTCATGGCGGAAACTCCTCTTCAAAAAAGGAACCGTCCCAAGTCTAGCACCGCGCAAGTTTCTCGCATGCCGACTCAGCGCATCAGGTTCGGCACCTCGTGGGACTTGGGAAAATCGGCGCCGACGCTGACGATGAACGAAGTGACGTCTTCAATGCTGAGTTGCGACTTCACCACTTTCGACTCGTGCACGATCACGGTAAAGCCGCTGGTCGGATTGGGCGAAGTCGGGATGAACAGCACATACCACTCGCCTTCCCGGTTGGTGACGTAGGCGGGGACCCACAGCCCGTCCTTGGGGTATTCCACGTACACCACTTCGCGCAGGCGCTCCGCGCCGCGGCCGCGGAACATGTCGACCACCTTCTTGCTCACCCGGTATACGGTGTTCAGGAACGGCACGCGGCCGACCACCATGTCGAAGGCCGTCACGATCAGCGAGCGGCCGTGCTTGCTCAGTTCGTAGCCGATATAGACCAGCAGGGTATAGACGCCCAGGAACACCAGGGCGGTGATCCAGTACTGGCCCACCCAGTCCTTCACGTCGAACACCGTGCTCAGGGTGAACTGGACCAGCCAGATGAATATCTGCGTGACGATGACCAGCGGCAGCACAGCCAGGATTCCCAGCAGGAAATAGTTGAGGGAGGTCTTGATCGGATTGGGTTTTCGCATGGCGGGGACTCCTGTATGGCCGGATGAACGAACCGAAAGCATACTCCTCACTGAAGTAGGACAAGGAGCATCGTGAAATGCGCCCCGGAGCGTTGCTTGACAAGCGTCCGGGGCGCGCTCATTTTCCCGCCGAGCGCGTTCCACAGCACCCGGAGAATTCCATGGCGATCAACCTAAGATTTGCAGCAACCTTGCTCATCCGCTTCCCCTGGGCGAGGGCGGGGGTGAGGGAAACGAGCCTGGCGGGAGCGCCTTTCATGATCGAGGGAGGCGTGATCCGCCATGCCCGTTAGGCGTATCGGCATCCTCACCGGCGGCGGGGATGTGCCCGGCCTCAATTCGGTCATCAAGGGCGTCACCTACCGGGCGGCCGATCTCGGCTACGAAGTGGTGGGCATCCGCCGCGGCTGGGAAGGATTGACGCACCTCAACCCGGCGGATGGAAAATCCCTTGCCGAATACACCCGCCTGCTGACCCGCGAAAACACCCGCACCATCGACCGCACCGGCGGCACGTTTCTTCATACCAGCCGGACCAACCCGCTGAAGATGAAAAGCTTGCCCGCGCATTTGCAGGCCCGGTATGCCGGCCAAAAAGCGCCGTACAACGTCAGCACCGAGGTGGAGAGCAATCTCCGGAATCTGGACGTGGACTGCCTGGTGGCCATCGGCGGCGACGACACCCTGAGCTACGCCGCGCACCTCCACAAGCAAGGCGTAAAAGTGGTGGCCATCCCCAAGACCATGGACAACGACGTGCGCAACACCGAGTACTGCATCGGCTTTGCCACGGCGGTCACCCGGGCCATGGACGCCATCAACCGGCAGCGTTCGACGGTCGGTTCCCATGAGCGGGTGGGGATCTTCCGGGTGTTCGGCCGCGACTCGGGATACACGGCGCTCTTTACCGCTTACGTGACCAGCACCCGCTGCGCCATACCGGAATACCAATTCGACCTGGAGCGGATGATCGGGCTGTTGCGGGAGGACAAGGCGAAGAATCCTTCCAACTACGCCATGGTCGTGCTCTCGGAAGGCGCGAGCTGGAAAGGCTACCAGGTCCAAGAATACGGCGAGCCCGACGCCTTCGGCCATCGCAAGAAATTGAGCGTCGGGGAAGCGTTTTCCGCCGAAGTGACGGCCCGCACCGGCGAAGACACCCTGGTCAGCGATCTGACCTACGACTTGCGTTCCGGCGAGCCGGATTTCGTGGACAAGGTGGTCGGCTACACCTTCGCCGGCATGGCCATGGACTGCATCCAGGAAGGACGGAGCGGGGTCATGACCGCTATCGTCGACGGCTGCTACGCCCTGGCGGAAATCCCCGACCCGGCGCTGGGGCCGCGCGTGGTGGATGTGGAGGCGATGTACAACGTCCAGCGCTATCGGCCGAACTATGACCGCAAGGTGGGATTGCCTTTGTTTTTGACCAGGCCTTAAATTTCCAACCGTGTTGGGTGGGTTAGACGCGCTCAACGACGACCCCGGCAGCACGCAGAAGTTATTGACCCATTCGGCTCGGTCTGCAGGGTGCAAGAGGCGGTAGCTGTATTGCGCCCGCGGCCTGCCTGGACCGGACGGTTAGCCATTCAAAGAAAAGGGTAGCTATTCCCTGATCAAGGTTGTCGATCTTCCCATCCCCGAACGCAGGGATGGGGGTGGATTGGAAAGCATCATGCTCGATTCACGGGCGCGGACTGGGTCGCGACCAGCTTGCCATGCGCCGATTTCACCGTCCATGCCGGCGAAGGCCAAGAGATCTTGGGTTCGATTTTTTGGCGGCGGCAGTGCAATCCGGGTTCCGTAGGGTTCACGCAACTGGCCGGGGCTCTGGAATCCTCGCGCTGCTCGCCATCTCTCGAAGGGGCCGCGGCAATTTTCAAGCCACACGCATAAACCAGCGCCAGCGCGATGAGAAAAGGAAACTTCACGACCAGTGCGCCAATCGCGAACAGAGCCACGGCCGCCATGCCGGCAAACAACAGGATAAAAGGGACCGTGGAAATGATGAAAGCAACGAACATAAAAACCTCCGTGATTAAACTGACTGATTCGAACGGGATGCAACAGACCGGGATGGGTGGGTTGCGACCGCATCGACCCTCTCGGGTTGGATGTCAATTTACGCAGAGGACACGGGCTTATCTGTGCGCCATTCACCATCCCTTTGTGACAAATGCACGTTTTCCGGACAGTTGCCGAAAGGCGAACGCCAGCCGGCACAGGAAGAGCGAGCGGGGCATCCGGCAGCGCCGCTAGGGGAAGCATGTGACTCGGGACGAGGAAGATTTTCGCCGGCATGCGGATTACATCCATGACAATCCGGTCGAGTACGGCTACGTCGCGCGCCCAGCCGATCGGGCAAGCCGCCGGAAGACGGCGGCCGCAATCCCACGGTGGATTTCAAGGGCGAAAACCGTGGCTGGACAAGGTCAAGGCGCAGACGGGGTTCACCTTTGCCGCGTACAACCTGGTACGGGTGGCCAGCGTGTGCGGATGGCGACTGTCGACGGCGCAGGGTAAGTCCGCCCAAAAAGCGCCCAAAGGCCTGGAAACGAGAAAAATGCCTGTTTTCCGAACTGGAAGCCGAAGGCGTACAGGCAAATTTCAACAGCCTGTCAGCTTCGCTGGAGGCGTCTGCTGGATCGGCTGACGTCGCCGCGTCAATCGGGAATCTCGGGCTCTACCAGCGTCGCCAGTTGCGCCAGCGACTCCTGCCAGCCGAGATAACACATCTCCAGCGGAATGACCTCGGGTAGCCCTTCCTGGACTATGTCGAGCTCCGTTCCGCAGGAAACCTGCCTAAAGCTTATGGTGGTCTGCATTTCGCCGGGCAGATTCGGGTCGTCGAAGCTATCCGTATAGCGAATCTTCTCGAAAGGCACGAGTTCGCGATATTCGCCGCCGAAGGAGTGGCCGTTGCCGGTCGAGAAGTTCGTAAACGACATTTTGTATGTGCCGCCTACCTGGGCATCCAGGTGGTGAACTTTGCAGGTAAATCCGTAGGGCGGAAGCCACTTGGCAATGGCGTCCGCATCCAGAAACGCTCGATAGACGCGCTCCGGCTTGGCCCGGAGCACACGATGCAGTTGGATGGTACCTGGCATGTGCAATTCTCCATTCGATTTGGCGGTTCGTGGCCCGCGCAGTCAGGTAGGTTGGGGTGAGCCGGCGAACCCCAACGATGGCTGTGGCGGGTTATGTTGGGGTTCGCGGACTCACCCCAACGGTCCTAAGCTGTGACACCACTGATGTCCTCCACTGTGATGTGTTTCTCTTCGCTCTTCCCTGTGACGATAAGCTCTAGAAGGACGGCAACTCCGTCAGCAACAGGAACTGGGCATTCCACCAATGCGAACAAGCCTGTGTCGTTTGGCGAGAAGTATTTAACTGTCACTACGTCTGGCAAGTACGCACCGGCCCCTAACGTGATGGGCGACGCGGCTGCACTCAAAAAATCGGCTTCGAGCGCTGCCGAGGGGGGACGATCAAAGGCGAGAGCGTACCCAAATCGATTTGCAAGGCCGGAGTAGTCATGGCGCATTAGCAAAGCACGCGCCTCTTCACCAATGGAGGAGAGAGAGGTTTCACTCGTTTGCGCGGGAAGAAGCTTCATTCTAAGGCCCAACAACAGTGGATTAAACAGAATCTCGTATATCAATGCTAAACGGATTCCGTATAGCACGTCCCCCTTTCAACCCCGCACCGCACCCAAAACTTCCTTCACCTCCTCCCCGCTTAGCACCTCCCGCTCCTGCAGCAGCTTGGCCAGTTTATCCAGGGCGTTGTGGTGTTCGGTCAGGATGTCCTTGGCCCGGCGGTAACCTTCTTCCACCAGTTCGCGCGCTTCGCTGTCGATCACGCGGGCCGTTTCTTCGCTGAAATTGCGCTCTTCCATGCCTTCCACGGCCAGGTACTGCAACTGTTGCCGCTTTCCGTAGGTGAGCGGGCCCAGTTTACGGCTCATGCCCAGTTCGCAGACCATGCTGCGGGCGATGTCCGACGCCCTTTCCAGGTCGTTGTGGGTGCCGCTGGAAATGTCGCCGAAGGCGATTTCCTCCGCCGCCCGTCCGGCCAGCAGGATGGCGAGGCGGTCTTTCAGTTCCGGTTCGGTGGCCAGGAATTTTTCTTCCGTGGGTAGCTGCAAGGTGAAGCCCAGGGCCGCGGCGCCGCGGGGGATGATGGAAACCTTGTGCACCGGCTCGCCGGTGGGCACGTAAGCGGCCACCAGGGCGTGGCCGGACTCGTGGTAGGCGACGCGCTTCTTTTCCGCCTCCCCGAGGGTGCGGCTTTTCTTTTCCGGCCCGGCGACGATCCGGTCGATGGCGGCTTCGAAGTTTTTCATGGTGACGCTGTCCTGGTTGTCGCGCACCGCCAGGATGGCCGCTTCGTTGGCGATGTTGGCCAGGTCCGCGCCCACGAAGCCCGGCGTGCGCTGGGCGATAACGCGCAGGTCCACGTCCTCGGCCATCTTGATGGGCTTGGTGTGCAGCTTGAGGATGGCGACGCGGTCTTCCAGGCTGGGCTTGTCCACCACCACCTGGCGGTCGAAGCGCCCGGCGCGCAACAGCGCCTTGTCGAGGATTTCCGGCCGGTTGGTGGCGGCCATGACCACCACGCCGGAGGAGGGGTCGAAGCCGTCCATTTCGGTGAGAAGCTGGTTGAGGGTCTGCTCCCGCTCGTCGTGGCCGCCCATCACCACCGGCCCGCCGCGGGAGCGGCCGATGGCGTCCAACTCGTCGATGAAGATGATGCACGGCGCCTTCTGCCGCGCCTGCTCGAACAGGTCGCGCACCCGCGCCGCGCCCACCCCCACGAACAGCTCGATGAATTCACTGCCGCCGATGTTGAAGAACGGCACCCCTGCCTCGCCGGCCACCGCCCGCGCC
>DATDOO010000179.1:0-15586 GCA_035293245.1 Methylococcaceae bacterium
ACCGAGGAGCAGCCCATCGGCCGCCACGAGGGCCTGATGTACTACACTCTCGGCCAGCGGGGGGGCCTGGGCATCGGCGGTGTCCAGGGCGCGGCGCAGGATGCCTGGTACGTGCTGAAGAAGGACATGGAGCGCAACGTACTGTACGCCGGCCAAGGCCACGATCACCCCTGGCTGTTCCATTCCGCCCTGGAAGCCGGATCGCTCGACTGGGTCGCCGGCCAGCCGCCCGCTCTCCATTTCCGCTGCGCCGCCAAGACCCGCTACCGCCAGCCCGACCAGGACTGCGACGTGGAACTGCTGGATAATGGCCGCTGCCGCGTCCGTTTCGACCCGCCGCAACGCGCCCTCACGCCGGGACAATCGGTGGTGTTTTACGACGGCGCAATCTGTCTGGGGGGCGGGGTGATCGAGAAAGCATTTGACTGATTTTCGCCACACTACGGACATCGCATGAACTCGCTTACCGCCCTCTCCCCCATCGACGGCCGTTACGCCGGGCAGGTAGACGCGCTGCGTCCCATCTTCAGCGAATACGGCCTGATCCGTTACCGCGTCCTGGTCGAAGTGCGCTGGCTGCAAGCCCTGGCCGGCGAGCCGGCCATCGTCGAGATTCCGGCTTTCTCCGCGGAGGCTGACGCTTTCCTGGAAACGCTCGTCTCCGGCTTCAGCGAAGAAGACGCGGCGCGGGTGAAGGCCATCGAGAAGACCACCAACCACGACGTGAAAGCGGTGGAGTATTTCCTCAAGGAAAAGACCGTATCCCGGCCGGAAATCGCCCGCGTCGGCGAATTCTGGCACTTCGCCTGCACTTCCGAGGACATCAACAACCTCGCCTACGCCCTGATGCTCAAGGAAGGGCGCGACGCGGTGCTGCTGCCGCTCATGGACCGGCTGATCGAGGCGCTGCGCGAACTGGCGCACAGCCACGCGGAACAGCCCATGCTCTCCCGCACCCACGGCCAGCCGGCCACGCCGACCACCCTGGGCAAGGAACTGGCCAACGTGGTCGCCCGCCTGTCCCGCCAGCGCCGGCAGATCGCGGCGGTGGAACTGCCGGGCAAGATCAACGGCGCGGTGGGCAATTACAACGCCCACGCCGCGGCCTACCCGGAAGTGGACTGGGCAGATTTTTCCCACCGCTTTGTCGAATCCCTCGGCTTGGCCTGGAACCCGTACACCATCCAGATCGAGCCCCACGACGGCGTCGCCGAACTGTTCCACGCCGTGTGCCGCTTCAATGCGGTATTGCTGGACTTCGACCGCGACGCCTGGGGCTACATTTCCCTGGGCTATTTCAAGCAGAAAACCGTGGCGGGCGAGGTGGGCTCCTCGACCATGCCGCACAAGGTCAATCCCATCGACTTCGAAAATTCCGAAGGCAACCTCGGCCTGGCCAACGCCGTGCTCGGCCACCTGGCGGAAAAGCTGCCCGTCTCCCGCTGGCAGCGCGACCTCACCGACTCGACCGTGCTGCGCAACATCGGCGTGGGCCTGGCCCACACCGTCATCGCCCTGAATGCGACGCTGAAAGGCATCGCCAAGCTGGAGGCCAATCCGGCGGCGCTGGAAGCCGACCTGGATGCCAACTGGGAAGTGCTGGCCGAGCCGATCCAGACCGTCATGCGCCGCTACGGCGTCGAGCAACCCTACGAAAAACTCAAGGAACTGACCCGCGGCCGGCGCATCGACGCGAATGCGCTGCGCGCCTTCGTACAGACCTTGGAAATTCCGCAGGCCGCCAAGGCCGCGTTACTCGAACTGACGCCGCGCGCCTACACGGGCTATGCGGCGCGCTTGGCGCGGGAAATCTAGCGGGGTGCTCAACGCGCTCTGGACGGGCTTTTTCCTCGTCGCCATTGCCGCCGCCTGGCTGCAGTTCCTGTTCGGCGGCGACAGCGCAATCTTCAGCCGCCTGCTCGACGCGCTGTTCGTCCAGTCCAAGCTGGCCTTCGAAGTCGCGCTGGGACTCACCGGGGTGCTGGCCTTCTGGCTGGGCATGTTGCGCGTGGCGGAGAAAGGCGGGGTCATCCAGCTCATCACCCGCGCCGTGACGCCGCTGTTCCGCAGGCTGATGCCGGAAGTGCCGCCGGAGCACCCGGCCGTCGGCGCCATCGTGATGAACCTCTCCGCCAACGTCCTCGGCCTGGACAATGCAGCCACGCCGCTGGGCATCCAGGCCATGCGCGAGTTGCAGAGCCTCAATCCCCGCCCGGACACCGCCAGCGACGCGCAGATCCTGTTCTTCGTTCTCAACGCCTCGTCGGTAACCCTGTTCCCGGTCACCCTGCTCGCCTGGCGCGCCCAGCTCGGCGCGGCCAATCCCGCCGATGTATTCCTGCCCATCCTGCTGGCCACCAGCTGTTCGACGCTGACGGGGTTGCTGGCGGTGGCGTCCCTGCAACGCATCCGCCTCCGCGATCCGGTGGTGCTGGCTTACCTAGGCGGATTCGCGCTTGTAGCAGGCGGGCTGGCCTTTTATCTGGCCGGATTCGGCCAGGCCGAGATGCAGGTGCAATCGGCGCTCATCAGCCATTCGCTGCTGCTGAGCCTGATCGCCGCGTTCCTCCTCGCCGCCTGGCGCCGCAGGATCAACGTCCACGAAGCGTTCATCGAGGGCGCCAAGGAAGGTTTCCAGACCGCCGTGACCATCATTCCCCACCTGGTCGCCATGCTGGCCGCCGTGGGCGTGCTGCGCGCCAGCGGGGTACTGGACGGCCTTCTGGAAGGCATCCGCTCCGGGGTGGAGTTTTTCGGCTGGGACAGCCGCTTCGTCGACGCCCTGCCCACCGCGCTGGTCAAGCCATTCAGCGGCAGCGGGGCGCGGGCGATGATGCTGGACGCCATGAAAACCTTCGGCGCGGACTCCTTCGCAGGCCGGCTGTCCGTCATCATCCAGGGCAGCACGGAAACGACCTTCTACGTGCTCGCGGTGTATTTCGGCGCGGTGGGGATCAAGAACGTCCGCCACGCGGTGGGTTGCGGACTGCTGGCGGATTTCGCCGGCGTGGTAGCGGCGATATTGATCACCGCCTGGTTCTTTGGTTGAGTCATAAAGCGTAATCCACGGTCACCGCCGCGCCGCCGCCCTGGAATTCCAGGCGCCGGACCAGCCTTTTCACCAGCCACAGGCCGTGTCCGCAAGGACGGTTGCGCTCCGCCAGTTCGCGCTCCAGGCGGGCATGATCGAAACCCGCACCGCTGTCCTGGACCCGGATGCGCAGCAGGTGCTCACCGTCCTCGGTGACGGTTTCGAGGCGTAAAAAGATCCAGCCCTCCCGTAGTTCGCCAAGACGCCGCTCGCGTTCGGCCAGATACGCTTCGCTGTTCTGGGAACCGCAGGGGATATCGCTCCCGAGGCGGAGCAAGCCATGGTCGAGCGCGTTGGAAAACAGTTCGGACAAAATAAGGAACAGCGTCCGGTCATGCCGATGGATGTCCGGAATGTTGCCGAGCAATGCGGTCAACTGCGGCGCCAGATCGAAATGAGGCAGTTCGCTCGCATTCAGCCGCATTTCCAGGTGCCAGCCCTCCCCGGCGCTCCGCTTGGGGGCCAACTCGCGCACGACTTCGGGCTCGGGCAGGGGCGGCACGTGATCGCCCATGACCTCGACGATAATCAGGGAAACATCGTCGCTGGCCGGGTGCCCATGCAGGTGCGCGTTCAGGTCGTCCAGCAGATTCTTGAAGCGGGACGTGGGAGGCGAGCGGCGCAGCACGTCCAGGGCGCGCTCCTGGCCGTAGCGCTCGCCGGCGGCGTTGGGGGCCTCGATCACCCCGTCGGACATCATGATCAGCTGTCCCGGCCGGTCAAAGCTGTAATATTCCAGTTCCTTACCGCAATCCGGATCGTCGAGGATACCCAGCGGCAATTGCCGGGAATCCCAGCGGTAGAGGATTTCACCCTCCGCGCTCATCAACAGCGCAGGAGGAAGACCGCCGTTCCAGACGGCGATGCGGCGGTTGCGCTCGTCCACCGTGGCGAGAATCGCCGCGACGTACCGCTCGGTGGGCAGCCAGCCGAACGCTTTGCGGTTGAGTTCCTGGACCACGCGGGACAAGGGAAATCCGCGTCCGGCCATGCTGTAGAAAATCGGCGGCAGAGGCAGCACGTTGATGGCCGCCGCCAGCCCGTGCCCCGTACCGTCCGCCAGCATCACGTTCAATGCCTGGCTGGGCGAGCGCTGGGAGGCGATCAGATCGCCGCTGTGGTGCTCGGCGGGGATGACGCAATAATTCAGCGCGGGATCCTGCAACCCTTCCTGGTGGGTGATCTGCTCCATCAAATGCGTAATGATGCGCTTCTCTTCCTCGACTTCGTAGGAATGGTTTTCCAGTTCCTGGCTTTTGATCCGCACCTCTTCCTGCAGGCTGAAAACATGCTGCATGGCGCCGATCTTGGCACGCAAGGTGGCGAAATTGACCGGCTTGACCAGATAATCGTCAGCCTCCACCTCCAGCGCCTGAATCAGACTGTTGTCGGAATCCAGCCGCGTCAGGAAAATGACCGGAACCCACTTGTCCGCCGCCAGCGCCTTGATGCGCCGGGTCGCCTCGTAGCCGTCCATTTCCGGCATCAGCACGTCCATGAGCACCAGGTCGGGCTGCTCCCTCTCGTAAACCTCGACGGCCTCGACGCCGTTACCCGCCACGACCGAGAAGTGTCCCATCTGTTCCACCAGCCTGGCGACCAGCAAGCGGCTGATGGCGTCGTCGTCCACCACCAGAATCTTGAGTTGGGGAGCGTGCGTCATATCGGCATCCTTTCTCTTGGTGTTGATTCGCGTGAACCAGGCGTTCAATCGGCGATTGCCGGGTCCCGTCGCCAATGCCCCGATTTCCCGCCGGATTTTTCCAGAAGACGGACGGTGTGGATGGTCATGCCGCGATCCACCGCCTTGCACATATCATAAACGGTGAGCAGAGCGATTTGCGTCGCGGTCAAGGCTTCCATTTCCACCCCCGTACGGTCGCGGGTGCGGGTCGTCGTCGTGCAGCGCAGGCGGTTGTGTTCGGGCTCGGGCTGGAAGGCGATGTCCACATGCGTCAGCGGCAAGGGGTGGCAGAGCGGTATCAGTTCCGCGGTTTTCTTGGCGGCCATGATGCCGGCGATGCGCGCGATACCCAGTACGTCTCCCTTGGCATGGCCGCCCGCAAGAATCAGGGCAAGCGTTTCCGGAAGCATGTCGATGCAGCCTTCGGCAATGGCCTGCCGCTCGCTGATCGCCTTCCCGCCCACGTCCACCATCTGGGCGGCGCCGGATTTGTCGAAATGGGTCAAGGATGTCATGGCCGGGCGTCCGGAAGTCGTTATCTACTGATATTATAAGTTTTCCCTTCGATTTATCCCGCAACCGCCATGTCGATTCGCGTCCGTTATTTCGCCAGCCTCCGCGAGACGATGGGCCGCGCCGAGGAAAGTCTGGCCGCCGAGGGACTGGACACCGTCGCCGGCGTCTGGAAAGCGGTAAACCGCGGACTGCCGATGCCGGCCAATCTGTTGTGCGCGGTCAACATGGAGTACGCCCGGCCGGAAACTCCGGTGAAGGATGGCGACGAGGTGGGATTCTTTCCACCGGTGACGGGGGGCTGAGTTGGACGTGTTGCTTTCCGATGCGCCGTTCGATCCCTGGGCCTGGCTGGGGCAATTCGAGAAAACCTTGCCGCCGGGAAAGGCCGGCGCTTGCGCCGCATTCGTCGGCAGTCTGCGCGACTTCAACGACGGCGAGGAGGTGCAGGAGATGTTTCTGGAGCATTATCCGGGCATGACCGAGCGCGAACTGGAAAAGCTGCTCACCGAGGCCCGCCGCCGCTGGCCTTTGCTGGACGCGCGCATCGTGCACCGCGTCGGCCGGGTCCAGCCGGGCGAAACGCTGGTGCTGGCGGCGGCGTGGTCGACCCACCGCGGCCCGGCCTGCGATGCTTGCCGCTTTCTCATCGAGGAACTGAAACGGCGCGCGCCGCTCTGGAAACGCGAATCGCTGAGCGGCGCCAGCCAGCGCTGGGTGAGCGGCAACAGCGACGGTTATGCCGCGGTATGAGCAGGGGATGGTGTATAGTGTCCGGCCAAACCGTTCCTGACAAGGATTAGCTTCCATGCGCCGAACCGTTCCCTTGAGTGTCCTGCTGCTGCTCGCCTCCCTGGCCCGCGCCGAAGCGCCGCTGGCGCCCCCGCCGCCGGAAAACGACGCGATCGACGAGATGGAATTCAGTCAGGAACCGGCGCCCGCCGCCGAATCCGAGGCGGCGCCCGAATCGGCCGGCGGCGAGCCCGCTGCGGTGCCTGAACCGCCGGATTTGCCCGAAACGGTGCAAAGCGGCGAAAACATGGAGCCGGACATCACCATCATCAAGCGCGGCAAGGAGACCATCCAGGAGTACCGAATCAACGGCAGGCTCTACATGGTCAAGATCACCCCCAGCATCGGGCCGCCCTATTACCTGGTGGACAACGACGGCGACGGCAACATGGACGCCCGCCGCAGCCAGCTGGAAAGCGGCCTGAAAGTTCCGCAGTGGGTCTTGTTCAGCTGGTAATGCCGGCCTCCCGGCCGGTCCGGCAGATCAGTACGCCGGAATCGGCGTCCGCGCCGGCGGGCTCTGTTCATCCTCGACCGGAGCGGCCGGCGGCGCTTCCCGGCGGCTGATCACCACAGGAACGCCGTCGGGCTTTTCCAGCGCGTGGCGTACGACGCGGCCATCCAGGGTCAGGGTTCCCGGCCCCATCTTTTTCTGGATCAGATCCAGCGCCGTCGCCAGCATCTGCTCATACCCCGTGTTGTCCTCGTCCAGAGGGGGATGTACCTCCATGTAGAGCGCACCGTCTTTCCAGCCCAGCTTGATCGGCTGGTTGACGATGGTCACCGGTGCGCCGACCGGAACCTGCGGGAAAAGTTGCTCGATGTCTTCCGGATACATGCGCACGCAACCGTGGGTCACGCGCATCCCGATGCCGAACGCCTTGTCGAGGCCGGTACCGTGGATCAAATAGCCGGGAATCCCCAGGCGCATGGCGAAACGGCCCAGAGGATTGTTGGGACCGGCGGGGACCACGTCGGGCAGGATGTCGCCGTCGGCGGCGTGCTCGACCTTGATCGTCTCCGGCGGACGCCAGACCGGGTCCACCAGCTTTTCCAGAACACGGGTGGTGCCCATGGGGGTGCGCCAGTCCATCCGGCCGATGCTGACCGGGTAGGTGACGATCTCGCCCAGGGTATTCTTTCCATGGGGACGGATATAAAAAAGCCGCATTTCCGGCACGTTGAGCACGATACCGCTGCGCGGCGCGTCGGGCAGGATGAACTGCTTCGGCAACAGCACTTCCGTTCCTCCACCCGGTAGCCAGCGATCCACGTCCGGATTGGCCATGACGATCTCGTCTTGACCCAGGCTGAAACGGCGCGCCACGTCCAGTAGCGTGTCGTCCTGGCTGGCGCGGGTGTGCTGGAGTTCGCCGACCACATCGACATCCGGAGCCGGGAGGGGATAAACCTCCGCATGGCCGGAGGAAAATTCCAGTAGAGCGGCGCAGGCGAAGAGCCATTTCAGCCGTCGGCAACGGGCAGGCTTGAAAGTTTGCGGATATTTCATGTGCAGGCGGATTTCCCGGACGGGAAACCGGTTTTTGGCGTGAAAACATATAATATACAAAAGCCTGTGAACTTGTCACGCCGTCCCATTGCGACAACACGAAACGCGTGCCCCAAAAAAGACCGTAAAAACCCGTTGAATTCCCGCGAAGATTGTGCACGGCGGGAAAAAATCGCTTACACTTTGCAGGCCAGCAGAGAGAGTTGCAGTGAGACTGGTAGATTGTCGAAGTTTTTTGTCGCGGCAGTCCGAAACCCGGCGGGCGGGAACAGTCACTGATAACGTATAGACCGCGGCAAAGGAAACCAAAATGACTGTTAGACTGTTTGTGGGCAATCTGCCCTTCAGCGCCACCCAGGTGGAAGTGAAAAGCCTGTTTTCCCAGGCCGGTGAGGTGAGCAACTGCGAAGTGGTCATGGACAAGATGACCAACCGCTCGCGCGGCTTCGCTTTCGTCGAAATGCCTAACCAGGAAGACGCCAACCGCGCCATCGAAATGTTCAATGGCAAGGACATGAACGGCCGTTCCCTGACGGTGAACGAAGCCCGTCCCCGCGAGGAACGCGCGCCGCGCCGTGATTTCGGCAGCCGCCCCCCGCGCCGTGACTTCGGCGGCGGTGACCGTCGCCGCTAAATAAAGCGCCCCGGTTCTGAAAAGAAACCGGCTCCGGGATGATCCCGGAGCCGGTTTTTTCATGCCGGCTATCCCTTGCCCGGCACCCTTACGGGCGGCTCCGCCGTGAAAATCGGCTCTCCTGCCGATTTTTCATGCCCGCCGTTTGCGCGACGTGCGGAAGGAAATCGTGGATCGTCGGCGCCCGAATGTCTCTTGCTGCCGCCAAGTCTCACCCCTCACGCCGCGCCGCGGCGATATAGACCACCGCTCCCGCCACCGCTGCAGGCGGCATCAGCACGTTGAGCAGCGGCACCGCCAACCCCAGCGCCACCAGCACGCCGAAGCCGGTCGCGGCGACGCGCGCCTTGCCCAGCAAGCGGCGCTGCGCGTCGAAACCATAACCGCAACGCTCCAGCGGATAAGAGGTGTATTCCAGCGCCAGGAACCAGCCGTTGAACACCAACCACAGCAACGGCGCTATCAGGTTGATGCCGGGAATCACGAACAGCAGCAGGGCCGGCACCACCCGAACCAGGTAATAGCGCAAGCGCGCCCCTTCCGCCGCCAGGCCGCGCCAGGCCGCGCGCGGCCACGGCTCCTCGCGCCGCCCCTCCGCCGGCACGCCGAGCAAAACCGCCACCTTGTCTGCCAGAATGCCGTAAAACGGCGCTCCCAACAGGTTGGCCAATAGGGTAAAGCTGAAAAACATCAGGACGATAAAACTACCCGCCACCAGCGGCCACAACAGCCAGCGCAGCCAGTCCAGCCATGCCGGCAGGAAATAGGCCATGGCCGCGTCGAAATAATGCCGCACCGCCCACAGCCCCAAGGCGTACAGACATAAATTCAACAACAGCGGCATCCACACGAAATGGCGCAATTCCGGCCGCGCCAGCAAGGCCAGACCCTGCCCGAGGCAGCGTACGGCGTAGAGGGGATTGTTCAGTTTGGCGGGGTCGAGGACAGACGGCATGGGATTACCAGCAACGAGAGGGTGGGACATTATTGTTTGGGCAGGATTGGCCAAAATATAACTTATGCGTATAAAGACATGCTGATAGCTTGCCATACCCCACACCATCACCGCAGTCGCACAAAAGAGGTGCTGGGGCATTATTTGGCATAAACACCGGGGCCGCATTGGTGTACGGCACTGGTCTATCGTGCGGTTTTGGCCTGGAACGGCGTGGTCGGCAAACAGCCTCCCCGCTAGCATCACGCCCGTTGAAGATAAGCGCGTTGCGTTACGCGGACACATACGAGTACGCGACTTTGCCGGAATAAGTGCCTAACCTGACAGGACTGGCGCAAATGAGGCGCATCACTCCGATGAGTGCGGCACATATGGCCGCAGCAGAGCAATCCGCGAGGGAGGCGACGAGCCGGTGCTTTTCCCGGATCACCCCGCTCCTTCTTGCTTCACGCGTCGCTGAAAAACTCCGCCCTCAGCGCGTGGATTTCGTCGCGCAGGCGCGCGGCCTCCTCGAATTCCAGGTCGCGGGCGCAGCGGTACATCTTTTCTTCCAGTTCCTTGATAAGCCGGGCGGCGTCGGCGGGCTTGTGCACTTTGTATTCGCCGGGCCGCTCCGCTACTTTGCGCACCCTACCGGAAACCTGGGCCGACCCCTGGCCGGGAATCGGCACCTCCAGGATGTCCATAACCGAACGGCTGACGCTCTGCGGCGTGATGCCGTGCTCCTGGTTGAAGACCACCTGCTTGGCGCGGCGGCGATCGGTCTCTTCCAGGGCGCGCTCGATGGAGCCGGTCATGCGGTCGGCGTAAAGGATCGCCTTGCCGTGCAGGTTGCGCGCCGCGCGGCCGATGGTCTGGATGAGCGAGACCGTGGAGCGCAGGAAACCTTCCTTGTCCGCGTCCAGAATGGCCACCAGGGATACTTCGGGGATGTCCAGGCCCTCGCGCAACAGGTTGATGCCCACCAGCACGTCGAACTTGCCCAGGCGTAAATCGCGGATGATCTCCACCCGCTCCACGGTTTCCACGTCCGAATGCAGGTAGCGCACCTTGACGCCTTGCTCCATCAGGTATTCGGTCAGGTCTTCGGACATGCGCTTGGTCAGCGTCGTCACCAGCACCCGCTGGTTGTCGGCCACGCGCAGGCGGATTTCCGAAAGCAGATCCTGCACCTGGGAACTGGCGGGGCGGATTTCCACCTCCGGGTCCACCAGGCCGGTGGGACGCACCACCTGCTCGACGACCGCGCCGCCCGAGTGCGCCCGTTCGTAAGGCCCCGGTGTGGCGGAAATGTAGATGCGCTGGTGGCCACGCGCCTCGAATTCCTCGAACCTGAGCGGTCGGTTGTCCAGGGCGGACGGCAGGCGGAAGCCGTAATTCACCAGTGTTTCCTTGCGCGAGCGGTCGCCCTTGTACATGGCGCCGATCTGCGGCACGGTGACGTGGCTTTCGTCGATGAAGAGCAGCGCATCCTCCGGCAAGTAATCGAACAGGGTCGGCGGCGGCTGGCCGGCGGTTCGGTTGGAGAGGTGGCGCGAGTAGTTCTCGATGCCGGAGCAATAGCCCACTTCCAGGATCATTTCCAGGTCGAAGCGGGTGCGCTGCTCCAGGCGCTGGGCCTCGACCATCTTGTTCTCCGCGTAAAGCTGTTCCAGCCGCTCCTTCAGTTCCACCTTGATGCGTTCCACCGCTTCCAGCAGCTTCTCGCGCGGGGTGACGTAGTGGCTCTTGGGATAGACGGTGAAGCGGGCGATGCGCGAGGTGATCTCGCCGGTGAGCGGGTCGAACAGGGACAGGCGCTCGATTTCGTCGTCGAACAGCTCGATGCGCACCGCTTCCTTTTCCGATTCCGCAGGGAACACGTCGATAACGTCGCCGCGCACCCGGAACATGGCGCGCCGGAGTTCCGTGTCGTTGCGGGTGTATTGCAGTTCGGTGAGGCGGCGCAGCAGGGTGCGCTGGTCGATCAAGTCGCCCCTCACCAGGTGCAGCACCATTTCGAAATACGAGGCCGGCTCGCCCAAGCCGTAGATGGAGGAAACGGTGGCCACGATCACCGTGTCGCGCCGTTCCAGGATGGCCTTGGTGGCGGACAGGCGCATCTGCTCGATGTGCTCGTTGAGGGAAGAATCCTTCTCGATGTAGGTGTCCGACGAAGGCACATAGGCTTCCGGCTGGTAGTAGTCGTAATAGGAAACGAAATACTCCACGGAATTTTCCGGGAAAAACTCCTTCATCTCGCCGTACAGCTGGGCCGCCAGGGTCTTGTTGGGCGCCATCACCAGCGCCGGGCGCTGCACGCGCTCGATGACGTTGGCCATGGTGAAAGTCTTGCCCGAGCCGGTCACCCCCAACAGGGTCTGGTGCGCCTCGCCGTCGCTTAAGCCTTCCACCAGTTGCCGGATCGCCTCCGGCTGGTCGCCGGCGGGCGCGAAACGGCTCTTCAGATGGAAGTCCTTGCCCCGGTAAGGCTGCTGCACCTCGCCGTCTTCGGTAATGATGGTGCGGCTGACGATGAAGCGTTTATCCACCGTTCTTTCCATCCAAGGCTGAGAAATGCCCGGCCTTACCGGTCCAAATGGGTTCCAGTTTTGGTTTGCTCATGCGGTGTTCAACTTTTCCTGGCAGTGTGCGCTAGTTAAAGGAAATGCGTTTCCTTTAACTAACAAACAGCTTAAGGTAACGATCGAAGGCATACACCCGGTCGCGCAACTGTCCGGTGATCTCCATCAACACCCCTAGTTCTTGCAAAGAGCGCAACAGGGTATGGGCTGTGGGCTTTGAAATTGCGAGCCCGCGCTCCAGGTCGCCGGCGCTGACGATCGGCTGGCGGTAAAGCAGATTCAGCGCCGCCTTGGCGTTCGGCGCACGCTTGCCGAGTCCCAGAATGTGTTGCTCGACCTCGTTACGCAAGCCCAATATCTGGCCGAACACGTCGCGGCCTTTCGTCGCGGTCTCGGCCACGCCTTGCAGAAAAAACCGCACCCAGTGAACGAGATCGTTGGAAACGCGCACCCCCATCAAGGCATCGTAATAGCTGGCGCGATTGCGTTCGAAGAAGTCCGACAAATACAGCGATGGCTTGGCCAGCAAGCCGTGACTCACCAGGTAGAGCGGAATGAGCAGGCGGCCAATGCGCCCGTTGCCGTCCAGAAACGGATGGATGGTCTCGAACTGGTAATGGCTGATGGCGACGCGGATCAGGTGGGGCACGGTAATGCTCTCGTTGTGCCAGAACTGTTCCAGATCGCTCATCAGCTCGGGCACGCCGTCCTGGTGCGGGGGAACGAATGCGGCGTCCAGCAGGCTGGAGCCGCCGATCCAGTTCTGGCTGAGGCGGAACTCGCCCGACTGCTTGTGCTCGCCGCGCACGCCCTGCATGAGGATGGCGTGGGTTTGTTTGAGCAGACGGTTGGAGAGAGGCAGATTTTTCAGTTCGGCGATGGCCGTGTTCACCGCGTTGATGTAGTTGCGCACCTCGCGCCAGTCGTCGCGCTTTTCCGGGCGAATCTGATCGATGGGCATCAGCGCCTCGTCGATGCCGGTTTGCGTGCCTTCGATGCGGCTCGACGTTTGCGCTTCCTTGACCACGTGCATTTCGATGAACAGATCGATGTCCGGCACAATCAGCGAAAACGCATTGAGTTCGCCCAGCGCCCGGTTGGCCGACTCCAGCAGCAGATTGACGGTGGAGTCTTCCCAGGTCCATTCGTGATTGACCGGAACCGGCTCGAAGCTTTTGTACTTATAGCGAGAGTGCCAGCGTCCCGCCTGGAATTTTTCAAACTTCATGTGGGGTTCCGGTCACGCGAAGTTACTCATGATGAGGCAATCAGCCATAGATTCTTTCCACAAACGGTGGACAGCGGCTTTTCCACGAATTCATCCCGGAAAACCCGATGCTTCGGCTCCGTTGTTCGCCCTTGGGCGCTGGGCTAGCGGGCAGGACTGCTCAGCTTCCCCATCTTCGTTTAAGATGCCCTTTCAACGATCAAAAACGTTTATCCAACTTTTTCCCCGATTTTCCCGCCGATGAACATCCAGTTGTCCGACCGCGTCCAGAGCATCAAGCCCTCCCCGACCCTCGCCATTACCGCCCGCGCCAACGCCCTGAAGGCGGCGGGGCAGGACATCGTCGGCCTGGGCGCCGGCGAGCCGGATTTCGACACCCCGCGGCACATCAAGGACGCGGCCATCCAGGCCATCGAGAGCGGTTTCACCAAGTACACGGCGGTGGGCGGCATTCCGCCCTTGAAGCAGGCCGTCGCGGCCAAGTTCCAGCGCGACAATGGCCTGAGCTATCAGCCCAACCAGATTCTGGTGTCCTGCGGCGGCAAGCAGAGTTTCTTCAATCTGGCCCAGGCGCTGCTCAATCCGGGCGACGAGGTCATCGTCCCGGCGCCTTACTGGGTGTCCTATCCGGACATGGTGCTGCTGGCCGGCGCCAAGCCGGTGATTATAACTGCGCCGCAGTCGCAGGGTTTCAAGATCACCCCGGCGCAACTCGCCGCCGCCATCACGCCTAGAACCCGGCTGTTCGTCATCAACAGCCCGTCCAACCCCACCGGGGCGGCGTACACCCTCGACGAACTGAAAGCCTTGGCCGGAGTGCTGAAAGCCCATCCCCACGTCCTGATCGCCACGGACGACATGTATGAGCACATCGTCTGGAAGCAGGGCGGCTTCTGCAACATCATCAACGCCTGCCCGGAACTGTATGAGCGCACCATGGTGCTGAACGGCGTGTCCAAGGCCTATTCCATGACCGGCTGGCGCATCGGCTACGCCGCGGGGCCGAAGGAACTCGTCACCGCCATGGAGAACATCCAGTCGCAGAGCACTTCCAACCCCACCTCCATTTCCCAGGTGGCGGCGCAGGCGGCGCTGAACGGCGACCAGAGCTGCATCCAGGAAATGCTCAAGGCTTTCAAGGAACGGCATGACTTCGTGGTGGCCGAGCTGAACCAGATTCCCGGCGTGGACTGCCTGGAGACCGACGGCACCTTCTACGTTTTCCCCAACGTGCAGGGCGTGCTCGACCGCCTCAACCTGAAGGACGACATGGCGCTGACCGAGTTCCTCATCGAGAAGGGCGTGGCGGTGGTGCCGGGCTCTTCCTTCGGCTGCGACGGACATCTGCGTCTTTCCATCGCCACCAGCATGGCCAACCTGCAGAAGGCGCTGGAACGCATGCAGAAGGCGATGGGCTAAACGATCATGGCGAGGAGCGCCATGATCGTTTCCCTCACCCCGGCCCTCTCCCAAAGGGAGAGGGAGACCACGGTATTTGCTACGCGACTTTCATAAGAATGGCCATGAACGAACCAAACTCCACCCACTTCGGTTTCCGCGAAGTTCCCGTCGGCGAAAAGGCGCGCATGGTGCGCGGCGTATTCGATTCGGTGGCCGGCAAATACGACCTGATGAACGACGTGATGTCGCTGGGCGTCCACCGGGTGTGGAAGCGCATCGCCGTGCAGTTGTCCAACGTGCGCGGCGGCGAAAAGGTGCTGGACCTGGCCGGCGGCACCGGCGACATGACCTCCCTGTTCCGCGGGCGGGTCGGCGCCAACGGCTGGGTGGTGCTGTCCGACATCAACGCGGAAATGCTCGTGCGTGGCCGCGACCGGCTGATCGACGAAGGCGTGGTGAGCAACCTCGGCTACGCGCAGATCGACGCCGAGAAGCTGCCTTTCCCCGACAACAGCTTCGACTGCGTGTGCATCGCCTTTGGCTTGCGCAACGTCACCGACAAGGACGCCGCCCTGCGCTCCATGTACCGCGTGCTGCGCCCGGGCGGACGGGTGATCGTGCTGGAATTCTCCCACCCCCACGACGGCCTGTTCCGCAAGACCTACGACCTGTATTCCTTCAAGCTCATGCCGTGGATGGGCAAACTGGTGGCGGACGACGCCGAGAGCTATCGCTATCTGGCGGAATCCATCCGCATGCATCCGGACCAGAAAACCCTCAAGGGCATGATGGAGAACGCGGGGCTGGAGCGCTGCGAATACTTCAACCTGACCCACGGGGTGGTGGCGGTGCACCGGGGGTACAAGTTCTAAAAGGCGCTGGGATCGGCACCGGCCTCTGGTGCGCACCGCGCGAGCTACGCGAGGCTAACGCGCCCCGTGACTTACGCCGCCCACTTGTCTTTTGGCGATTTCGGCCAGCGTGGCTTCAATCTTTTGTTCAACTTCATCTCGGCAACCGTTCTGAACACACGCGGCAGCCCACACGGACAACGCCTCCCTGTATGCCCGCACCGCCTCGAAGGAGCACAGGAAGAGAGGGAGCGATAGCGGACGAACGGAGTGCGACGACCCCCGCGTAGCCGTAGGGCCGGATGTTTTGTCGGAGTCGGAGCGCTAGCGGAGTGCGGAGACAAAACATAAGGCAACCGACGC
>DATDOO010000180.1:0-3463 GCA_035293245.1 Methylococcaceae bacterium
CTTACGCCTGGCGCAACGCGCCTTATGTCGAGACCTGGGGACAGCTCACCGCCATCAAGCCGCTGATCGCTTTGCTGATGCTGCCGGCGTTCGTGCTGATGGTTTGCGGCCTGTCCTCGCCCAATCCCACCGCAGTCACCGGCGAGCGCTTGCTGGAAGGGGAGCCCGAAGTGCGCGGCATCCTGCGCGTCACGCGCCATCCGTTCCTGTGGGGCGTCGGGCTGTGGGCCATGCTGCACGTCCTGGTCAACGGCGACGTCGCTGCGCTGATCCTGTTCGGTTCGTTCTGGGGGCTGGTGGCGGCGGGAACCCGCTCCATCGATGCCAAGCGCCAGCGTGCCTTCGGCGAACACTGGACGCGCTTCGCCGCCCGGACCTCGGCCCTGCCGTTCCAGGCCATGTTCGATGGACGCCAGCCGCGCGATTGGCGGCTCCTGTATGCGGAAATCGGCTGGGTGCGCCTCGTGGGGGCTGTGGTGGTGTGGCTGGCCGCCATGCACTTGCATGCGCGCTTCGGCGTTTCCCCCTTGTTTTGAAGGTCGTCAAGCTGGGAGGGAGCCTGGCGAGCGGCTCCCACCTCCGCCCCTGGCTCGCTGCCTTGGCGGAACACGGGCCGGGCCGGGTGGCGCTGGTCCCCGGCGGCGGTCCCTTCGCGGACGCGGTGCGCGCCAGCCAGAAAGTCTGGGACTTTTCCGACCGGTCCGCGCACCGCATGGCGCTTCTGGGCATGCGCCAGTTCGGCCTGATGCTGTGCGGCCTGGAACCGGCGCTGACGGAAGCGCCCGGAGCGGCGGCGGTGAAAAAAACCTTGGAAGAGGGCGGCTTGCCGGTCTGGCTGCCGGACGAGGAAGAGCTGGACGCCGCTGGCGTCCCGTCTTCCTGGGACATCACCTCCGACAGCCTCGCCGCCTGGCTGGCGGGGAGGGTGGGTGCTGAAGAACTGCTGTTGGTGAAATCCTGCCCGGTGGGGGAGGGCGCGACCCTGGAATCGCTGGTGGGGGATGGGATCATCGATCCGGCCTTGCCGGACTTTCTGCGCTGCCCGCTGCGGGTGGTCGCGGCGACGGAGTCCCTGGGATACGCAGCACTCCTCGATAGGTGATTCGGCGTGGCCTGACTCTGGTTTCCGCCTCCTTTGCGCCGGCGGGGCTGTTCAACCACCTCGGCGGCTTGCGCCGCATGGGAAAGCATCCGGTGTAATGCGGCTTCGCCTATTGCACCTTACGGTCCTGAGGGAGCCGCGGCGGTCGTTGTTGGTGCCGTTCTGGAAACTGGCGTCGAAAGGGGCTGAGTTGGAGAATGGTTTGCCAGCCGAAAGTTCTACACGGAACAGGGGTTGTACAAGGTTCCCACGAATGCCGCCTGGAAGACGGCGCATGCCTTGGTATGAAGAACATCGGAAAGCCGTGTGCGGGACAAATCCGCCGGGAGCGGATTTGAACAGCCGGAGGCTGGCCCCGAAGGGGTGAGACCCAGGGATGGGTCGAATAGCACTGCATGCACGGTTTGATGAGGGGGGCAGGAGAAGCTGACTATGGCAAGGCTACTGAGGCACCGCCGGACGAAAGGGGCGGAAACGGATAAGCCGAGCCTGTGGACGTGGAATCCTGTTCTCTACTCTACCTGTGCTTGAACAGTGCTCTCTGCCGCAACTCAAAGGAGAAGAAAAATGGCGCGCAAAAACAAAAATAATGGTTCGTCCGCTTTCAAAGCCTGGATTTCCAAACTGATCCGCCGTTGGGCTTGGCCGGGATGATCCTTGCCCTCATCGCTGCCCTGGGAGGCTGGATGTGGTGGAATGGGGAGGAAATTGCGAAAAAACCTTTCGTCTCCCCCATCCTTGAAGCGGTTCGTGCCGCTTTCGGCGCCGTGCCCGAGCCGGTCGCGGGTCGTTTCAACGTCGCCATTGCCAACCTGGTGGACGACCCGGACGCCCAGACCCGCCATCAGCTTACCGCCGAATTGCAGAATTTCGCCACCCGGTTCAACGAGCTCGGTAGCCGGGAACTTCGCGCCGTGGCGGTCAGGGCCGTTCCGCTCAGGATTCCTCTGGCAAACGAGACCGGCCGCGCCGCAATTCAGGCCGGACATCGCGAGGCCCGCGCCTTTCTCGAAAAATACGGCTATGACGTGCTCCTCTGGGGACGGGTGACCAACCCGAAAGACCCTGTACCTCACCTGTACTGGACGACTCTAGGTATTCTGGCGCACGACGATCCCTATAAACTTCCTGCAGTCACGACCAGCGACCTCAGCGTGGTCCTGCGTGCCCGGATCGCTACCCACAGCCAAGAAGAGCACCGGGGGCACTCCGTTGCAGCCCACATCCGGCCTTTCGTGGACCAGTTGCGCGTACTCATCGATACCGGCGGGAGCAAACCGGGCTGGGATGTCAAGGCGCTTTACGAAATCCAAGGTGCGCTGGCGAATTCACTTCTAACTTTGGGTGAACAGCCAGGCGAGATTGAGCCATTAAGGGACGCCACCCTGATCTATCGTCGGTTACTGGACTCCCCGGTATCACGCTCCGAGCCCCTGGACTGGGCCCAGACCCAGGACAACCTAGGTGCTGCGTTAATGCTGTTGGGCCAACGGGAATCCGGCACGGCGTCTCTGGAGGCGGCGGTGGGAGCCTTCCGGGAGGCGCTGAAAGAGCGAACGCGGGAGAAAGTGCCGCTGGACTGGGCCGCGACCCAGCACGACCTGGGCGTTGCGTTAATGGCGTTGGGCGCGCGGGAATCCGGCACGGCGCGCCTGGAGGAGGCGGTAGCGGCCTTCCGGGAGACGCTGACAGAGCGAACGCGGGAGAAAATACCGCGGGGCTGGGCCGCGACCCAGGACGGCTTGGGCGGTGCGTTAATGGCGTTGGGCGCGCGGGAATCCGGCACGGCGTCTCTGGACGAGGCGGTGGAGGCCTACCGGGAGGCGCTGAAAGAACGGACGCGGGAGAAAGTGCCGCTGGGCTGGGCCGAGACCCAGAACAACCTGGGCACTGCGTTAGCGACGTTGGGCCAGCGGGAATCCGATGCGGCGCGCCTGGAGCAGGCGGTGCGGGCCTACCGGGAAGCGCTGAAAGAACGGACGCGGGAGAAAGCGCCGCTGGACTGGGCCGCGACCCAGTACAACCTGGGCCTTGCGTTAGCGACGTTGGGCGCGCGGGACTCCGGCACGGCGCGCCTGGAGGAGGCGGTGGGAGCCTGCCGGGAAGCGCTGAAAGAACGGACGCGTGAGAAAGTGCCGCGGGACTGGGCCGCGACCCAGTACAACCTGGGCCTTGCGTTAGCGACGTTGGGCGCGCGGGACTCCGGCACGGCGCGCCTGGAACGATAGCGTCGCCATTTTTTGCGAAACCTGAAATGGGTCCGTCCGAGTTCAGGAGCAAAAAATTGGCGACGACCAGTGCCTTCGGCGGCCCGCGTTCGTCCTGCGTCCGCCCCCGTCTCCGTACTCCGCTGCGCTTCGC
>DATDOO010000181.1:0-26259 GCA_035293245.1 Methylococcaceae bacterium
GGATATATGGCAGCAACTGCGTTACTTGACCGACGCATCAATGAAGAAAAGGCTTGCAAGCGGGAGGAGTCCATATATGCGGTGAGTCGGCGAAGCGCATCGTTCGCGACTGATGCGCCTCCTGACGTCGGCACATCCTACAAATGAGCCGGTCGAATTCGGCGGGCGACAGCCAGCGTAGCCCGGAGGCCCCGCCGAGGGGCGTCCGGGAACGGCATCGATGCAAAGAGCAGCGCGTTTCTATCGTCGGCGTGGATTCCCGGACGCGCTACCGCGCCTCCGGGCTACCGACTTGATTCCGCTGGATCGCTGGGGTTGGGGCTGAAGGCGGGACGCAGAGCGTCCGAGTCGGCATTCCCACGCAGAGCGTGGGAACGATCATAAAGATCGGAGTTTTTCATCAACCTGTCAGGCAGCGCATACAACCCAACCACACCACCGCCATGTCTACTCTCGAACGCGCAATCGCCATTGCCGCACAATCGCACGCAGGACAACTGGACAAGGCAGGCCAGCCGTACATCCTGCACCCGATTCGGGTGATGCTCAGCGTTGATGGACTCAACGAAAGAATCGCTGCGGTACTGCATGACGTCGTTGAGGACTCATCCGTCACGCTCGATCAGCTCGCCGCAGAGGGCTTCCCCCACGAAGTCCTCTCGGCGGTCCAGGCGCTGACGAAGCAAAGCGGCGAATCGAGGCTGGAGGCTGCCCAACGCGCTGCTGCGAACCCCATTGCCCGACGCGTCAAGCTGGCAGACAACGCGGAAAACATGGACCTGTCCCGCATCGCCAACCCGACAGCAAAGGACCACGCCCGCTTGGAGGAATACAGGAAAGTGCGTGAGATTTTGCTTGCGCCAGGTGCGGCTTAGCCCTTCCATCGAGCGGACTTCCAGCGGATTGGTCCGGCGTTCAGCCAGCGTAGCCCGGAGGCTCCGCCAAGGGGCGTCCGGGAACGGCCTTGACACGAAGAATGGCGCGTATCGTCGGTGTGGACTCCCGGACGCGCCATCGCGCCTCCGGGCTACCGACTTGATTCCGCTGGATCGCTGGGGTTGGGGCTGAAAGCGGGACGCAGAGCGTCCGGGGATGCGTTCCCACGCGGAGCGTGGGAACGATCAAGGCATGAGAAGGCTTGTCGCACTGAGATGAGCAACACCCATCCAGAGCAGAAACAGGATGTCATCTGCCGCTGCAGCGGAACGACCGCCTGACAGATCAGGAGGTTGATCGACCAGGGCGTCGACGATATGGACAGCCTTTACAAGTGCCATGGGCGCCTGTTCGGGGTGCGGGGCTTGCGACACGGACATTCTGGACTTGTTGGCCACTCATCTTCCGCCGATTTCCTGCAACGCCGATTAGCGTCCGGAAGCCCCACCTAAGGGCATCCTGGAACGGATGCCGACAGCGATATAGCGATGTTCCCGGGTGCCCCGAGTCAACCAATTCGGCTCTCGGAGCAAAACGGTGGGAAAGCGCCAAGCGCAATTCACGCGCCACAGCATTTCTTGAATTTCTTGCCGCTGCCGCAGGGACAGGGGTCGTTGCGGCCGGATTTGTTGGCGGCGGGCGCCGGGTGGACCTGGCCGTCCAGGTAATACCAGCGGCCGTCTTCCTTCAGAAAACGGCTGGTTTCGTGCAGGTAGCCGCGGCGGCCACCGATTTGCCAGTGGGCCTTGAATTCCACCCGCCCTTCGGCGTCGTTCTCTCCGCCGGCTTCGCTGCGCAGGATTTCCAGCTTCTGCCACATGCCGGTTTCGGCGGCCACCTCCGGCTGAACCGGACGGCTGCCAGGATGCCAAGTGACGGCGAGATAATCGCCCAGTCCCAGGGCGTAGGCGGCATAGCGGGAGCGCATGAGGGCTTCGGCGCTGGGGGCCGGGAGGCCTTCGTGGTAACGGCCGCAGCAGTCGGCGTAAGTCGCGCCGCTGCCGCAGGGGCAAGTGCGGGTCATGGGGCTTTCCGGGTGTAACGGTGCTTGACGCCGACCGGGAAGTATTCCGGATCGGCGAAGGGGCGCAGTTCGATGTGCGGCGTCTGCCGCTCCGGCGGGATGTAGTGGGCGAATTCGCTGTTCAGCCTTAACAGTTCCCGCCGCACCGACTCGCCCGCCCGCGCCGCCTTTTCGGCGTCGGCTGCCACGCCGGGCAATAACTCCACGGCGATGCGCAGCACTTTGTCGCCAACCGCATCTTCCGCGGTTTCCAGCACGAACTTGCCGCTCGCCCAGGCGCTGAGGTCCGGCTGTTCCAGGCCGACGGTGACGTTTTCCGGATAAATGTTGGCGCCGTAATAGGACACGGTGAAGTCGGCGCGGCCGAACACGTAGACGAAGGGCAGCGGGTAATCGGGCCGCGCAGGGTCCAGGCCGTATTCGGCGAGGTCGGCGCCCCGTTCGTGCAGGAATTCCATCATGCGTTCGTGGCCGACGATGCCGCCCTGGTCGGCGATGTGGTAGCGCAGCAAGGGCACGCCGTTGTCGCCGGACACCACCAGGGTGCCGTCGTGCTCCTCGAAGAAACGGCTCATGGGATCGTACTGCACCAGCGTCGGCAGGCGCGCTTCACCGAACAGTTCCCGCGCCGCATCCGGATGGGCGGCCAGATAGCGGCGGATGGCGATGCTGAGGGGCGTTTCGTTGCCCAGCACGCCGCCGTCGGCGGTGCCGTACAGGGAAGCCGAGCCGTAACACAGGTCCGGCGTCCCGACCCGGTTGGCCACCAGCGCCCGCCATTCCTCGCTGAATACTTCGCCGGCAAAGACCATTTTCACGCTGTAGCGCGGCCATTCGATGCCCTCGGCGAGTCCGGCATCCACCATGTCCTTGATGAAGGGCGGATAGCCCAGCAGCACGGTTTGCCGGAACTGCGGCGACAGGGCTTTCACCACGCGGAAAATCTCCGCCTTGTTGTTGCCGGGCGTGGCCACCAACAAAGGGTAGCCTTTCTGCGCCAGGTGCCAGCAGCAGGAAGCCGTGTACATGCCGCCCACCCAGTTGCCCAGGGCAAAGCAGACCACGGCCAGGGTGGTCTTCTCGTGAGCGCGGAAGGCCCGGAACACCTGTTCGAAACGCAAAGCCACGTCGTATTCGTCGGCAAGCGAGCGCGGCCAGAAGGTGGGCGTGCCGGTGGAACCGGAGGACACGGCGATGCGCGCGCAGGACGCCAGCTCGCCGCCGCGGCAGCGCTCGGCCAGGGGGTACGCCTGCATGTAGTTGGGCTTGCCGGTCAGCGGCAGGCGCTGGAAATCCGCGAAGGTCTTTGCCCCGTCGGGCTGCACGCCGTGGGCCTGCAGGAATTTCCGGTAGGCGGGGACGCTGGCCGCCGAGCGCTGGAACAGGCGCAACACCGCCGCCTCGGGATCGTCCGCCAGGCGTCGGCGCATGAGATCGTCGAAGGGTGTCCCGAAAAATACCGGCTGGGATTCCAGGGTCGGATGCGTCATGGGATGCTGTCTCAATGCTGGTTGGAACGCCCGGCGGCGTACCGTAGTTGCCGGGGGGCTGACGGGATTTTCCGGCAGAACAGGCAAGGTTCCAAGTGGAGACGCCGGCACCTTGAGGCAAGGGAACCCAAACGCCGGCCGAGTGGAGCACATGCACCGCATACCGTTGCCCGATTAACAACCGCGAAAGGCCCGCGATGCGTGCCGACTTAATGGAAAACAACATGGCCTCTGCGTCGGATTTCCGCCCAGGCAGGGCGACGCCGTCCCGCCATGGGGGCCGGCGCGGTTTTGCTATGCCGCTGGAGCACGGTTTAGTGCGAAAATAACAGCACCATGAATCAAATCGCTCTCTACGACACCACCCTGCGGGACGGCGCCCAGCGGGAGGACATTTCCCTGTCCTGCGACGACAAGCTGGCGATCGCGCTCCGCCTGGACCAGATGGGCATTCATTACATCGAGGCCGGCTGGCCGGGCTCTAACCCCAAGGATGCCGAGTTTTTCCAGCGCGCCAAACAGTTGCCCCTTCGCCAGGCCAGGATTACGGCCTTCGGCAGCACCCGGCGCAAGCTGGGCCAGTGCGAGTCGGACAAGAATCTGCTGGCGCTGATTGCCGCCAGGACGCCGGCCGTAACGCTGGTGGGCAAGAGCTGGGATTTCCAGGTGGAAAAGGTGCTGGAAACCACCGTGGAGGAAAACCTGGCCATGATCCGCGACAGCATCGCCTTCATGAAAAACCACGCCGGCGAGGTCATGTTCGACGGCGAGCACTTTTTCGACGGCTTCAAGGCCAATCCGGACTACGCCTTGGCCACCCTGAAGGCCGCCCAGGATGCGGGGGCGGATTTTGCGGTGCTGTGCGACACCAACGGCGGCTGCCTGCCCTGGGAGGTGGAAGCCATCGTCCGCGAGGTGCACGGCCGGATCGCCTGCCGCCTGGGTGTGCACGTGCACAACGATTCGGGCTGCGCGGTGGCCAACTCCCTGGCCGCGGTGCGCGGCGGCTGCACGCAGATTCAGGGCACCATCAACGGCTACGGCGAACGGGTCGGCAACGCGGACCTGACCAGCATCATCCCCGCCCTGCAGCTCAAGATGGGCTACGCCGTCGTGGATCCGGCCCATCTGCGCGAGCTGACGGCCATGTCCCGCTACGTGGCCGAGATTGCCAATCTGGCCCACAACCGCCACCAGCCTTACGTGGGCGAGAGCGCCTTCGCCCACAAGGGCGGCATTCACGCCGCCGCCATGCTGAAAACCGCCGATAGTTACCAGCACATGGACCCGGCCATCGTCGGCAACGTGTCGCGCATGGTGGTCTCCGAGCTGTCCGGACGCGGCAACGTGCTGGCGCTGGCGCAGCAGCGGGGGCTGGAGATCAGCGACGAAAAAGCCCAGCGCGTGCTCGACCAGTTGAAAAAGCTGGAACACCTGGGCTATGCCTTCGAAGCGGCCGACGCGTCCATGGATTTGCTCATCCACCGCGCCCGCAGCGACTACAAGCCGCCCTTCGAGCTGATCGACTTTTTCGTGCTCTCGGAACACCGCCGCGGCCGGGGACTCCTGTCGGAAGCGACGGTCAAGGTGCGCGTGGGCGATGCCGTCCGCTTTACCGCCGCCGAGGGCAACGGACCGGTCAACGCCTTGGCGCAGGCGCTGCACCAGGTGCTCTGCGAGCATTACCCGGAGTTGGCGGAAGTGCAGCTTACGGACTACAAGGTGCGCATCCTCAATTCCGACAAAGGCACCGCCTCCGTCACCCGCGTCCTGATGGACTTTCACGACGGCGAGCGCGCCTGGACCACCGTGGGCGCCAGCCCCAACATCATCGAAGCGAGCTGGCAGGCCCTGGCCGACAGCATGGAATATGCCCTGACGCCGGTCGCCAGCCGGACCTAGGCCGCCCACCGCGCGGCGATTCTTGTCTCGCCGGGCGTTTTTTATATAATCCACAAAACGGTTGCACGCCAAGGCAGTCCTCGGGACTGCCTTTTTGTTTTTCGGAAAAATAACAAGGACCGCCATGAGCAGCTTTGTGATGCCCACTTATGCCCGCCAGCCCGTGACCTTCGCGCGCGGCGAAGGAGCGTGGCTGTGGGATACGGACGGCAAGCGCTATCTGGATGCCATTTCCGGCGTCGCGGTGTGCAGCCTGGGGCACGCCCATCCCAAAGTGCGCGACGCCCTGTGCGCCCAGGCGGGCACGCTGCTGCATACCTCCAACATCTACCGCATCGAAAAGCAGGAACGACTGGCGGCCGAACTGGTCCGGCTGAGCGGCATGGACAACGCGTTTTTCGGCAACTCCGGGGCGGAAGCCAACGAAGCGGCCATCAAGATCGCCCGCCGCCATGGGCACGAGAAGGGCATCGACCGGCCGGAAATCGTGGTCATGGACGGCAGCTTCCACGGCCGCACCCTGGCCACCCTCAGCGCCACGGGCAATCCCAAAGTCCGGCAGGGCTTCGAGCCGCTGGTGGAAGGGTTTGTGCGCGTGCCGTACGACGATCTCGCGGCGGTCGCCGCCCTGGATTCGCCCCACATCGCCGCCGTGCTGGTGGAGCCGGTGCAGGGCGAAGGCGGCGTGCGCGTTCCCGCAGCGGACTACCTGCCCGGCCTGCGCCAACTGTGCGACGAGCGCGGCTGGCTGCTGATGCTGGACGAGGTGCAGACGGGCATCGGCCGCACCGGAAAGATGTTCGCCTTCCAGCATCACGGCATCCTGCCGGACGTGATGACCCTGGCCAAGGCCCTGGGCAATGGCGTGCCCATCGGCGCGTGTCTGGCGCACGGCGCGGCAGCCGGCCTCTTAAAAGCCGGCCAGCACGCTTCCACCTTCGGCGGCAATTTGCTGGCCTGCGCCGCGGCACTGGCGGTGCTGGAGGTTGTGGAGCGGGATAATCTGGCCGAGCGCGCCGCCGTACTCGGCCGGCACTTGCTCGACGCCTTCGGTGCCCGGCTGGGCGGTAAAAACGGCGTGACCGCCATTCGCGGCCAAGGGCTGATGCTGGGCATCGAACTCGACCGTCCTTGCGCGGAACTGGTAGGCAAGGCCCTGGAACACGGGCTGCTCGTCAACGTCACCGCCGAGCGGGTCGTCCGTCTGCTGCCGCCGCTGATTCTTTCCGACGAAGACGCGGAATCGCTTGTGGCCGGCGTATCCACCCTCATCGAAAACTTTTTGCAAACATGAACCCCCGCCACTTCATCAGCCTGTTCGACCTGAGTGCGGAAGAAATTCGCGCCCTCCTGCACCGCGCCATCGAACTCAAGACCCGCCGCGACGATTACGAACCGCTGAAGAACCGGGTGCTGGGGATGATTTTCGAGAAATCCTCCACCCGCACCCGTGTCTCCTTCGAGGTGGCCATGGCGCAATTCGGCGGCAGCGCCATTTTTCTTTCGCCGCGCGACACGCAACTCGGGCGTGGCGAGCCCATCGAGGACTCCGCCCGGGTCATGTCGCGCATGGTCGATTGCGTCATGCTGCGCACCTTCCGCCACGACACGGTGACGACTTTCGCCGCCCATTCGCGGGTGCCGGTCATCAACGGCCTGACCGACCTTTTGCACCCTTGCCAGTTGCTGGCCGACCTGCAAACCTTCTTCGAGCACCGCGGCGACATCGCCGGCAAAACCGTGGCCTGGATCGGCGACGGCAACAACATGTGCAACAGCTTCATCGAAGCGGCGATCGTGCTGGATTTCACATTGAACATCGCCTGTCCGGAAGGCTACGATCCCGATGCCGCGCTGCTCGCCCAAGCCGGCGGCCGGGTGCGCGTCGAGCGCGATCCGGCGGCGGCGGCGGCGGGCGCGCATCTGGTGGCGACCGACGTGTGGGCCAGCATGGGCCAGGAAGAGGAGCAGGAGCAACGTTGCCAGGCCTTTGCCTGCTTCCAGGTGGACGCGCCGCTCATGGCGCGCGCCGCGCGCGACGCGGTATTCATGCATTGCCTGCCGGCGCACCGCGGCGAGGAGGTTTCCGCGGAGGTCATCGACGGCCCGCAGAGCGTGGTGTGGGACGAGGCGGAAAACCGCCTGCACGCGCAGAAGGCGTTGCTGGAGTTTCTGCTCGTTCCGCAGAAGCTGCTCGCCAACCCGGCCTGACGGACGGGCGGGCCGTAGCCGAACTTGCTAGAATCTTCCGATCCCACCCTATTCAAGGAACGCTCTTCCGTGAGAACTCTCCTTTTCATGCTCGGTCTTGTTCTGGCCTTCGGCGCCCACGGCGCGGCACAGCAGGCTTTCGTCAGCGACCAGCTTGAAGCCGCGCTGCGGAGCGCCGACCACGGCAAGGGAAAAACCATCAAGGCCGTCCCCTCGGGAACGGCGGTGAAAGTCCTGCATGTCAACGAAGAAAGCGGCTATTCCTACGTGGCGGTGGAAGGCGGCATGGAAGGCTGGATCGCCAGCCAGCAATTGATGCCCGCCCCGCCCGCCCGCCTCCAGATGGACAACGCAATCCGCAAGGCGGAGGAACTGGCCGAGGAAAACAAGGCCCTCAAGTCGGAATTGGAAACCTTGAAAACCCAGTACCGCGACGCAAGCGAGTCCAAGGCGGACCTCACCGTCGAATCCCAGCGCCTGGGCAACGAGTTGACCATGATCCGCGAAGCGTCGGCCAACACCATCCAGCTCATGGAAGAACGCAACCAGTTCCAGGAAAAGTCCATCGCCCTCGAGCACGAACTGGAAAACCTGCGCCGCGAGAAAGAAGCGTTGGCCGAAGACGACTCGCAAAGCTGGTTCCTGATCGGCGCGGGCGTCATCACCGGCGGGGTTTTGCTGGGACTTCTGTTGCCCAGGCTGGCGGTAAAGCGTCGCCGCTGGGATTCGTTTTGATTCCTTTCCCTTTTACCTTCACCGCATAATCCAAGCATGAGCGAATCTTCGCCCCGCCAATACTCTTCCCAGGTCGTGGACGGCATGGAGCGCGCCCCGAGCCGCGCCATGCTCTATCCGGTCGGCTTCAGCGAGGCCGATTTCCACAAGCCGCAGGTGGGCGTCGCCTCCACCTGGAGCATGGTCACGCCCTGCAACATGCACATCGACCAACTGGCGCGCGACGCCGCCCTCGGCGCGGACGCCGGCGGCGGCAAGGCGGTGATCTTCAACACCATCACCATTTCCGACGGCATCTCCATGGGCACGGAGGGGATGAAATACTCGCTGGTGTCCCGCGAGGTGATCGCCGACTCCATCGAAACCGTGGCCGGCTGCCAGGGCTTCGACGGGCTGGTGGCCATCGGCGGCTGCGACAAGAACATGCCCGGCTGCCTCATCGCTCTCGCCCGCCTCAACCGCCCGGCGGTGTTCGTGTACGGCGGCACCATCCTGCCCGGCTGCCACGGGGAAAAGAAACTGGACGTGGTGTCCGTGTTCGAGGCGGTGGGCGCGCGCGCCAACGACCGCATCGACGACAAGGAACTCCACGCCATCGAGTCCACCGCCATCCCCGGCCCCGGCTCCTGCGGCGGCATGTACACCGCCAACACCATGGCCTCCGCCATCGAAGCCCTGGGGATGAGCCTGCCCGGCTCTTCCGCCCAGGCGGCGGTGTCGCCGGAAAAGAAACTGGACTGCGAGCGCGCCGGCGCCCAGGTGGTCAAGCTCCTGGAACTGGGCATCCGCCCGCGGGACATCATGACCCGCCAGGCCTTCGAAAACGCCATCACCGTGGTCATCGCCCTGGGCGGTTCCACCAACGCCGTGCTGCACCTGCTGGCCATGGCCAACGCCTGCGGGGTGAGTCTCGAACTGGACGACTTCACCCGCGTCGGCGCCCGCGTGCCGCTGCTGGCGGACCTGCGGCCTTCCGGCAAGTACCACATGTCCGCGCTCATCGAGATCGGCGGCATCCAGCCCTTGATGAAAATGCTGCTGGATGCAGGGCTCCTGCACGGCGGCTGCCTGACCGTCACCGGCAAGACCCTGGCGGAGAATCTGGCTTCCATCCAGCCATACCCGGCCGGCCAGGACATCATTCGCCCCCTGGACCAGCCCATCAAGAAGGACAGCCACCTGGTCGTCCTCAGGGGCAACCTCGCCCCCACGGGCGCGGTGGCCAAGATCACCGGCAAGGAAGGGCTTTCCTTCACCGGCGCCGCGCGGGTCTTCGACGCCGAGGAGCAGGCGCTCAAGGCCATCCTGGACGGCACGATCAAGAAGGGCGACGTCATCGTCATCCGCTACGAAGGCCCCAAAGGCGGCCCCGGCATGCGCGAGATGCTCTCCCCCACTTCCGCCGTGATGGGCAAAGGGCTGGGCAACGAGGTGGCGTTGATCACCGACGGCCGCTTCTCCGGCGGCACCCACGGTTTCGTGGTGGGCCACATCACCCCGGAAGCCCAGTGCGGCGGGCCTTTGGCTATCGTGCGCGATGGGGACTCCATCACCATCGACGCGGAAACCCGAGCGCTCACGCTGCATGTGCCGGATGCGGAAATCCAGGCGCGGCTTGCTAGGTGGACCGCGCCCGTCCCTCGGTACACCAAGGGCGTGCTGGCCAAATACGCCCGGCTGGTCAGCTCGGCTTCCGAAGGCGCGGTCACCGACGCCACCCTATAAAAAATGCAGGGTGGGTTAGACGCGCGTACCCATCACGCTGAATCCTGCGTTGGCTTCGGTGCGCGTCGTAACCCGCCGAGCGGCCTTGCCAGAACAATCAAGGACGAACCGCCGGCCCGGGGCGAGCAATCCTTTCACAAGCTCGATACAGGGTTCGCCCCCCACAATCGAGACTTTCCCGCCCAAGAACCGGTCTAATACGCATCGCGAACTGGCGTCGGCCGGGCGTGGACGGATTCCGCACCGGCAGTGTTTTCGGCCTTCTTTCGGGAGAGTTCAGCGATGAGTTGGCATCATCAGTCCGCGGACCAAGTGCTGCACCGCCTGAAAAGCGCTCCCCAGGGTCTTTCCTCCGGGGAAGCCAAGCGGCGCCTCAAGGAATACGGCCGCAACGAGATCAACAAGGGACGGGAAATTTCCCCTTTCAGGATTTTGCTGTCCCAGTTCAACGATTTCCTGATTTATCTATTGTTGGCCGCCGCGGCTTTGTCCGTGGCCGTCGGCTACTTGCCGGGCTCAAAGCCGGAATACACCGACGCAGTGCTCATCCTCACGATCGTGCTGGCAAACGGTCTTTTCGGATTCCTCCAGGACTACCGGGCCGAGAAAGCGATGCAATCGCTGCGCACGCTCTCCGCACCCCAGGCGCGGGCCTTGCGGGACGGGAAGAAGGTCACCGTGCCGGCGACCGAGATCGTTCCGGGCGACGTCATTCTCGTCGACCCGGGAACCCGGATTCCGGCGGACGCCCGTTTGCTCGAATCCTACAGCCTGGAAACCATGGAAGCCTCCTTGACGGGAGAAAGCGCCACCGTCCCCAAGTCGGTAGCGGCCGTCGGCGAAGCGGCGGTGCTGGCCGAGCGCAGCGACATGCTGCTCATGAACACCGATGCGGTGCGGGGACGCGGCAAGGCGGTGGTGGTCGCCACGGGCATGAGCACGGAAGTCGGGGTGATTGCCGCGGAAATCGCCGAAGCCGGGAAGCGGGAAACGCCGTTCCAGACCGAAATCAACCGCATGGGCCGGCAGATGGGCTTCGCCATTCTGGGACTGATCGCCGTGGTGATGGCGGTGGAACATTTCTTCACCCAAACCAATCCGATTACCATCCTCCTGGTGGCCATCACCCTGGCGGTGGCCGCGGTGCCCGAGGGCCTGCCCGCCGTGGTCACGCTCACCCTGGCCCTGGGTTCGCAGAAGATGATCCGGCAGAACGCCCTGGTGCGCCGGCTGTCGGTCGTCGAAAGCCTGGGTTCGGTGGACGCCATCGTCACCGACAAGACCGGCACGCTCACCGAAAACCAGATGACCGTCGAACGGATCTATTTTTCCGGCAGGGTCTACGAGGTCACGGGCACCGGAACCCGGCCCCAAGGCGAATTCCTGCGCGCGGGCGAGCCGGTGCCCGCCGGAACCCTGGAGCCGCTGCTGGCGTGCGGAGCGATCGTCAACGACGCCGAGGCGCCCGAGTCGGCAGAAGGGGACTATTACGGCGATCCGACCGAAATCGCGCTGCTGGTCGCGGCGGCCAAGGCGGGCGTCGCGCCGGCGATGGAACGGGTGCGCGAAATCCCCTTCTCCTCCGAACGCAAGCGCATGACGGTGATTGCCCGGGGGGAACCGGCCAGGGCCTATGCGAAGGGCGCGCCGGAATTCATCCTGGAGCGCTGCGCACGCGTCTGGGAAGACGACGAAATCAAACTCCTCGACGACGCCAAACGGCAGGCCATACTGGAGCAAAATCAGGTTTTTGCCGACGGCGCTTTCCGCGTGCTGGCCTTTGCCTTCAAGGAGGTGGCCGAAGTGGACGCGGCGGAGGAACAGATCGAATCCGGCATGATTTTCCTGGGCCTGCAGGCCATGATCGACCCGCCGCGCGCCGAAGTCAGGGAGGCCATCCAGGACTGCCGCGACGCCGGCATCCGGGTCATCATGGTGACCGGCGACAACCTGGCGACCGCCCGGGCCATCGGCGCGCAGATCGGCTTCAGCGGCAAAAACGCCCTGAGCGGCGCGGAACTCGAACGCCTTTCCGACCCGGAGGTGAAAGACGCCGTCGCGCGCACCGAAATCTTCGCCCGCGTGTCGCCCCACCACAAGGTCAAGCTGCTGAAAGCGCTCCAGGAGATGGGCCACCGGGTGGCCATGACCGGCGACGGCGTGAACGATGCGCCGGCCCTGCGCAACGCGGACGTGGGCGTCGCCATGGGCAAGCGGGGAACGGACGTGGCCAAGGAAGCGGCCGACATGGTGCTGCAGGACGACAATTTCGTCACCCTGCGCAACGCCATCGCCGAAGGCCGGGGCATCTTCGACAACATCCGCAAGTTCGTCAATTACCTGCTCTCGGCGAACGCCGGGGAAATCATGATCGTGTTCATGGGCATCCTGGTGGGCAGCACCCTGTTCCCCGAACTTTTCGTCGGACAGTCCCAGGCGCTGATACTCTCCCCGGTGATGCTGCTGTGGATCAATCTGCTGACCGACGGCCTCCCGGCCCTGGCCCTGGGCGCCGACCCCGCCATGAAAGGCATCATGAAGCGGCCGCCGCGCGCGGCCAACGAACCGGTCATCTGCATCGAAATCCTCGCCTCGATCTTCGGCATCGGCCTGGTCATGACGGTCAGCGGCCTACTCCTGTTTTTCCATGTCCTGGAAAGCGGAGGCGATCTCGTCCGGGCGCAGACCGTTCTGTTCACCTTTATCGTGGTCGCCGAAATGGTCCGCATCCAGTTGATCCGCGCGCGCTACCGGCAGTCGATCCTCTCCAACCCATGGCTGGTCGGCGCGGTGCTGTCCACCTTGGGTTTGCAGGGCGTGGTCCTCTATACGCCCTTGAATGAGTTTTTCCACGTGGAGGCGTTGCGGCGGGGCGATTGGCAGGTGATCGGCGCGGGTTTCGCCATCTTCCTGGTGCTGAGCCTGACGATGCAGAAGATCATGGACATGGCGCTGGCCCGAAGGATCGTGGAGGCGCCACCCAAGCCGGAAGCGATACCGGTGGCCGCGGAGAAAGTCTTCGCCGGCGAAAGGCTTTCGGCCTTTTATGCGTTGAGCGACGCCATGCTCGACGCTTACCGGGCCAGCTTCGTCAACGAGGCGAGAAGCGAGAGCGAGCGCGTGGAGGCGTTCCGCATCCTGGCCGAAGTCCTGCTGCAAGCCTATGACCGGACGTTCGAAGCGGAGCCGGCGGACCCCGGAGAGGAGTTGAAGCAGCGCCGATCGGACCGAGGAGAAACGAAGAAATGAATAAACCGGCAAACTCGTTGCGCCTGGCAACGCTGGGGCTGATTCTGCTGACTGCCTCCGCCGCAAAGGCGGAGGCCGGCGAAAAGCCGGCGGGAGAGGCCGACCGCGGCGCCGCGGCGATACAACGTTACGGCTGCGGCGCCTGCCACCGGATTCCCGGCATTCCCGGCGCTCATGGCATCGTCGGCCCCTCTTTGGCCAAAATGGCAGAACGCGGCTACGTGGGCGGCATCCTGGCCAACACCGAGCCGAACCTGATCCGCTGGCTGCTGGACCCGCCCCGGCTGGACCCTACCACCGCCATGCCGAACGTGGGCCTCAGCGAAGCGGAAGCGCGGGACATTGCGGCTTATCTCTATACCTTGCACTGAGCACCGGCCGCTTTCAGCACGTAGCCCGCGCGAGGCGCTCTCACCGCGAACGATGCGCCCTTCCGCGAGGTCAGGGTAGGCTTCGCGCTTCGGCGCACTTTAGCCGCAAATCGGAACGAACAGCACCGGCCAGGCATTCCAGAGAATCGCCAGCGAACAGAGACCGCCAATCGCCGCACTCAGCCGATGCACGAAGAGCGCCGTGTCGTCCGCCTGATGACGCCTGGCGCCTCGCAGCGACCGCAGGGTCAGCGTCAGCGTGAAGGTCAGCGCGATGAGCGTTGCGAGGCCGATGACCCACGGCACGACGCCGATGCCGAGCCAGGTCGACGCGTCGAAGCGGCGGGCACAAGCCAGGGCCGTAAAAATGTAGATCGCCAGGAAATCCGCGGCCCAGATCGCCGGTGCCGCGAACAAGCCAACCGTTGCCTGGGTGTAGCGCGTGGCCATGGTTCACTCCAGCAGGCGGGGAAAGACGTGGACCACGGCGAGCATGGCCAGGCCCTGGAAAACGGTGTAGTGCCAGAACAGCATGGTGTTGTCGAAGGTGGCGCGGCGCCTGCCGTTCAACAAGCCGCACAGGGAGCGGGCCAACGTATACAGGCCCATAACGGCCACGACGGCGACGAAAAACCCTTGCGTGGCGATGAAGGTATAGACCGCCGCCGCGTAGCTGCTGTCCGTGGGCCTCAGGCCGGATTGCCAGTGGGCGTAAAGCTCGACGCCGAACGCCGCGACGAGCAACGGGATCGCCGACAGCAGCGAGAATCGCACCGGCCAACTGCGCGCCGCCCGCAGGGCGCGGCTGGCGTAAGCCATGGCGCAACTGCTGAGAACGAGCAACAGCACGGCGGCGAAGGGGTAGTCGGCCACCGGAAGCGCCGCGCCTCCCACCGGCCACACCTCCGGGGATACCGTCCACAGGAAAAAATAGGCGAACAAAAGGCAGCCGAGCTGGGAGAGCGACACCACGATCAGCACCACCATGGCCCACCAGGAATGGGACATGGGGCCGGTCACGTAAACCGGCAGCTTGATGCCGCCGCCGATGTCGATGGGCGGATGCGACGGCCCCGGATCGGTGCTCCACATCCAGCAGATCGCCATGGCAATGGTGAACACCCCCGCGAACAAGGCCGGAACCACCAGCTTGACGGTGAGCAGCAGGAAAAACACCGCCGTGCCGAAAGCCGCCAGCACCGTCGGCCAACTGGCGCCCGGCATTTGCAGGATGTAGAGGGGCCGGGCATCGATGGGGCTGGTGATGATCGTTTCGCGCCTGCCGGTGGGGGCGCCCGGCAGGTAATAGCGCCCCGCCTCCACGTCCCGCGCCAGATTGGGCTGATCCCACAAGGGTTCGCGGCTGGTGACGATGGGAATGCTGCGGGCCGCGTATTCCCCGGCGGGCAGCCATTCCAGGGTGCCGGCGTTCCAGACGTTCCCGGCTTTTTTCGGCGTGAAGGGCCGGAAATTGCGCGCCAGATCGACCAGGAACACCAGCACCCCTGCGGCAATCAGATAAGCGCCGACGGTCGAAGTCAGGTTCAGCCCCTCCCAGCCCATCCCGGCCGGATAGGTGTACACGCGCCGCGGCATACCCAGCAGTCCGGTGATGTGCATCGGAAAGAACGTGAGGTTGAAGCCGATGAATATCAGCCCGCACACCCAGCGGCCCAGACGCTCCGAGAGGGGCTTTTCGCTGACGTACGGAATCCAGTAATAGAAGGTGGCGAACAGCGGGAACACCATGCCGCCGAACACCACGTAGTGCAGGTGCGCCACGATGAAATAGGTGTCGTGGGCCTGCCAGTCGAAGGGCACGACGGCGACCATCACCCCGGATAGCCCGCCGATGACGAACACGAACAGGAACGCCAGGATAAACAGCGTCGGCGTCTTGAACTGCAGGCGCCCGGCGGCGAAAGTGGCGATCCAGGCGAATATCTGGATGGCGCTGGGCACGGTCACCGCCATGCTGGCGGCGTTGAAAAAGCTCAGGGAAAGCTGCGGAATGCCGGTGGCGTACATGTGGTGCACCCACAGGGCAAAGCTCAGGAAACCGGTACCGATCAGCGCGAGGACGATGAGCCGGTAGCCGACCAAAGGTTTCTGCGCCATGGCGGGCACCATCATCGACACCAGGCCCGCCGCGGGCAGGAACATGATGTAAACGTCCGGGTGGCCGAAGATCCAGAACAGGTGCTGCCAGAGCAGCGGATCGCCGCCCTTGGCGGCGATAAAAAACGGCCAGTGGAAGCTGCGCTCCAGTTCCAACAGGGCCGTAGCGACGATCACCGCCGGAAAAGCCAGGATGACCATTCCGGCGAACACCAGCATCGACCAGCAATAGATCGGCATCTTGTCCAGGGACATGCCTGGGGCGCGGGTCAGCAGCACCCCGATCACGATCTCGATCGCCCCGGCGATGGCGGAAATCTCGATGAAACCGATGCCGAGCAACCAGAAATCCGCCCCATGGCCGGGCGAATATTCGTGGCTGGTCAAGGGCGGATACATGAACCAGCCGCCGCTGGGCGCCAAATCGAAAAAGATGCTGCAAAAAAATATCAGCCCGCCCACGAAATAGGCCCAGAAGGCGTAGGCGGAAAGGCGCGGGAAAGGCAGGTCGCGCGCCGCCTGCATGTTGGGCAGGAGGAGCACGCTCAAGGCCTCCATCGCCGGCACCGCGAACAGGAACATCATCACGGTGCCGTGCATGGTGAACAACTGGTTGTACAGGCCCTGGCTCACCAGATCGTTTTCCGGTACCGCGAGCTGGGTGCGCATGATCAGCGCCAGGACGCCGGCGAGCAGGAAGAACAGGAAGGCGGCGCCCACGTAAAACAGGCCGACGTATTCGTTGTTGACGACGGTGATGAAGCTCCAGCCCGACGGCGGATTCCAGATTTTTTCCAGCAGCGGAAGCTCTTCTTCCGGCCTGGGCAGGGGGTTGGGATACTCCATCTTCGGTTCCGTGGACGCTGTCATTTCAGGCTCTCCATATAGGCCGCCAGCGCGCGCAGATCCTCGCCGCCGTATCGGTCGAAAGACGGCATGCCCGCTCCGGGCTTGAGGTGCCGGGCCGAGGCGATCCAGCCAGCCAGAGTTCCCACGTTGTTGGGGAACGTCCCCGCCACAATCCAGCGCCGGCTGCCGACATGCGTGAGATCGGGGCCCTCCTCTTCCTTGGCCGGTGTGCCGCGGATGCTGTGGCAATCGGCGCAGCATTTCTTCTTGCCGCATTCCTTGGACAGGAACAAGGTTTTGCCGCGCTGCGAAAAGGGATCGAGCGGTTCCGCCGCGGGCCGGCGCTGCGCCGCCAGCCAGGCGGCGAATTCTTCCGGCGTTTCGACGACGACGTGGAACGCCATCTTCGCGTGCTGGGCGCCGCAGTATTCGGCGCATTGGCCCCGCCAGACGCCCAGCCGGTCGGTTTTGAGGCGCAACCGGTTGCTGCGGCCCGGAAACATGTCGACCTTGCCGGCCAGGCTCGGCACCCAGAAGCTGTGGATGACATCCTCGCTGGTCACGTCCATGTCCACCGCCTGGCCGGCCGGAAGATGGATTTCGTTGGCGGTAACCGCGTCGGTGTAGCCCGCTGCGTCCAGATAGTTCACCCGCCACCAGAACTGCTCGCCGATCACTTCGATGCGCACGGCGGCCGGTTCGTCGCGGGTGACGATCCGGTCCGCGGTCAGCAAGGCGTAAACGAGCAGCGCCGAAAGCGAAACCACCGGGAAAACGACGCCTCCGTACAGGATAAGCTCGCGTCCACCGAGAACGGCGCGCGCCTCGTCCCGCGCGAACAACGCGTAGAGGGTAAGCGCCAGTACCGCCAAAAAAATCAGCGCCGCGCCGGCGATCATGACCCAACCGAGCGTTGCGATCTCCTGGGAGACCGGCGATTGGGGATTGAGAGCCGACTGCACGGCATCCGCCAGATTCAACATAGTCGCTACCCTTCGGTTCCCAGGGGCCGCCCCGTGACGGGAAGGTCACGGGGCGCGGCACTCCGGGAGACGCAATCGGTCAAATAGTTCGGACGGTTGGTTAGACCGCTTCCGGTGCAGCGGGTTACACGCACGGGCCGAAAAGGGGATTTTGCGCAGGCCATGTCACCATTCAAGCCATTCAAGCAGTTCCTGCTCCACGCCGCCGCAGCGCTGGCCGTGCTCGGCACGCTCGGGGCGGTCGGGGGCGTAGCGGTCATGTATTTCGGCCTGTATAACATCGCCGCGGTGGATCAGCACACCCTGCCCGTCTACACTTTGCTGGACACCGCCTTGCGCCAGGCGATCCGCCAACGCGCCAAACATATCGCCGCACCCGCCTTGTCCGATCCGGCCCTGGTGGAAAAAGGCTTCGTGCGCTTCCGCAAGAACTGCGTGCCCTGCCACGGCGCGCCGGGCGTGGCGCCGGGCGACGCCGGCAAGGGCATGCTGCCGCTGCCCAACAATCTGGCCGAATCGGCGCGGGAATTGGCGCCGCGGGAAATTTTCTGGGTGGTCAAGAACGGCCTCAAGATGACCGGCATGCCCGCCTGGGAGTACCGCTTCGAGGACGAGGAAATCTGGGCCATCGTCGCCTTCGTCGCCAAGCTGCCGACCCTCTCGCCCAAAGAATATCGGGCCATGGAAGAGGAACATTTCGAGCGCACCCCCACAAGCGCCGAACGCTGAGAGGAGGAAGCCACCATGCCCCGTTCCATGAATCTTCTTCATTCCCCCCTTTGCGAAAGGGGGGAAACGGATGGGGTTTCCGGGCGCCGCTCGGCGCCGGCAAAACGCCGCGACATCTCCTGCTTGATCCACCTTCTCCTGCTCACATTCCTTTCCGCCTGCGCCCAGGAAAAGCCACCTCACGGCCAAACGCTCGGCGACGCGGAACGCGGCAAGGTCGCTTTGCAGCAGTATGCCTGCACCGGCTGTCACGTCATTCCCGGCGTGGTGGGCGCCAACAGCCACGTGGGCCCGTCCCTCGCGGGCCTGGCCAAGCGCACCTACCTCGCCGGCGTCCTGCCCAACACCCCGGAAAACCTGATCCGCTGGCTGAAGGAGCCGCAAAAAATCGCCCCTTTGTCGGCCATGCCGGACCTGAACGTGCGCGATGCCCATGCCCGGGACATGGCGGCTTATCTCTACACCCTGAATTAAGCCCGGTTCAAACCAGATACCGGCTCCACCCCCCATAACGGTGCTCGATCCGCCCGCGCGGGATGCTTAACAGGATCAGCGCCAGCCCCGCGAAGACCCCGGACCAGTCGGCCAGGCGGCTGCCGCCATCCAGCATCAAGGGCGCCGCAATCAGGACGATGGCCAGCAGCACGTTGACGAAGCGCACCGGACGCGCCGCTTCTCCGAGGGCCGAGACGGCAATGGTGATCACCAGGCAACCGATCAGGTGGTCGCTGTTGGCCTGCGCGCCGTAGGTACCGAAGATCAGGCGGGTGCACATCAGCCAAATTCCAAGCCCGATGCTGGCCAGCAAATTCCAGGGCAAATTGACCCCGCCACCCAGCATGTCCTTGAGGACCGTCCACGCCGGCGCATCGAAATTCTCGTCGTCCATTTTCTTGCCGCCCTCCATGGTGTCGCCGCGGAAGAAGGCCAGCAGGACCGATTTGCCTTTGCTGCGCCGCTCCCGCAGGAATTGGCCGGTGGCGACCAGTTCGTCGACCGAATAGGGAATCTGGAGCAGCATCGCCGCCGCGGCGATGAGGCACAGGGTGCACCAAGTGCCGAGCAGGATGGGCTGGATGACGATGAAGAAGATGCTCACCGCCCCCAGGGGCACGATCATCAGCCCGAACAGGATCACCAGCCAGGGCATGGTGCGCCAGCGGTCGCGGCCGCCGATGATGCCGGTGACGATCTCCAGCACATAGGTCACGGCGCCGAGGCCGGCGTCCGGCACGGGCCAGGCCTTTGAAATTTCCGAGGTGATGATCTGTTCCGTGCCGTGGCCGAAATAAGGATCCCAGGCACTCTCGATGTGGCCCAGTTGATACGCTGCCAGATAACGAGAGACATAGAAGCCGATGAAGGCCAGGAAGATGATGGGAATGCGCTGCGTCCACGACGAAGGGCTGTAGTCCCAGCCGGGCGGAATGTCCGGGCCGACCGTGCTCGCCAGCATGCCCACCCCCGGCATGGGGCGCGCCAGAATGGCGAATCCGATCACCAGGGACCCGACCAGCGTGTCGTTGAGATAGGCTGCGGCGCTCGGCGTCCAGAACACCAACGGCGCGAACAGCAGCCACAATCCCACCGTCGCGTTGGCGAAGCGCGCCCAGGCCATGCGCCGCGACAGCGACAGAGCGCCGAACAGCAGCACCAGGGCGCCACTGGCCAGGTCGTTGTCGATCGTCGCCGCGTCCCGGTATCCGAGTATGGCCGGGCTGGTCATGAGCCAGGTGCCCATGGCCATGTTGAGGAAATGCGCCCAAAGATTGCGCTGCCGCTCATCGCGCATCGCAAGGTCGTACGCCTCCAGAAGGCGATCGGGAGCTTCCGTCTGCGCAGCCAAAGTCTCGACCCATTCGGGCGGCGTAAGCTTGTTGCGCTTGTACCAACTTATCGGATCGGCCTTGAGGTCTTTCACGATCCGCGGCAGCACGTCGCGCAACGAATGTTTCGGCTCCCAATCCAGCAACTTCCTGGCCCGGGAAATATCGATCTCGTAGTGGTCGTCCGCCAGGTCGACCATGAACGGCTTGATGAAGGGTTTTTCGCCCTTGTCGATGGCATCGGGAACCAGGATTTCCATCCGGTTCTGCAATTCGGCGCCGGTCTTGGCGAGCAGTTTGGGCAGGATTTCCGTTTCCCAGGTTTCGCCGTGGATCAGAAACCCGATTTCGTTTTGCAGCGCTTCATAACCCAGGGTCCACGGCTCGCCGACGAGCAGCGGGAGTTCCGCGGGCAGTTTGGAACGGCGGCGGATCGTCCGGGAAACCGCGTCGATCAAGTCGTCCAGATGCACGAATGCCTGACCGTGGGAGACGCTGCCGGCGAAAACCCGGCTGGCGAATTGCCGTTCGTAGATCCGCTGGAGCTGGTGCGCCAGGGTGGGGGGCTGCAAACGGTCGGTGTAAACCCCCGCGATGCGCAGCAGCACATAGGGAATGTGTCCGTGCTCGGCGCGGATGAGTTCTTCGGTCGCCAGCTTCGACTGGGGATAGGGCCATTTGGGCTTGAGCGGCCACTCCTCGGCGATGGGCACACCGGGCTCGGTGGGAGCGTGGACCAGCATGGTGCTGGCATAAACGAAGCGCTCCACGTCGAAGCCTTGCAGCGCCTGCAACAGCCGGCGGGTGCCCCGGACGTTGATTTCCTCGTAAAGGGGATTGGGTTCGCCGGTGAAATCGTAATAGCCCGCCAGGTGCACCACTGCGGCGATGCGCGGGCCGTAGCGGGTGCGCACCTCGTCCAGGGCCTTCTCCACCGCCTGGGTCGAACCCACGTTGCAGGGGACGAAGTCTCCCCCTTCCACGGGGCCGCGCGCCAGATCCAGTCCCACGACCCGATAGTCCCTGGCCAGGGCCTGGCACAGCACCTGGCCGAGAAAACCGCAGGCCCCGGTCACCAGAACGATTTCCTTGTCGGCGACGGCTTGTTTTTGTTGAGCCGGATCGCCTTCCTTTCGCCGCAAGGAAACGCCGGCGTGTGCTGCGCTCATGATCGTGGCCTCCTGAATTACCTCTTCGCTGCGCGCAGGTCCTGTCTCCCGGAAAGTCCGCTATCGCCTTGAAGCGCCGCCGGCAACCGGGCATCGTCGATAACCGTTAGACCGGCGGCGTTCTCCAAAATCACGCCCGCCAAGGACATGCCGCAAAGAAATGCAGCTGGGTACTGCGCCGCGCCGGACGAAGGGGATACGGAAAGCGATGCCAAAATCCGCGGCCGGCACGCATTCCAGGTCGATTCAACCCCGGACACAATGGGGCGGCGAGCGATGGCGGGGCGGCAGGCGCAGCCTGGGCCGCCCCGCTCGATTACTCGACTTTCACGGTTTTGCGCCGCGCACCGGGAGCTTTGGGAATCGTCAGCTCCAGCACGCCGTCCTTGAAGCTGGCCTTGGCCTGCTCGCCGTTGACCGCGCAGGGTAACGAAACGGTGCGCAGGAAGGTCCCCTGGCTGATTTCATGCAGGTGATAATGGCCGTCTTCCTCCTTTTTCTCCTGGCGCGTGGTGGCACGCAGAGTGACGGTCTGCTCGTCGAGCGAGACGTCCAGGTCATTCTTGGCCACGCCCGGCAATTCGGCGCGAACCACGACCTCCTGATCGCGGTCGACGACGTCGATCTTCGGCAGCCGTTTGCCCAGCCAGGCCTCCATGTCCGGCCAGCGGTGAAAGGGCTGCATCCAGCCACGGCCGAAGAAATCGTCGAACATGCGTTCCATCTCGGCGAACGTGGCCGGAGGGGTCCTTAGCGCTACGGGGCGAGGGGATTGAATGTTCTTGCCCGCGTCTTTTTTTTCTTCCTGTTTAGCCATTTGCGTATCCTCCAAAGTTGGAATGAGCGGAGGTTTTAGGTATAGACCACAAAGTGGAAGCGCTCAAGCGCCGCACCGCGAATCCCATCCGGTTCCGTCGGCGGCGCCGGCGCTGCGTTGCGTGACGACAAGTGGTTCCCGAGTCTGTCTAATCCGCTGTGTCACCGTGAAGTTGGACTGTAAACGCCAAGGCATTGTTCGCGATGGCCGTTGAAAACAGGGCGCTTCCGGAACCCGCGACGAATCGGCCCGTTCCCCCGCCGTTTCCCAGGGTAGCGGGACGGCCGCTTTCAATCGCGGGTCGCGAACCACGGCGAAGCCGAACCCGCTCCAAGGCAGGTGCCCCATGCTAAGCGAATCCTTCAGCACTCTCCGCGACCTGGGCCGATTGCAGGAGATCGCCTCGGTGCTGATCCATTACGGTTTCGGCGAAATGCTCATGCGCCTGGGCGTGCGCCAAGTCCTGGAGAAAGCCGGCAGAAAGCTGCGCTGGAAATACGCCGCGGAGCAGGCGCGGCTGGAAATGCCGCAACGGGTGCGGATGGCGCTGGAAGAAATGGGGCCGACCTTCATCAAGCTCGGCCAGATCATGGGCACGCGGGTGGACCTGTTTCCCCCCGACTGGATCCGCGAACTGGAAAAGCTGCAACGCCGGGTTCCTCCGGTGCATTTCGACAGCCTGCGCCGGGAACTGGAGTCCGATCTCGGCGCGCCGGTAGAACGGATGTTCGCCCGTTTCGACTTCCGGCCCCTCGCCGCCGCCTCCATCGCCCAGGTGCACCGCGCCCGGCTCCACGACGGAACCGAAGTGGTCGTCAAAATCCGCCGTCCGGGCATTCAGCGCGTCGTGGACGCGGACCTCCGGCTGATGGACAAGCTGGCCAAGCTGCTGGAATTCGAGTTCCCGGAACTGGAGAACTTCCATCCCCGCGAAATCGTGCGCCAGTTCGGGCTCTCCATTCACCGGGAGATGAATTTCGTCAACGAATGCCGCAACACCGACCGCATGGGGGACCTGTTCAGGGACGACCCCAGCATCGTCATCCCGCGCATTTACTGGGACTATGTCAACGAACGGGTTGCGGTGCAGGACTATATCGAGGGGGTGACCGGTCTCGATCCGGGGGCGGTGGAAGCCGCCGGCCTGGATCGCCGGGTGCTGGCCGCGGTGGGCGCGCGCGCCGTGCTGCGCATGATCCTGGTGGAGGGCTTCTTCCACGCCGACCCCCACGACGGCAACCTGCTGTATTTGCCGGGCAACCGCATCGCCTTCATCGACTTCGGCATGACCGGCCGCCTGTCGGCAACGCGGCGCAACCAGGTGGTGAATCTGCTTTACGGCATCATCGAACAGGACGCACCGGGCACGGCGGACGTTTTATTGGACTGGTCGGGGGCATCCGACGTGGACCCGGACCGGCTGATCGTGGACATGGACAACTTCATCGACAGCTACCACGGCGCGCCGCTCAAGCAGATCAGCCTCACCGACATGCTCTCCGACCTCACCCGGCTCATGCGCCAGCATCACCTGTCGCTGCCTTCCGATCTCGCCTTGCTGTTCCGGGCGCTGGTGGCCCTCGACGGCATGGGGCGACAGAACGATCCGGATTTCGACATTTTCACCGAGACCGCGCCGTTCCTGGAACAGGTGTTGAAGGCGCGCTACGAGCCGCGGGCGCTGGCCGTGCGCGGCTGGCGGAACGTCGCCCAACTGGTGGAAATCTTCGCCAGCATGCCGGCCGAACTCAGGCGCCTGTTGCGCTCCGCCCACAAGGGAACGCTAACCTTCAACATCGACCTGAGCCGGCTGGACTACTTCGGCTGGCAACTGGAACGCGCCGCCAGTTGGCTCGCCATCGGTCTGGTCACCGCCGCCCTGATCGTGAGTTCCTCCATTCTCATGACCATCGCCGGCGGCCCCACGCCGTTCAGCCTGATCGGCTTCGTGGCCGCCTCCGGCGGCGTCCTGTGGCTGTTCTTCTCCATCTGGAAAATTTCCCGCGCCCGGCGGCGGAAAATGTGATTTTGAGCAACGAGCACTAGCGTGCACCATGCGCATGGTGCGGCGACGGACCGGGCGCAAATGGGAAACTGCTTCAGGACAATGTCCCGACATCGGTAAAGTACTCGACCCAGCAATTTCAGGAGAACGCCATTTCCACCCACAAACAGGACTACTACGCGGTGCTCGGCGTTCCCCGCGAAGCCGACGCCAAGGCGATCAAGGACGCCTTCCGCACCCTTGCGCTGAAGTATCACCCGGACCGCAACAAGGCGCCGGAAGCGGAAGAGCGCTTCAAGCAAATCGCCGAGGCCTACGCGGTGCTCTCCGACCCGAAGAAGCGCGCCGAGTACGACGCGCGCGGCTTTGCCGGGGTGGCCGGTTTCACGTCGGAAGATCTGTTCGGCGGCATCAACTTCGAGGACATCTTCCGCGGCGCGGGCTTCAATTTCGACCCCGGCGGCGGCCTCTTCGAGCAATTTTTCCATCGCCGCCGCCAAGGCCCCGGGCGCGGCGCCAACATGGAAATCGAACTGAGCATCCCCTTGCAGCGCGTAGTCGGCGGCGGGCAGGAGGAGGTGCGCTTCACCCGCCCCATCACCTGCCCGGACTGCCACGGCAGCGGCGCCAAGGCCGGCACGCAGCCGCGCAATTGCACGACTTGCGGCGGCAGCGGCCGGCTGATCTACACCCGCCGCGACCAAAAAGACAAAAGCCAGGTGAAGGTACAGCAAATCAGCGTTTGCCCGGATTGCCACGGCAAGGGGCGGATCGTCGATCAGCCCTGCCCGAAGTGCGGCGGACATGGCGAAACCGAGCAGGAAGAATCGCTTACCCTCACCATCCCCCGTGGGGTGGAAGAAGGCATGGCCTTGCGCGTCCCCGGCCACGGCCTGCCGAGCCCGGAGCCGGGCGGTGCGCCGGGCGATTTGTTCGTGGTGGTGCGCAGCGTTCCCGACCCGCGCTTCAAACGGGTGGGCGCCGACTTATGGCGCACCGAATCCCTGACCCTCCCCGACGCCGTGCTCGGCACCACGCTGGAAGTTCCCACCCTCGAAGGCCGCGCCGGCGTCACCATCCCGCCCGGAACCCAGCAGGACAGCGTGTTCCGGCTGCGGGGCAAGGGGCTCCCGGAATTCGGCGGTGAAGGTCACGGCGACCTTTACGTGCGGATCGAACTGCAAGTCCCGCAAGACCTGTCCGCCAAGGAAAAATCGCTGTACCAGCACCTGCGCGACCTGGCGCACGGCAAGCGTTCGTGGTTTTTCAGATAGGAATTGCACGCGCGCGCCGCCCGGAACAGCCACGCCGTAAAATCCGGACTATATTGAGGTGGTAGCAACTACAGGAGGCACGTCATGGTTAAAGTAGCCCTGTTGGTTCGTCTGGAAGCAAAGCCGGGGAAGGAGAAAGAGGTCGAGAACTTCCTCATGGGCGGTCTGCCCCTCGTCCAGGAAGAGCCGGACACCACGGCCTGGTTCGGAATCCGGCTTGGACCGTCCACGTTCGGAATCTTCGACGCCTTCCCCCACGAGGCGGGCCGGCAAGCCCACCTCACCGGCAAGGTCGCCGCGGCGCTGATGGCCCACGCTCCCGAGCTTCTCGCCAAACCGCCGACCATCGAAAAAGTCGACGTCCTCGCGGCGAAACTGCCGGGATAATTCCGCAAGGCGGGTTGGCGTTTGCGCTCAACCCGCCGTTTCCCGCCCTGACCCCACCCGGCATGGTCAGCGGCCGGCGTGTTTGGCGAGAAAACGGTCCAGTTGGTTGGCGAAGGCGCGCTGGTCGCTCTGATTGAGCGCCGCCGGGCCGCCGGTGTCGATGCCGCCGGCGCGCAGCGTGTCCATGAAATCGCGCATATACAAACGTTCCTTGATGTTGTCCTTGGTGTATAGATCGCCGCGCGGGTTGAGGGCATGGCCGCCTTTGCCGAGCACTTCGCCGGCCAAGGGAATATCGCCGGTGACGACCAGATCGCCGGGGATAAGCCGTTTGACGATTTCGTTATCCGCCGCGTCGAAACCCGCTTTCACCCGCACAGACGAAATATAGCGCGACGGCGGAGTTTGCAGCGCCTGATTGGCGACCAGAATGAGCGGCGTAGCGGTGCGTTCCGCGGC
>DATDOO010000182.1:0-21465 GCA_035293245.1 Methylococcaceae bacterium
GAAAAGCGGGGTCGGCAGAAGGGCGATCCATCGCCCTCTGCCGACGCGCGGCATCCCTGCCGCGCCCCTGCGGGCCTGATCGCTTTTCTTCTGCGATGCTCGGCAGCGTATAAGTCGCGGGGGGTAGTCCCACGGCCTGGAGCCATGTTCTTGGAAAGAACTGTGGTGAGGAGTTGACCAATGCTTAACCTGATCTCCCTCACCCAATTACTCGGTGACCGCCGCATCCGTGGCGGCGTCCACCCCGACGGCCACAAGTCGCTGACTTGCGGCAAGGCCATCGACACCTCCTTGCCCCTGCCGAAAAAGCTGTTCATCCCCCTGCAACAGCACGTGGGCCAGCCGGCGGAGCCGGCGGTGCACGTGGGCGATACGGTCAGGAAAGGCCAGTTGCTGGCCTACAGCCAAGGCAATATTTCCGCACCATTGCACGCGCCCACTTCCGGGGTGATCGCCGACATCGCCGAGTGGCCCGCGCCACATCCGTCGGCCTTGCCCACACCGACAATCATTCTGGAAAGCGACGGCCTGGATGAATGGACCGAACTGAAACCGCCCGCCGATCCCTTCGCCGTGCCGCCCGAAGAAATCGCCTTGCGCGTGGGCGCCGCCGGCGTGGTTGGCATGGGTGGGGCGGCGTTTCCGTCCGCAGTCAAGCTCAACCTGGGACGGAAGAGCCGCATCCATACCCTGCTCATCAACGGCGGCGAGTGCGAACCCTACCTAACCTGCGACGACCGTCTGATGCAGGAGCGCGCCGCGGACATCGTGGACGGCATCCGCATCATGCTGCACGGCCTGCAGTGCGCCAAAGCCAAGGTGGGCATCGAGGACAACAAGCCGGAAGCCCTGCGCGCCATGCAGGAGGCGGCACGGCGCCACGGGGAAATCGAGGTGCATGAAATCCCCAGCCACTACCCCATGGGCTGGGACAAGCAACTGATCCGCTACCTCACCAATCTGGAGGTGCCCGCCGACGGCCGCGCCACCGACGTGGGGGTGCTGATGCACAACGTGGCCACCGCCTACGCCGTGCACCGCGCCATCCGCCTGGGCCAGCCGCTGGTCAGCCGCGTGGTCACGGTGAGCGGCAGCGCGGTGGAAAAACCCGTCAACGTGGAAGCGCCCATCGGCACCCTGCTGAGCGAGATACTGAAGCATTGCGGCTGGCAGGCCGAACGCACCGAGCGCCTGGTGATGGGCGGCCCGATGATGGGCGACGCCCTGCCCCACGCCGACGTCCCCCTGGTCAAGGGCGCCTGCGGCATCCTGGCTTTCGCCCGCGAGCCCGCCCCGGTCGCCGAAACCGCGCCCTGCATCCGTTGCTCGCGCTGCGTATCCGCCTGCCCGGTCGGCCTGCTGCCCCTGGAAATGGCGGCGCGCATCCGCTCCGGCCAGTTGGACAGCGCGCTGGGCTACGGCCTCAAGGACTGCATCAACTGCGGCTCCTGTTCCTACGTCTGCCCGTCCAGGATTCCCCTGGTGCAGCATTTCCGCTACGCCCAGAACGAACTGGTGGCCCGCCAGCAGGCCAAGCACAAGTCGGAACAGGTCAAGCGCCTGGTGGACGAGCGCCAGCGGCGTTTGGAGCGCCTCCGGTTGGCGGCCCTGGCAGAGGAGGAAGCCGAATGATTTTGCGTAGGGTAAGAACTGCGTACCGTTCGGGCGCGCGGGAAGCAGGGTGCGCAGCGTGTACCCTACGAGGCTGTGCGTCTGTTTGTCCGGCTCCTTCCCCTTCCGGGGGACAAATCGGCAGGATTGCCGATTTGCACGGCGAAGCCGCCCGAAGGGTGCTGGACAGGGAATGTCCAGCATGTACGTTGGGATGGGGGCGATCAAAATTAGCTGCTGCAACCTTATTCGACTTGCCCCCACCTGTCCTCCCCCCTAGGGGGAGGGACCTGATTGCAGACACCTCTGTCTGTTCGATATTGATCCGAGGTTGCGGAGGCAGAACATGACCGAGCGCCACCCGCAAAGCAGCCCCTTCACATCGGCCCCGGAGCGCGTGCCGCACCTGATGGGCAGCGTCATGCTGGCGCTCGCGCCGGCCACGGTCTGGGGCGTGCTGGTGTTCGGCTGGCCGGCCCTGTTCCTCCTGGTGGTCACGGTGGGCTCGGCGCTGATCTGGGAAGCGATCTGCCTCAGGCTGGCCGGCAAGCCGGCGCGCTTTTACCTGTACGACGGTTCCGCCCTGCTCAGCGGCTGGCTGCTGGCCATGAGCCTGCCGCCGTGGGCGCCGTGGTGGATCGGCTGCTTCGGCGCTTTCCTGGCCATCGTGGTGGGCAAGCAGGTGTACGGCGGCATCGGCCAGAACCTGTTCAACCCGGCCATGCTGGCCCGGATCGCGCTGCTGGTGTCGTTCCCCCTGGAAATGACCACCTGGGTCAATCCCAGTCCGTGGTTTTCTTCCCACAGTCCGGGATTCCTGGAAAGCCTGTCCATCGTCTTCGGCCATTCCTCCATCGACGCATACAGCGGCGCGACCGCCATCGGCGGCATGAAAACCGCCCTCACCCAGGGAATATTGCCCGGCGACACGCTGGCCAAAACCTTCAGCCTGGCCATGGCCCTATTCGGCTACAGCGGGGGGAGTCTCGGCGAAACCTCGGAAGTGCTGATCCTCGGCGGCGGCCTGTGGCTGCTGCGCAAGAAGATCGTCACCTGGCACATTCCCGTGTCCCTGCTGGGCACGCTGGCAGTGCTGGCCGGATTCGCCCACCTGGTCGACGGCGCCCGCTACCCCGGTCCCTTGTTCCATCTGGCCTCGGGCGGCGCGATGCTGACCGCCTTCTTCATCGCCACCGACTACGTCACCTCGCCCAACACCCGCATTGGGCAACTGATCTTCGGCGCCGGCTGCGGCCTGCTGATCTACGTGATCCGCACCTTCGGCGGCTACCCCGAAGGCGCCGGCTTCGCCGTGCTGCTCATGAACGCGGCGACGCCCCTCATCGACCACTATGTCAGACCGCGCATTTACGGCCGCGACCGTAAAGGCCGGCCGCTGGAGCTGGATCATGAGCGCTGAAAGCCTGCGGCGGAACTGGGCACGGTTGAAGGAAACCGTCGCCACTGCCGACTACGACCGCTTGCGTACTCAGCTCAATTACCAGGCGCTGTTCCTGGCGGGCCTCGCATTTGCCGCCGCCCTGCTGCTGGGACTCGGCGACCTGGCCACTTCCGGTTCCATCCAGCGGCGACAGGACGAAGATATGCAGGCGTCCCTGCAACAGGTTTTGCCCGCCGGGCTGTACGACAACCAGCCCTTGCACGACGTGGCGCGCATTCCCTCCGCCGGCGAGGAAACCGGCTACGCCGCCACCGAAGTCTATCTGGCCAAGAAGAACGGCCGGGTCAGCGGTGCGGCGTTTCGCGTGATCGCCCCCGACGGCTATTCCGGCAACATCCATCTCATCCTCGGCGTGGACCGGGACGGCAGCATTCTGGGCGTGCGCATCATTGCCCACGCGGAAACCCCGGGGCTGGGCGACAAGATCGAAACCGCCAAGAGCAACTGGATTCTGGCCTTCAACGGCCGCGTCCTGGACGGCACGCGCTGGAAAGTGAAAAAGGACGGCGGCGACTTCGACCAGTTTGCCGGCGCCACCATCACCCCGCGCGCCGTGGTCAAGCGGGTGGAGGCCGGCTTGCAGTTTTTCCGGCGTCACCGCGACTTATTGCTTAGTTACGCTTCCGCTTTCCCCTTGGGGAGCGAATCGGGAAATCAGTGAAAATCAAAATTTCCGATGGCGTTGATGTTTTCGTTCCTCCCCCTGTGGGGGAGGACAGGTGGGGGTGTTCTAAAAAGGACGCGGCCAGTTTATTCGATTGCCCCCCATCCCAGCCTTCCCCCGGAAGGGGAAGGAGCCCCGTAAGTTGCGCAAAGGGCACCTTACCTTGGATAGAGAACCGAAACTATGAACGCCGACTACCGCAAAATCGTCCGTGACGGCCTGTGGGACAACAACATCGTCTTCAGCCAAAGCATCGCCCTGTGTCCCCTGCTGGCCGTGACCGGCACCGCCACCAACGGCCTGGGGATGGGTTTGGCCACCACCGCCGTGCTGGTAACCACCAACGGCCTGATCGCCGCCGGGCGGGTCACCATTCCGCCGGAGATTCGCATCCCGGTGTTCGTGCTGCTCATCGCCGTGGTGGTGACCCTGGTGGACATGCTCATGAACGCCTGGCTGCATGAACTGTACAAGGTGCTCGGCCTGTTCATCCCCCTCATCGTCACCAACTGCGCCATTCTGGGACGGGCCGAGTCCTTCGCCTCCCGCCAGGCCGCCGTCCCGTCCCTGCTGGACGGCGCGGCCATGGGCCTGGGCTTTACCCTGGCCTTGGTTTTGCTGGGCGCGGCCCGGGAAATCGCCGCCTCCGGCACCCTGTTCGCCAACGCCGCTTTGTTGCTGGGTGATGGCTTTTCGTTTCTGGAACAGAAGCTGATCGCGGACTACAAGGGCTTCCTGCTCATGGCCCTGCCGCCCGGCGGCTTCATCATGCTGGGGTTTCTCTTGGCGGGAAAACGGCTGCTGGAAAATCGTAGGCTGGACACCGCCCACCAAACCGCGCCGACGACCGTGGAGGGGGCAGCATGATCCGGGGTCGGGCAAGGTGGGCGATGCCCACCCTACTTTTGCCGGAAGGAGAAACCCCATGAACGTGGGCGTCTGTTACGCCGACAGCGACCGTCAGCTCTGGCTGCGCCTGGAAGTGCCCGCCGGCAGCACGGTGCAAGACGCCATCCGCCTGTCCGGCATTCTGGAACGCTTTCCGGAAAACGACCTGAGCCGGCAGAAAGTCGGGGTATTCGGCAAGTTCGTCAAACTGGAAACCCCTTTGAACGACGGCGACCGGGTGGAAATCTACCGGGCCATCCTCGCCGACCCGAAAACCGTCCGCCGCCGTGTGGTGAACGAAGAATAAAGGTGTACCTTGCGTGGGGCTTTGGGGCGCGCAGAGCGCCCTTTTTTTGCGCCCTGGTTTCGTTCTCGTCCCGGCGTGCTTGCGGCTTTGCGCCAAACCTCACAAAATCGCCCAGCCTTCAATCTTCTGCGGGGTGCGCCATGCAAATCCTGATTACCGGCGGAACCGGCTTCATCGGCACGACGCTGTGCCGGCATCTTTTGCAGCAAGGCCATGAACTCACGGTGCTCAGCCGGCAGACGCCTACCAAGGTGCGGCAACGCTGCGGCGAGACGGTCGCGCCCCTGGCCGAACTCAAGGAACTGTCCCGCCGGGATCGCTTCGACGCCGTCATCAACCTGGCCGGTGAGTCCATCGTGGCCCGGCGCTGGACGGACGCGCGCAAGGAAGTCCTCTGGAACAGCCGGGTCAGCCTCACCGAGGAACTGGTGGAATTCATCGCCCGGACCGAGCAGAAACCCGCAGTGCTGGTGAGCGGTTCGGCGGTGGGCTATTACGGCAACCAGGGCGATACGCCCCTGGACGATTATTCCCGCTGCACCGACGGTTTCGGCCACCGGCTGTGCGCGGCCTGGGAGAAAGCCGCCCTGCGCGCCAGGGATCACGGAGTGCGGGTGGCCGTGCTGCGCACCGGCCTGGTGATCGGCCACGGAGGCGGATTTCTGCAGCGCCTGCTGCTGCCCTTCAAGCTTGGACTGGGCGGCCGCATCGGAGACGGCAAACAATGGATGAGCTGGGTGCACCTGGAAGATCACGTGGCCATGACCGATTACCTTCTCGGCCATGCGAACCTGGAAGGCGTATTCAACGCCACCGCGCCCCATCCGGTCACCAACGCCGAATTCACCGCCTGCCTGGCGCGCCTGTTGCGCCGCCCGGCGTGCCTGCCGGTGCCCGCCGTCGCGCTCAAGTTGCTGCTCGGGGAAATGGCGGGCCTTTTGCTCGGCGGCCAGCGCGTCCTGCCGGCGCGCTGGCAGCAGGAACACTTTCCGTACCGCTATCCGCGCCTCGAAGAGGCCCTGCGCGACGCGCTGCGACTGTAGCATGTGGGGAGAACACTACGCGCTGGTCAACACCTGGCGCGTCGACGCTCCGCCGGAGCGTGTCTGGCAGGCGTTGACGGACGTGGAAACCTGGCCCGCCTGGTGGCCGTTCGTGGAAGCCGTGGAAAAAATCCATACCGGCGACCTGGACGGCCTGGATTCAGTGTGGCGCTACACCTGGAAAACCCTGCTGCCCTACAAGCTGCATTTCGAATTGCGCATCACGCGCATCGAAGCGCCTGAGCGGGTGGAAGCGGAAGTGCAAGGGGACGTGTACGGACGCGGCGTGTGCCGCATTTACCGGGAAAATGGCCTCACGGCGGTGCGTTACGAGTGGAACGTGCGCACCTGCCGGCCGTGGATGAAATGGCTCGCCCCCATCGCCCGGCCGATTTTCTGGTGGAATCACGCCAAGGTGATGAAGCGGGGCGAGGCGGAACTGGCGCGGCGGTTGGCTCGGCAATCCTGAGCCTTCCGGTTGCCCGTTCATTCAAATTGCAGGAAGAAATCATGAATACCCGGCGGTCTCCCAAGAATAAGGCCTCCCTCTGCAAGGGTGGCGGGCAGGACATTCCGCTGTGCGAAAAATGGGAACTGGCCATTTCCCGGCTCACCTCGGACTTCGCCTATTCCGTGCGTATCGAACCGGATGGCGGGCTGGCCATGGAATGGGTGACGGAGCCTTTCGGCAGGATTACGGGTTACCACACCGGCGAAATCGCGGCGGGATCGGAATGGCTGCTGCCCATCCTGCCGGACGATTTGCCGAAATTCCAGCGCTGGCTGGACAGTCTCCGCGCCGGCCAAACGGATATTTGCGAATACCGGGCGATTGCCAGAGGCGGCGAAATCCTCTGGCTGCGCGACCACGCCATGCCAATCCGCGACTGGGTCGAAGGCCGGGTGGTGCGCGTTTACGGCGCGGCGCAGGATGTCACCGCGCGGCGCAAGGCCGAGGACGAACTGAGCCTGATGTTCCGCGCCATCGACTCCAGCGGCAACGGCCTCGTCATTACCGGTCCGGAAGATACGGACTACGGGATCATTTACGCCAACTCGGCCTTCCTGCGCATGACCGGTTATTCCATGCAGGAACTGCAGGGGCGCAACTGCCGCATTTTGCAAAAAGAGGACCGGCAGCAGCCGGACATCGAACATTTGCGCGCCGCGCTGGCCGCGGGAAACGACGGCTATGGCGTGCTGCGCAACTACCGCAAGGACGGCGGCATGTTCTGGAGCGAGATCTACATTTCCCCGGTGCGCGACCAGAACGAGCGGATCACGCACTTCATCGGGGTGCAAAACGATGTGACGGAGCGGAAACAGACCGAGGCCCGGCTGGATGCATCGGCCAGGGAAATCGAAGACCTGTATGACAACGCCCCCTGCGGCTACCATTCGCTGGGGCCCGACGGCGCCTTCCTCCGCATCAACGCCACGGAATTGAACTGGCTGGGTTACACGCGGGAAGAAGTCGTCGGCAAAATGAAGGCCACGGACATTCTCACCCCCGCCAGCCGGAAGCGGTTCAAACGCAATTTTCCCGTCTTCAAGCGTGCCGGACACGTGGAAGACCTGGAACTGGAAATGGTGCGCAAGGACGGCGGAATTTTGCCCGTCATGGTGAGCGCCACGGCCCTCAAGGACCCCCAGGGCAACTATCTGATGAGCCGCACCGCGGTGTACGACATCAGCGAGCGGAAGCTCGCGGAAGCCGCCCTGTCCGAAAAGGAGTCCCAGTACCGGCTGGCGGTCGAAACGACAGCCGACGGCTTCTGGGTGGTGGATAGGCAAGGGAAAATCCTGGAAGTAAACAATGCCTACCTCCAACTGTCCGGTTACAGTCGCGAGGAACTGCTGGCCATGCGCGTTTTCGACATCGAGGCCCGGGAACGTGCGGAAGAAACGACGGCCTTTATGGACAAGGTCATGCACACGGGACACGACCGCTTCGACACCCTCCACCGGGCAAAGGACGGCCGGATATGGCCGGTCGAAGTGATTGTCACTTATTCCCCATTGGCCGGCGGGCGGTTTTTTGCCTTTCTGAAGGATATCTCCGAGCGCATCGGGAACGAGCAAACACAGCGAAATTTTGCCAGCCACCTCCAGTCGGCCCGGGAAGAGGAGCGCGCCCGCATCTCGCGCGAAATCCACGACGAACTGGGCGGCATTCTGGCATCGCTCCGGCTGGATATGCGCTGGCTGGCCAGGCGCCTGCCCGCCGACGCGCCGAGCCACACCAAGACCGTGGAAATGGCGCGCCTGATCGAGGAAGCGGCGCAATCCGTGCGCCGGATCTCCACCGAGTTGCGCCCCAGCATCCTGGACACCCTGGGGCTGCTGGCCGCCATCGAGTGGCACGTCCAGCAATTTTCGCGGCGCAGGAACGTTTCCTGCCACCTCTCCCTGCCGATGGCCAAACACCTCGACATCGAAAACGACCGGGCCACCGCCGTCTTCCGCATCCTGCAGGAAGCGCTGAACAACGTCGTGCTCCATGCCCACGCCAGGCGGGTCGACATCGGCATCCGCACCGACCATCGCGAAATCACCATGACCGTCGCCGACAACGGGCGCGGGATATCCGGCCAGAAGCTGTCCTCGCCGCATTCCTACGGGCTGCTCGGCATGGCCGAGCGTGCGCGCCATTTCGGCGGCAAAATCACCATCGACTCCCCGTCCGGGGGTGGGACGACCGTTATGCTGTACATGCCTTTGAAAACCCATGCAGCCGGAGCCGAACCATGATCAGGGTCCTGGTCGTCGATGACCACATCATTTTCCGCGCGGGATTGAAGCAGGTATTCGGGGATGAAACCGACCTGGAAGTGGCCGGAGAAGCCGGTACGGCCAAAGACGCCTTGAGCAAGGCCGCGCTTGCCGACCGGTGGGACGTGATGCTGCTCGACATCGCCCTGCCCGACAAGAACGGCCTGGAAGTGCTCAAGCAGGTCAAAGAGATCAATCCCCGCTTGCCGGTACTGATGCTGAGCATATTCGCCGAGGACCAATATGCCATCCGGGCCCTGAGCATGGGCGCCGCCGGCTACCTCACCAAGGACAGCGAGCCGGAACAATTGCTCGGGGCGATCCGCAAGGCGGCGGCGGGCAGGCGCTACATCAGCGCCGGCCTGGCCGAGCAACTGGCGGCCGGACTGGATGCGAATGCCCCCAAACTTCTCCACGAACGGCTTTCCGACCGGGAATACCAGGTGTTCTGCGCCATCGCGAGAGGGCTGGCCAGCTCGGAAATTGCCGAGGAACTTTCCTTGAAGGTCAAAACGGTCGGCACCTACAGGGGGCGCATCCTGGAAAAGATGGGTTTCACCAAGAACGCCGAAATCATCCATTACGCCATCGAAAACCGCCTGGTGCACTTCGGTTGAGAGGGGGCGCAACCAGGGCCGAAACCTCAACCACCCCACGTTGAAAAGGAAGGGATTCCCGCTTCTCCCCTTGCTTGCAAGGAATTGCGCCGGTCCGATGCGGTGTCCTCGCCGTAAGCCGACGAACGAGGCTACGATTTCTCGAAGTGTTTGACCAACAACTTCAACTCTTTCTTAACCAAGCTCGGAACGAGCGCCAACGGCACTCTGGTTGGCCGCATCCCGCATCATGACTGTCAAGTCCGCCCCGGCCATGGGGCGGCCGAGGAAATAGCCCTGGATTTCGTTGCAATGGTGCATTTTCAGAAACTCGTATTGCTCACGGGTTTCGACGCCTTCGGCGATCACGCGCAGATTCAGGCTGTGTGCCATCGCGATGATGGCAATCACGATGGCGGCGTCGCTCGGATCGTCCGCAATTCCATCCACGAAGGACTTGTCTATCTTCAGCCTGTCCAGGGGGAAACGTTTCAAGTAACCGAGCGACGAGTAGCCGGTACCGAAATCGTCGATGGATATCTGCACGCCGAGGCTTTTCAAGTTTTGCAGCGTGGCAGCCGTTTCTTCCGCCTTATGCATGGCGATGCTTTCGGTCAGTTCCAGTTCCAGAAATCCCGGATCGAGCCCACTGTCCAGCAAGGCGGTGGCGACCATGTTGCCGAAGTTGGCTTTCCTGAACTGTTGCGCCGATAAGTTCACCGCCACGCGAAGCGGCGGCAGCCCGTCCAGTTGCCACACCTTGCACTGGGTACAGGCCGTGCGGAGTACCCATTCGCCCATGGGAACGATCAATCCGGTTTCCTCCGCCAAGTGGATGAATTGGCCGGGCGGAATCAATTCGCCGTCCGGCTCCTGCCAGCGCAGCAGGGCCTCCGCGCCCACCACGCTGCCGTTGGCCAGATCGAACTGGGGTTGGTAAAACAGCCGGAACTCTCCCAGTTCCAGGGCGCGGTGCAGGTTGCGTTCCATCTCGAGGCGCCGGAGCGAGTACCCTTCCATGCCGGACTGGAAAAACTGCAGGCCGTTGCGGCCGTTCTTCTTGGCGCGGTACATGGCGGTATCCGAATTCTTGACCAGGGCGACCGGATCGTTTCCGTCGTCCGGATAAAGGCTGATGCCGACGCTGGCGGTCACGTACAGCTCGTGCCCGCCCAGCACGAACGGCGCTTTCATGGCCCCGACGATCTTGCCGGCGACGACGCCGACTTCCTCCCGGCTGTTGAAGTGCTGCAGCAGCACGGTGAATTCGTCGCCGCCCATGCGCGACAGGGTGTCTTCCTCGCGCAGGCATCCGGCGATCCGCCGCGCCACGGCCTGGAGCAACTCGTCGCCTTTCCCATGGCCGAAGGTGTCGTTGACATACTTGAAGTGATCGAGATCGATGAACAGGACGGCTATCGCATTCCGCGAGCGCCTGGTCTGGGCGATGGCCACCACCAACCGGTCATGGAACAGTTCGCGGTTGGGCAGGCCGGTGAGGTTGTCGTGATGGGCCAGGTAATCCAGGCGCTGCTCGGCTTCCTTCTGCGCCGAGATGTCGATGAAGATGCCGATGTAATGCTGAATCCGGTCCTGCCCATCGCGCATGGCGGAAATGCTCAGCCATTCCGGGTACACCTCGCCGTTCTTGCGCCGGTTCCAGATTTCCCCCTGCCATCGGCCGGTGCTGCTGACGCTCTCCCACAACGCCCCATAGAACGCCTGCTCGTGCCGTCCGGAACGCAGGATGCGCGGATTCCGCCCCAGAAGTTCCTCCGTAGCGTAACCGGTGATGCGCGTGACGGCATCGTTGGCGGCCTGTATGGTTCCGTCCCTGTCAGTGACGAAAATGCCTTCCAGGGAGTGGTCGAACACCGCAGCCGCCAGCCGAAGCTTTTCCGCCGCTTCGGCACGCGCGGCAAACTCCCGCAGCATGTCCAGCGCAAAAACGGTATGCCGCACGACTTTTTGCAGCAGCAGGTTTCCCATAAAACCCGGCGGCTGCCGCGACGCCTGCACGACGTTGAAAACGCCGGTCGCCCCGTCCCGCAACTTCAAGGGAATGAACGTGACCGGCCCCTGCCGCAACGTCTGGGGCAAATCGGCAAAGGCGGCACACTGCAAGATGCCGAGCCCGTCGGCCAGATGGACCGATTCGCCGCAAAGCAGTCGCTTCGCGATCCAGAGGCTTTCCTGCACGCTTTCGCAGATCGGCGCGACGTATTGCAGGTGATCCGCATCGAAAACCGCCGTTGCGGCGGACGTGACCGTCCCGTGCTCACAGAGCCACCCCATCCAGACCAGCGGGTAGGAATGCGACCGGACGAGTTGTTGGCAGACCTTGTTCAGCAGGATTGTTTCGTCCGTGTCCCGCGTCATCAGAATATCGTGCACGCTCAAGAGCGTCTGCATGCCTTGCGCATCGAGACCGGTCGTCATGACCATCAAATCCAGCTTATTCATAGGATATGAACTCATTATGAATAAGGGCCGAAGAGCCAAGTATCGGCAATCGCCTTAGGCGGATGAAGTCCATTGGCCACGTCTTGTAAGTGATTTACCTACACGGCGTAGCCCGCGGGGACGATGAGGGAAGACCGGAAAGACAAACAGATCGAACCACGAGTTCGGGCCCGGCTCAACCGCGGATAACGAAAGCCCGGAGAGACCACGCCCTTTTGCCGCCTCAAATCAGGGCCAACTCCCCCGGCAGCGGCAGCTTGCCCCGGCGTTCGGCCGGAACTCCGGCCCAGGCGTCCAGTTCCTGCCGCGCCAGGCTGGCCACTTCCCAGGCAATGCGGGCATACGCCTTCCCGCCGGGGGAGTCCGGCTCATGCGGCGGGATGAGGTCCAGTCCCAGTATTTGGTGTTTCAGGTCGGCTTTTTGGTGGACTTTCCAATAGCCTTTCGGGGTAAGCCCCAACTCCGCCAGTTTGGGATTCATGGCTGAGAACCAATCGTAAGCCAGACCCTCAACCATCAGGTTCAGGACGATGATCTGGTGGGCGACGGGTTCGCGGATCGCCGAGCGGATGAAATAGCCGCCGTAGGCCAGGGTTTCCAGGGTCGGCGGCACCGAGGTCGGTTCCTCGCCGGCCGCCAGAAAGCCGAATTCCCGCATCCAGGCGGCCAGATCCTGGGGATGGGTCACTTCCTCCGCGGCGTGCTCGCCGAAAGCCTGGCGGAAACGCAGGTCATGGCAATGGCCGTAGCGCAGGGCCACGGCGGCGGTGAAATCGCAGGACAGGTAGTACATTTGCCGCAGCCACTGAAGATCCCTGGGGGAGTCGGCCACGGCGAGTTTTTCGTAGAACGGGCTTTCCCGGACGATCTCCCGGTAGTCTTCCTGGAGCTTTTTGAGCCATTTTCGCGTGGATGAAGCGGGATTCGACATGCTGCCTCCAGTTGCGTCCAGGAAATCCGTTTCCGCCGCGCGTCACGGTTGTCGCCGGAATCCGGTTCTTCCCGCCGTCCGAAAAGAACCCGCGATCTTGCTCTTGAGACTGCGGCAATGGCGGTCGGGTTCCGGCGCGAGAGGCGGCATTCGGTCCCGCCCCCGTGTGGGGTCGCGCCGGCGGCGTCCCTGCGCCCGCCCTCGACGGCCGCTTCGCGCCGACAAATCGCGATTGGGAAGCGACTCCCTCAAGCCGCCGTGCGGCTCGGAACCCCGTCCTCGCCCAGCAGGTCCTCGATGTCGGCCACGATCAGATTCAATCCGAGTTTCCGGCAAAAGGCGCGCTCCTTGTCCGTCGGCGCCGGATTCAACACCCAGCCTTTTGGCTCAGCGGCGTTGTGGATGATGTCGCTGAGCACCATGCGCTCCGTATCGCGGGTCATGGGCACGCCGATGAAGAGATATTGCCTGCCTTTGCGGTATTCCTTGAGGAAGGACGGAATGGCGAAGCCGCCCATCAGTTCGGTGATGTAATCCACGTAGTCGGCATCCGAGGCGATGAAGTTCGCCTGCGGACGCGGCGTGCCCATGGGCTTGAACAGGATGGGCAGGGATGCGTCCACTTTTTCCTGCGCCACCTCCCGATAGCCGGCCCCGTCGTAGTGGTAAATCCTGAAGCGGTAGTCCGTGCCGGCGATGCGGGCGACGCCTACGATCAGGGTGTGGGGCGTATCCGCATAGGAATCCTGCAACTGGGTGTCGCGGTTGATATCGATCGCGTAAGGCGGCTTGAAGCTCGCCAGCCAGTCGTGCACCGCGGCGCGGCTCCAGCTTGTTTCGCCGTAAGTCTGGGTGAGAAAGCGGGTGACGAAGCTGCGCCCTTTTTTCAGTTCCAGGTTCATGGCGGCGCGGGGAAATTCGTACATGAGCTTGGGTGCCATGGGCTGGCCGCCGTTCATGGCCAAAATCAGGCTGTGGCTGTCCGCCGGCATGGGCGCGCCGGTGGCGGCGTTTTTCACGTCTTGCAGGACGCCGGGCCCCAGATAGGGGACGATGTGGCCTTGGCGGATACCGGCGGTGAGTTCGGCGAAATCGGACATGGCGGATGCTCCTGAAAATGTGGCTACTTATGATCGTTCCCACGCTCCGCGTGGGTACGCAATCCCTGGACGCTCTGCGTCCCGTCGGCGAACGGTGCACGGTTCTCAACCGGGACGCGGAGCGTCCCCGGCCGCATTCCCACGCGGAGCGTGGGAACGATCAGCCCTCGCTCCCGAAACACCCGGCGTAATCGAGGCACACCGCGCAGGACGGCGCCCGGCAGACATAAATCCCTTCGGCCTCGCACAGCTTCTTGTATAAAAACTTCTTCCATTTCATGTCCCCGGTATTGAGCATGGCCAGGGAAGGAAAGTTGTAAGCCAGGAGCAGGCTCAGATCGGCCCGCGACCACAGCCCCAAGTCCTGCCAGAGGTGGTCGTTGCCCAGGCAGGCCGCCACCAGGATGGCGGCAATCCAGCGGGTTTCCGGCCACTCGGGTCTTTGCGCGTGGCTGAGGAGCAACGCCAGGAGGTCGTCGGCCTCCGGGAAACGGCCGGGGTCCGCCGGAGGCCGGAATGCTTCTCCCGGCGGTTGGGCACCGGGAAAAAACGTCTCCAGCAAACGGCGGTATTCATCCGGCTTCAGGCCTAGGCAGGCGGGCAAGGCGCCCTCGCCCGCCGCCCAACTCGCCAGCACCCGGGCCAGGCATTCGGCGTTCGGGTCGGCCCGCGCCGCGCGCGACTTGAGCGCGCGGTACACGCGTTCGCGGGTCGCCAGCTCCGGTTCGGCCAGGTCAGTATTCAACCAGGATGTCCTCGTCGCGCACGATCACCTGGCAGGCCAGGCGCCAGTCGGTGGGCAGGTCGTCCACCGCCATCCGCTCGATTTCCTCGCGGGTCAGTTTGCCCAAATCGACCAGGACGCTCTTTTCCTTGTCGCTAAGCGGCCCACCCATGCGTTCTTTCTTGTCCAGGCTGCTGACCTTGACCAGGCAGGTGCCGCATTCGCCGTTGGCGCAGTTGAACTGGATGGGAATCTTGTTTTCCAGGGCCAGCTTGAGAATGGTCTGCGTGTGGCTGCCGGCAATGGCATAGACGGTCTTGTCCTTGTATTCCGGGCTGCTGAAGGTGATGAGGGCCATGGGTTTTCTTCTCCTCAGGCCGGCTTGACGGAAATCTCGCCGCCCAGAACCTGGGCCTGGCAGGCCAGGCGATTGTGCTTGCCGGCGAAATTTTCGCGCAAAATCTTGTCCTCCAGCACCGACGGCTCGCTCAGGTTGTTCCAGCCGTCCGTGACCTGCATGAGGCAGGTGCCGCAGTCGCCTTCCCGGCAGCCATAGGTGATGCCGGAACCGACCTTTTCGGATATTTCGATGACCCGGGTGCCCGCCGGCACGGTGACGGTCACATTGATGTCTTCGAACGTAACGGTGGCTTTCGCCATGACTGCCTCTCCTGGTGGGTTGTGAAATTCGTTTGCCGCGCTTCGGGATCAGTGGGCGCTGAACTCCGCCCGCGCCTGATTCAATTTTTCCGGCGGAATGCCGGTCAGCGAGCCGGGCGGATTCAGCGCCAGCCCGAAGTCGTCGACGATGGCGCCCTCGATGGGGCAGATGGCCGCGCACTGGGGGTCGTCGTGATCGCCCGCGCACTCGGTGCACTTCATGGGATCGATGCGAAAATGCGGCTGGGCCTCGTAGATGGCCTGGTTGGGGCACAGCGGCTCGCAGGCCCAGCAGTTGACGCACAGTTCATTGATTTGGAGTGCCATGAAACGCCCTCGTATGAGCGGGCGGAAAATCCCGCCGCAATTCGTCTCCGGGTGCATTGCACTGTCCATGCCAGGGACATTCCATTGTTTTTACTGGGTTTATGGGGCACGTCCCTGTCGCAAACCGGACAGGAAAGGAAAAAGCCTTTGTCGCATCCGCGACAAGGACCGCAACCGGGACTTTCCATGGCGAAAGGTTGGCGGTCCGCCTAGAATCCCCTCTTGGCAAATTCATCAACCCCAAATCGAGGCCCCATGAATCGGATACAGGCATTGCAGGTCCTTTCCCGCGCCAAGCCTGACTTAGCGGAGCGATTCGGCGTCGTGCGGCTGGCTCTGTTCGGTTCCACCGCACGCGATGAAGCGCGCGCGGACAGCGATGTGGATGTCGTGGTGTCGTTCGATGGCCCGGCCACCTCCCAACGATACTTTGGGGTGCAGTTTTACCTGGAAGACCTGCTGGGGTGTCCCGTCGATCTGGTGACCGAAAAGGCGTTACGCCCTGAACTTCGCCCCCACATCGAGCGGGAGGCGGTGAATGTCTGAGCGTGAATGGGATTTCTACCTGGACGACATGATTTCCTTTGCCGAAAAGGTACTGGCCTACACGGAAGGATTCGATCAGGCGAAGTTTGAAGTCGGCGGCCTGACCTATGACGCCACCGTCCGCAACCTGGAATTGCTCGGCGAAGCCGCGACGCATATTCCTTCGCAAATCCGCGAAGCGCACGGAGCAATTCCCTGGCGGCAACTCATTGCCACCCGCAACCGCCTAATTCACGGATATCTGGGTATAGACGACGATATTCTGTGGAGCATCATCCAGGGCGATATTCCCGCATTGCTGCCCGCATTGCGCGCAATCAAAGGCAAGTAGACAGCCCGCGGCTCTGCACCGCCGGCGGTTTCGGGAAACGATGGCGAAAAACGCCGCCTACCTCTTCGTCTACGGCTCCCTCCGCCGGGGTGCAAAAAAAGGCATGAACCGCCTGCTGGCGCGTTACGGCCGTTTCGTGGCCAACGCGACCTATCCGGGCCGGTTGTACCGGGTGGCCGACTACCCCGGCGCAGTGCCTTCGGATCGGCCCGGCGAGGTGGTGCACGGGGAGGTGTGGCGGCTGGCCTGTCCTGAGCGGGCTTTTGTGCGGCTGGACGAATACGAAGCGTGCGGACCCGGCTTCCCGGAACCCGCCGAATACGTGCGCTGCGTCGCGGAAGTGACGCTCGCCGGCGGCGAAACCGTCTCGGCCTGGCTATACCTTTACAACCTCCCTACCGAGGGGCTGGAAGTCATCGGGCATGGCGATTACCTGCATGACGCGGCGGACAGCCAAGGCTCATCCTGCTTCAGCCGAGGGTACAGGCTCTTGTCCCCTCCCCCGCCGGGAGAAGGAGCCAAACCCCGCAGCAAGTAGCCCGGAGGCGCGATAGCGCGTCCGGGGAACGGCGCATGATTGGACGCCGACCCCGGACGCCCGTCGACGGGACCTCCGGGCTACCCACTGCGATGCTCGGCAGCGTAGAAGTCGCGGAGGGAACTCCAAGGCCTGGAGCCATGTTCATGGTAAGGACGGTCTTTGGTCCGGATGCCGCAGGGTTCGCAACATCGCCCGCGCCGCCTCGAAGTCGAAGTTCTCGACGCGGCGCGCGAGTTCCTCGGCGGGCTGGCCCAGAGCGGCGCGGAACTCGGCGGCGTGGTCCCCGAACAACTCAATGGCGGCGGTGTCGCCGTGCGCCAGCAGCGCGTCGAGTTCGTCGAGGATTCGTTCCAGGGTTTTCCCTTCCACAGGCGCCGCGTCCGCCGCCCTGGCGGCGCCTGCCGGAGGCATCGCAGCGGCCAGGGCGGCCAGTTCGGCGGCAACGGCGTCAATGGACGGGCGGAGATCGCCGTCGCCCAGGGCCGCGTCTTCACGGGTCCGCAGGATCGTCTCCAGGGACGCCGCCTTGTCCGCCAGGCGACCGGCTCCCAGGGTGGCGGCCGCGCCTTTGAGGTTATGGGCCAGCCTCCGGGCTTCGAGCCGTTCGCCGGCGGCCAGGCATGCGGCCAGCCGGGCCATGTCTTCGGCGTGCGTCGCGACGAACTCCCGCAACAGTCTCAGATACGCAGCCGACTTGCCGCGCAGCACGGCCAGGCCACGGGCGACGTCGAGGCCGGGAACGGCGGACAACTGCGCCAGAGCGGCTGCGGTCCCGGCATCGACCGGACGCACCGGCACGGCCTCCGGATGCCGTTCCGATCCGGGCGGACCGCGCTCCTCCGGCAGCCATTTGAGCAGGGCGGCGTAAAGCAGGCCGGCGTCCACGGGCTTGGCGATGAAGTCGTTCATGCCCGCCGCCGCACAGGCGCGGCGATCCTCGTCGAAGGCGTTGGCCGTCATGGCCAGGATGGGCGTGCCGCCGTGGCCCGGCAAGGCGCGGATGGCGCGGGCGGCTTCCAGTCCGTCCATGACGGGCATCTGCATGTCCATCAGGATCAGGTCGTAGCCGTGGGTGCGCGCTTTCTCCAGCGCCTGTGCGCCGTCTTCCGCCACATCCACCGCCAGACCCACTCCTTGCAACAGTTCCATAGCCACCTCGCGGTTGCTGGCGTTGTCTTCCACCAGCAGGAGCCGCGCGCCCCCGTGACGCCGGTTCAGGCGCGCCTCGGCGTCCCCCGTGTCCGCGACCGCCGCTGCGGACGCCGCGCCGTGGCCGCGTTGCAAGCGGGCGGTGAGCCAGAAGGTGCTGCCCGCCCCCGGCGCGCTGTCGGCCCCGGCTTCTCCTCCCATGAGGTGGGCCAGTCGCGCGGCGATGGCGAGACCGAGGCCGGTGCCGCCGTATCGGCGCGTGGTCGCGGCGTCGGCCTGCTCGAAGACTTGAAACAACCGTTTCAGCTCGTCGGGCGCAATGCCGATGCCGGTATCCCGGACTTCGAAGCGCACCAGCAACTCCCCCCCATGATCTTCCAGCAGCATGGCGCGCAGGGCGACGAATCCCCGCTCGGTAAACTTGACCGCGTTGGTGGCGTAGTTGAGCAACGCCTGGCGCAACCGGGTCGGATCCCCGCGCAGCCAGAGGGGAACCTCGTCGTAGTCGAGCACCACCTGGAGTCCCTTGTCCCGCGCCGAGTCGCCGACGATGGAAGCGACGTTGTTGAGGACCGCGGCGAGAAGGAAATCCGTATTTTCCAGTTGCAAACGACCGGCTTCGATTTTGGAAAAGTCGAGGACATCGTCGATGATCGACAAAAGGTGCCGTCCGGCGTGGTCGATCTTGGCCAGCCGCTCGACCTGTCCCGGCGTGGTCGTGTCGCGGCGCAGCAGATGGGTCAGGCCGAGGATGGCATTGAGGGGAGTGCGGATTTCGTGGCTCATGTTGGCCAGGAAAATGCTTTTGGCGCGGTTGGCGGCCTCTGCCCGTTCGCGCGCCTCGGCCAGTTCCCGCGTGCGTTGCTCCACCAGTTCTTCCAGATGGTGGCGGTGCCCATCCAGTTCCGCGGCGAGGCGTTTCTTTTCGGTGATGTCTTCCTTGACCGCCACGTAGTGGGTGACTTGCCCGTCGGGCCGGCGCAGCGGCGCAATGATGGCGAATTCCACGTATTCGCTGCCGTCCTTGCGCTGGTTGAGAAATTCGCCTTTCCAGAGCCGGCCGTGGGTGAGCGCGTCCCACAGGGCGACGAAAGTCTCGGGCGGCGTCCTGCCCGAATTCAGGACGCGCGGATTGCGGCCGGTCACGTCCTCGCGGCTGTAGCCGGTCGCGCTCAGGAAGGCTTCGTTGACGTACTCGATGTTGCCGGCGAGGTCGGTGATGACGATGCTCTCCGGACTCTGTTCCACCGCCTGGGAGAGCTGGCGCACGCGCTCCTCGGCCTCCTTGCGCCCGGTGATGTCCAGGTTGATGCCGGACAGGCGGATGGGCTTGCCGTCCGCGTCGTACTGGGCGCGGCCCTTGCTCACCAGCCAGCGGGTCTCTCCCGTATCGAGCCGCACGCGGAATTCCACCTCGAACGCCTCCCTGCGCGCAATGTGGCTCTCCCACATGGCGTCGATCAGGGGCAGATCGTCGGGGTGCACGCGCGCGCGCCAGTCGTCGTTGCTCCTGGCATTGCCCGGGGCGACGCCGTAAAGCCTTTCGCACTCGGGCGACCAGTAGATCCGGTCGCTGCGCAGGTCCCATTCCCAGATGCCCACGTGCGCCCCTTCCTGGGCCATCCGCAAACGCTGCTCGCTTTCCCGCAGCGCGGCATAGGCCGCCTCGCCCCGTTCCCGCGCGGCGATGGCGTCCTCCATCAGGTTCAATGCGGCGAGACACGCCCGGCGCTGCTCCCCGAGGGCGGCGGCCTGGCTCTCGCGCAAGGACTCCTCGGCGGCCCTCCGGGCGCGGCGTTCGGCCACTTCGTCCAAAGCGCGGCGGATCGCCGGGCAAAGGCGGGCGAGGTTACCTTTGAGGACGAAATCGCACGCCCCGGCGTTGAGCATATCCACCACCGCTTCCTCGCCCACGTTGCCGGATACCAGGATCACCGGCAGTTCCGGCCGGCGGGTCCGGATGCGGGCAAGGCCGACCCGGCTGTCCATGCCCGGCACGCAGTAATCCATCAGCACCAGATCCCATTCTTCCTCCAGGGCGGCGGCGAGCCCCGCGGCGCCATCGACGCGCCGGCACGTCGCCGCAACACCCTGCTGGCTCAACTGCCGTTCCATCAACAGAAGATCGGCCGGATCGTCCTCGATGACCAGAAGTTTCAGCGTCTCGGCCATGCGCGCCTCAGCGACAGTAAGGCGGCTCGTTGGTCGCCAGCCAGTAAACCCCCAGATGCGCCACGGTCTCGGCGAATTCGGCGAATTCCACCGGTTTCCGAACGAAGCTGTTGCAGCCGTTTTCGTAACTCTTCAGCCGATCGCGTTCCTCGTCCGAGGACGTCAGGATCACGACCGGCAGGAGTGCGGTGCGGGCATCGGCGCGCAGGCGCTGCAGCACCTCCAGGCCGGACAGGCGCGGCAGACCGATGTCGAGCAGCACCACGGCGGGCAGGTCGGCGTCTTCTCGGGTGGCGAACTCCCCCTCCCGGAACAGGTAATCGAGCGCCTGCTGGCCGTCCCGGACCACATCCACCCGGTTGGCCAGGTTGGCCTTGCGCAAGGCGCGCAGGATGAGCATTTCGTCCTGGGGGTTGTCTTCGACAAGCAGAATGGTCTTGGCTGTCATCGCGGGCTCCGCAGGTTTTGCTATTCGTCTCGCGCCATAGTCGCGGACATGTCGGAGAAGGTAAAGCAAAATACCGCCCCCCTGCCCGGCTCGCCGCGCGCCTCGATGACGCCGCCGTGGCGGTGCACGATGCGTTGCGCAGTGGCCAGGCCGATGCCGATGCCGGGGAATTCCTCCTGGCGGTGCAGGCGCTGGAAGGGCTGGAACAGGCGGCCGGCATGGGCCATGTCGAACCCGGCGCCGTTGTCGGCGACGCAAAACCAGCGCCGCCCGTCGCGCTGCTCGGCGTAGACGCGGATGCGGGCCGCCGCGGTGTGCGCGGTGTATTTCCACGCGTTGGACAGCAGGTTGCCCAGCGCCGCTTCGATCATGCGCGCATCGCCGCGCGCCCGAAGCCCTTCCTCCACTTCGACCGCCACCTGTCTTTCGGGGTGCGTCGAGGCAAGCTCGTCCAGCAGGCGTCCGGCCTGGGCGGAGAGATCCACCGCATCGCGCCGGAGTTCGCCGCGCGTGCTGCGCGACAAGGCCAGCAGGCCGTCGATGAGATCGCCCATCCTGCGGCTGGCGATGTCGATCTGCTCCAGGTAGAGCTTGGCCTCGCCCTGCAACTGGCCGCCGTAATCCTCGGCGAGCGCCTGGGAAAAACCGCTCATGGCCCGCAACGGCGCGCGCAGGTCGTGGGACACGGCGTAGGCGAAGGCGTCCAGTTCGCGGTTGGCGGCGCTGAGTT
>DATDOO010000183.1:0-29405 GCA_035293245.1 Methylococcaceae bacterium
GCTCCCAGTTGCCTTGCGCCGACTCCACCAGGCCGACGATCAGCGCATCGTGCGAGCGTTGCGCCCGCTTCGCCGCACCGCGCTGCTTGAGGGTTCTCGGCAGGCGCAACGTGAGAATGAACGTCCGCACCAGCAGGTAGAACAACAGGAAGGCGACCAGCAGCGTGACGAGCGCAAAAACCAGCGTGGTTTCCACCGACCAGCCGCCGTAACCGACAATCAGGTAGCCCGGATCGCCCATCTGTTTGAACAGCGCGTACGCGCCGCCGACGACGGCGCCCGCCACCAGCACGAGGAGCAGAATGCGGAAAGCGATCCGTTTCACGGCTTCGCCTCGACCGGATGGCCGGAAGATTCAGGAGCGGCGGGCGGCGCCGGGGCCGGCGCGGGTTTGGCCTTATCCTGATCCAGGTGCAGCTTGCTCACGTCGCGCAACAGGGACAGCGCCTTGCCGATTTGCGGGTAAGCCACCTTGAGCCCTTGCTCGCCGAGGGCCTTGAGCGCGCCGTCCATGTCCTTCACAGCCGCCTGGTCGGTGCTGAAATGCTCGGCGAGCCAGGCGCGGGAAGACGCCACGCTGTCGCGGTAAAGGGTTTCGTCGCCCCGTACCAGGGCCATGCGCGCGGTTTCCAGTTTCAGCAGCAGGACCTCCTTCAGCAAGGCCGCCTCCTCCGGAGACAAAACTGTCCCCACCGGCTTTTCGGTGTGGCGCACCGTGACCAAGCCGCGCAACTCGCGCAGCGCGTCGTTGATGACCGTGGGTTGCTGGCTGGTCGAAGGGAGCGTCGGTTCGGGAGTCTCCTCGCCTTTTTCAACCGGTGTGCCGGCGTGCGGAAGGTGCAGGGGAAGGTCGCGGACCTTCGCCTCCAGCGCCAGGATACGCGAGGACAGGCCGACGAGATCGGGGGGGGCGAAGTCCTTGAGCAGATGAATTTCCGCGGCCAGCGCTTCGCGGACCTTGAAGATGGCCGGATCGGCGCTCTCGCGCAGCCGCTCGTCGGCGGCCTCCATGGCCGTGAGGGTGGTCTTGGCGTCACCGGTCAGATAAAGGCGCTGGGAGGCCGCGCCGAGCAAGAACTCCGCATCGGCGACCAGCCAGTCGGTGCGGGTCTTGCCCAGTACGCGCTGGATGTGCTCCAGCGAAGCGCCCAGCTCGGCACGGGTCTGGTCGATCTTGCCGTCCAGCCTCTGGGACTGTTCGCCGATCAAGCGCTCGAACTGGCTGTCCTGGGTGGTCACGCGGGTTTCCAGCGCGGCAAGCTGACCGTGCAAGGTCTTGAAGCCGGTTTGCAGGTCGGCGACCTGGGTATTCAGTTCGGCGATTTCCCGGTCTTCCTTGCTCAACTCGGTACCCAGTCCTTCCTGGTGGGTGCGCAACTCGTACAGCCAGAAAGCGATGCCGCCGGCCAGGCCGACGACCAGGAGAAGTATGGAATAGCCGATCCACGGTTTGCCGTGGCGGGCGGGCCTGGCGGGCGCCGGCGTGTCGGCCTTCTGCGAGTCTGGCGATGTTGCGATCTGATCCTGCTCAGTCAAAGCCCTATCCCCAAATATTGGTTAGGAAGAACGATTCATGCAGCGAACGAGGGCCTGCAAAAGGGCCGCGTCCGCTGCCTCGGCGGCGGCCACGACACGCCCGAAACCTGCTTGGTGCGCCGCTTGCCGCACGCGGTCGCCGATGACCGCCAGCGGTGTTTCCTGCAGTGCAGCCCCCATGAGGGGAGAAAACACGGTCACGAAGCGCTCCAGAATCTCGCGACTGGTGACGGCGGCCGCGAGCAGCGGCGTACGCCGCCAACGCGCCAGAACCGCCTGGGCGTCCACTTCCGCCGCCACGCGGCGGTACACCTCGGCACTCTCCACCTGCGCACCGCGTGCGCGCAACGTATCGGCCAGCACCTCCCTGCCGCCCTCGCCGCGAACGAGCAGGATCCGTTGTCCCGCCACCTCCCGGAATTCGTCCAGCGTCAGCACCGCTTCGCTGTCGAACGGCGGCGGCGCGACGGCGTCGGCGCAAAGCCCGGCCTCGTCCAGCGCCCTCGCCGTGGCGCGGCCGATCGCGGCAATGCGCGGGCGCGCGGAAATTCGCATTATGCCATCATCCCAAATCGTTTGTGCATAACGCACGGCGTTGGCACTGACGAACACCAGCCAGTCCGTTCCCTCCAACACCGTGAATTTTTTCCGCGCTTCGGGCACGTGGGCGGTGGGGACAATTTCCAGGAGCGGGCAAGGAATGGCTGTGCCGCCGGCTTCCTCGATCAGACGGCACAAACCGCCCGCTTGTTCCGCGGGACGCGTGACCAGCACGCCCACCCCGCACAAGGCGGCGCCGGGCATCGCTTCAGCCGTATACCGAACGGAGGATTTGGTCCGCGCCCCGGGCAAGCAGTTCCTCGGCCAGCGCAACGCCCAGCGCTTTGGCGTCTTCCGCAGCACCGCGGCGTTCGCCGCGCAAAATGAGCGTGCCGTCCGGCGCGCCCACCAAACCGCGCAAATACAATTCCCCGCGTTCCAGCGTGGCGTGACCGGCGATGGGCACCTGGCAGCCGCCTTCCAGCCGTTCGTTCAGCGCCCGTTCGGCGGCAACGCAGCAGGCGGTATCCGCATCGTGCAGGCGTTGCAGCACGGCGCGCAACTCGGCGTCGTCTTCGCGGCATTCGACGCCGATGGCGCCTTGGCCGATGGCCGGCAGACTCCTGTCCAGCGGCAATTCCTCGCGGATGCGATGGCCGAAGCCCAGCCGTTTCAGCCCGGCAGCCGCCAACAGGATGGCGTCGTACTCCCCGACGTCCAGCTTGGCGAGGCGGGTGTTGACGTTGCCGCGCAGATGCAGGATTTCCGCTTCCGGAAACAAGGCCTTGACCTGGCACTGGCGCCGCAGGCTGGAGGTGCCGATGCGGGCGCCGGCGGGCAGTTCATCCAAGCTGTGGAAGCGGTTGGAAACCAGCGCGTCGCGCGGGTCCTCGCGCGTCAGGATCGCGGCAATGCACAGGCCTTCGGGCAGATGCACCGGCATGTCCTTCATGGAATGCACGGCGATGTCGGCGCGCCCCTCCAGCATTCCCTGCTCCAGTTCCTTCACGAACAAACCCTTGCCGCCCACCTTGGCCAAGGGTGCATCGAGAATCCGGTCGCCCTGGGTAACCATCTGCACGAGTTCGGTTTCCAGCCCCGGTTCGACCTCGCGCAGGCGGGCGGCGACGTGCTCTGCCTGCCACAGGGCGAGTGGGCTCTTGCGGGTGGCGATGCGGACGATACGTAACGTCAAGGCGTTCCCCAAAACATGGAAATTGGTCCGATTCTAACAAAGCCCCGTCCAAGAACGACGCGTGTTCGATAAAATGGCGGTTTTTGAGTGGAATCATGACCCAGGCCACGGAATCGTTAGTCCCCATCCACGACAAGCTGTTCTCCCTGGCCCAGCGCCACATTCCCGGCGGAGTCAATTCCCCGGTGCGCGCTTTCAAGGGCGTCGGTGGCTCGCCACTGTTTTTCGACCGCGCCCAAGGCGCGTATCTCTTCGACGTGGACGGAAAACCTTATGTGGATTACGTAGGCTCCTGGGGACCGATGGTGCTGGGCCACGCCCACCCGGAAGTCGTCCGCACGGTGCAGGAGACCGCCGCCAGAGGCTTGAGCTTCGGCGCGCCCACGCTGCTGGAAACGGCGATGGCGGACAAGGTCTGCGCACTGGTTCCGTCCATGGAACTGGTGCGCATGGTCAGCTCCGGCACCGAGGCCACCATGAGCGCCATCCGCCTGGCGCGCGGTTTCACCGAGCGCGACAAGATCGTCAAGTTCGAAGGCTGCTACCACGGCCATTCCGACTCGCTGCTGGTCAAGGCCGGCTCGGGGGCGCTGACTCTCGGCGTGCCCTCCTCCCCCGGCGTACCGGCGGCGCTGGCGGAGCACACCATCACCCTGCCCTACAACGACAGTGCGGCGGTGCGGGAATGCTTCGCCAAAATGTGGCAGGAAATCGCCTGCGTCATCGTCGAACCGGTGGCGGGCAATATGAATTGCGTACCGCCCGCGCCAGGCTTTTTGGAGACTTTGCGCGAAGTCACCGAGCAGGCCGGTGCGCTGCTGATTTTCGACGAGGTGATGACCGGCTTCCGCGTCGCGCTGGACGGCGCGCAAGGGTTGTACGGCATTCGCCCCGACCTGACCACGCTGGGCAAAGTCATCGGCGGCGGCATGCCGGTGGGCGCCTTTGGCGGCCGGCGGGATATCATGGCCAAGATCGCCCCGCTGGGCCCTGTTTATCAGGCCGGCACCCTGTCCGGCAATCCGGTGGCCATGGCCGCCGGCCTGAAGACTCTGGAACTGGTTTCCGTGCCGGGCTTTTTCGAGACGCTGGGCGACATCTGCCGCCGCCTGTGCGAAGGACTGGAAGAGCGGGCGCAGGCGGCGGGCGTGCCTTTCCTGACCACCCGCGTCGGCGGCATGTTCGGCCTGTTTTTCACGGAACGCCCAACCATCGCCTCGTTCGATGACGTGATGGCCTGCGACGCGGAACGCTTCAAGCGCTTCTTTCACGCCATGCTGGCGGAAGGCGTCTATCTGGCCCCATCCGCCTACGAGGCCGGCTTCGTTTCCGCCGCCCACGACGAACGGGCTCTGGCGCATACCTTCCAGGCGGCGGAAAAAGCCTTCCGCCTCCTCTAACCACTTTACGACGCGATCAAATCCGGATGGACAAAACCTACACCCCGCAAGCCATCGAACAACGCTGGTACCAGACCTGGGAAAGCCAAGGCCATTTCGCCCCATCCGGCCAGGGCGAATCCTTCTGCATCGCCATCCCGCCGCCCAACGTCACCGGCAGCCTGCACATGGGGCACGGCTTCAACAACACCATCATGGATTGCCTGGTGCGTTACCGCCGCATGCAGGGCCGCAACACCCTGTGGCAGGTGGGCACCGACCACGCCGGCATCGCCACCCAGATGGTGGTGGAACGGCAACTGGCGGCACAAAACATCACCCGCCACGACCTGGGCCGCGACAAGTTCCTGGAAAAGGTCTGGGAGTGGAAAGCCGAATCCGGCGGCACCATCACCCGCCAGTTGCGCCGGCTGGGCTCGTCGGTGGACTGGAGCCGCGAGCGCTTCACCATGGACGAAGGCTTGTCCAAAGCCGTGCAGGAAGCTTTCGTGCGCCTGTACGACGACGGCCTGATCTACCGCGGCAAGCGCTTGGTCAACTGGGACCCCAAGCTGCACACCGCCATTTCCGACCTGGAAGTGCAGAGCGAGGAAGAAAAAGGCTTCATGTGGCACTTCCGCTACCCCTTGGCGGACGGTTCCGGCCACCTGGTGGTGGCCACCACCCGCCCGGAAACCATGCTGGGCGACACCGCAGTGGCGGTGCATCCTGGCGATGAGCGCTACCAGCACCTGATCGGCAAGAGGGTGACGCTGCCCATCACCGGCCGGGAAATCCCCATCGTCGGCGACGACTACGTCGATCCGGAATTCGGCACCGGCTGCGTCAAGATCACCCCGGCCCACGACTTCAACGACTACGAGGTGGGCAAGCGCCACGGCCTGCCGCTGATCAACGTGCTGGACAAGGACGCGCGCATACTCGCCGAATTCACCGTGCTGACCTTCGAGGGCTATGCCGGCGCCCACGGCGAGAAGGCCCCGGCCGCTTATGCGGGCCTGGACCGTTTCGAGGCGCGCAAAAAAATCGTCGCCGAATTCGAGAATCTCGGCCTGCTGGAAAAGATCGATCCCCACACCCTGAAAGTGCCGCGCGGCGACCGTTCCGGCGCGGTCATCGAACCCTGGCTCACCGACCAGTGGTACGTCAACGCCAAGGAATTGGCCAGGCCGGCCATCGCAGCGGTGGAGGATGGGCGCATCCGCTTCGTGCCCCAGCAGTACGAGAACCTGTATTTCTCCTGGATGCGCGACATTCAGGACTGGTGCATCTCCCGCCAACTGTGGTGGGGGCACCGCATTCCCGCCTGGTACGACAGCCACGGCCAGGTCTACGTGGGCCGCTCGGAAGCCGAAGTGCGCGCCAAGTACAGCCTGGATGCCGGAGAGACCCTGCGCCGGGACGAAGACGTGCTGGATACCTGGTTCTCCTCGGCCCTGTGGACTTTCTCCACCCTGGGCTGGCCGGACGACACGCCGGAGCTGAAGGCCTTCCATCCCACCGACGTGCTGGTGACCGGCTTCGACATCATCTTCTTCTGGGTGGCGCGCATGGTGATGATGACCTTGCACTTCATGAAACACCCGGACGGCAGCCCGCAGGTGCCGTTCAAAACGGTTTATGTGCACGGCCTGGTGCGCGATGCGGAAGGCCAGAAAATGTCCAAGTCCAAGGGCAATGTGCTGGACCCGCTGGACATCATCGACGGCATCGCCCTGGAAGACCTGGTGCAAAAACGCACCGCCGGTCTTATGCAGCCGCAGATGGCGGAAAAGATCGAAAAGCGCACCCGCAAGGAATTCCCGGACGGCATCGCCGCTTACGGCTGCGATGCGTTGCGCTTCACTTTCGCATCGTTAGCCTCCACCGGCCGCGACATCAAGTTCGACATGGGCCGGGTGGAAGGCTACCGCAACTTCTGCAACAAGCTGTGGAATGCGGCGCGCTACGTGCTGATGAACACCGAAGGCCAGGACACGGGCCTCACCGGCGCGTGCGTCTACAGCCTGCCGGATCGCTGGATCCGCTCGCGTTTGCAGCAAGCCATCGCCGCCACCCAGGAGGCCCTGGACGGGTACCGTTTCGACCTGGCAGCCCAGGCCATCTACGAGTTCACCTGGAACGAATACTGCGACTGGTATCTGGAAGCAGCCAAGGTCAGCCTGCAAAGCGATGATGAGGCTCAGCGGCGCGGCACCCGCCAGACCCTGGTGCAGGTGCTGGAAACCCTGCTGCGCCTGACCCACCCCGTCATGCCCTACATCACGGAAGAGATCTGGCAGCGAGTGGCGCCTTTGGCCGGGGCCAAGGCGGAAACCATCATGCTCCAGCCGTATCCCGTCGCCGAAGCGAACTGGCAGGACGCCGCCGGCGAATTGGAAATGGCCTGGGCCATGGAATTCATCCTGGGACTCCGGCGCATCCGCGGCGAAATGGACATCGCCCCGTCCAAACCTCTGCCGGTGCTGCTGCAAGGCGGCGGGGCGGATGATCGGGCGCGTCTGGCGCGCAATGCCGTCCTGATCGAGAAACTGGGCCGCACCGAGAGCATTCGCTGGCTGGAGGAAGGCGAAAGCGCGCCGGAATCCGCCATCGCCCTGGTGGGCGAACTGAAGCTGCTCATCCCCATGGCGGGCCTGATCGACAAGGATGCGGAACTGGCACGCCTGGACAAGGAAATCCAGCGCATGGCCAAAGACCTGCCGCGTATCGAAGGCAAGCTGTCCGATCCCTCTTTTGTCGCCAAGGCCCCGCCTGCCGTGGTGGACAAGGAAAAAGCCAGGGCCGAGGAACTGCGTTCCGCCATCGCCCGGCTGGAAGAGCAGGCAACGCGCATTCGCTCCCTGTGACGAATAGCATGGAAACGGAACCGGACAACTCCCTTCCCCCTTCTATCCACCCCAAAACCCTCAAGGACTGGGGCGAATGGCTCAGCCAGAAGGAAATGCCGATCTTCTCGGGAACCGTGCAGCGCGTCAGCGCCGCGGTGCACGATGACGCTTCCGGCGCACTGGAGCTGGCGCGGGCGGTGATGCTGGACCCCGCTCTGTCCGCCCGCGTGCTGAAACTGGCCAACAGCATTTACTACAATCCGGCGCGGCAATCCGTCGGCACGCTCACCAAGGCCATCATCCTGCTCGGCGCCAATTCCATCCAGGAACTCGCCCTGACCTGCGCCTTCATCGAATCCATCCAGTCGGCGCAAAACCGCGCCGCCGCCGCCCGGGTCATCGCCGACTGCCTGCACGCGGCGGTGCAGGCCAAATCCCTGGCCATCCTCGCCCACGACCCATCGCCGGAAGAAGTCTTCCTCGCCGCGCTGCTTTACAACATCGGCCATGTCGCCTTCTGGTGCTTTCAGGATCAAGTCGGCGCCCGCATAGATGAACTGGTTGCGAGCGGCATGACCGCCGAAAAGGCGGAGAGGGACGTACTGGGCTTCGAATTGCGCGACCTGGGCGCCTGGCTGACGCGCAACTGGAAATTCAAGGGACTGATCGAAGAAACCTTTACCGGCAAGGGCGCAAGCCCGTTGCGCGTCCAGATCGTCCGGAAATCCCACCTCCTCGCACAACTGGCGCAAAGCGGCCAGTTCGATCCGAAAGCCGCCGTAGCCTGCCTGATGCCCCTGGAAGCGGGCTTGCGCAAATCCGCGACGGAGTTGCTGCCCATCGTGCAGGACAACATGCAGGCCGCCGCGCGCCTCGCCGCCCAGTTCGGCGCGACCGACGCCGCCCTTTACCTCAGCCAGGCCGGCCAGCACCGCGCGGTCTTGACCGAGGAGAGCGAAACCGCCCCGCCGCCCGGTGAAGAACGACGGCTGCGGCTGGCGCAAATCCAGCAGGACATCTCCAACCTGCTCAGCGACCGTTTCGAGCTGAACGTATTATTCGAAATCATCCTGGAAGCCATCCAGCGCGGCCTGCCGATGGATCGTACCCTGTTCGCGCTCTACAACCGCGAGCGCACGGAGCTCCGGGAAAAAACGTCGGTCGGTTGGCCCGTCGGCGCGGAGCGCCCGGCGATCCGCATTCCAGCCGGCGCATCCTGCGCCAACCTGTTCACCGCCGTGATGGAAGGTAGCGGCTCGCAGTGGGTGCGCCCCGCCGACGACCCGCAGTGGCGTCGGCTCTTCACCTCGGAAATTCGCGCCGCCCTGGGCATGCACGAATGTTGTCTTACCCCGCTGACCGTCAACAACCGCCCCATCGGCCTCATCTACGCCGACCGCTCGGTCGGCCGCGCGCCGTTGGACCAGGAAACCTTCGGCCACTTCCGCCATCTCACCCAGCAAGCCAACATCGGCCTGAAGCTCTATCAGCTTCAGCCGGCGAAATGACGAGACAGTTCGCTATTCCCGCCTCGCCGGCAGAATGAACGGCAATTAGTCGCGGACGTTGAGCCGATTCATCGCGCCGGCGAAATCGCCGCGCAGAATGGCCGCCAACTCTCCGATCCCTTTGTCGAGGGCAGCGTCGAAGTGGTCCCGCTCTTCCTTGCCGAATCGTTCCAGAACGTAGGAAACAACCCGCTCCCGCTCCCCCGGATGGCCGATGCCCAGACGGAGCCGGAAGAAATCCCCGCCGCCCGCGTTCGCCACGATGTCCCGCAGGCCGTTATGTCCCCCGTGCCCGCCACCCTTTTTCAGCCGCACGGCACCGACGGGTAAATCCAGATCGTCGTGCACGACCAGGACTTCCTCGATCCCGATGCGGTAAAAACCGGCAACAGCCCTCACCGCGGTGCCGCTGCGGTTCATGTAGGTCTGCGGCTTTAGAAGCCGCACCGCGCCCTCACTGCGGCGCCACTCGGCCAGGACGCCCTGAAAGGCTTTTTCCTCGGCGAAACGCAACCCTTCCCTTTCGGCCAGCCGATCCAAAAAAAGAAACCCGGCGTTGTGCCGGGTTTCATGGTAGCGGGAGGTCGGATTCCCCAGACCGACGATCAGCCTGATCAAATCGGGATTACTCCGCGCCCTCGGCGCCGGCTCCGATCTTCTGCACCATCGCCACCGACAAATCGTGCTCGACGCCCTGCATCAGCGCGTGCAACTGCACCCCGGCCGGCACGGCGAGCTCGGAAAGGTGCACCGCCTGGCCGAGATCGACGTTCGCCAGGTCCACCTCAATGAACTCCGGCAACTGCCCGGGCAAGCAGACCACTTCCACTTCCACCATGCCGTGCATGACCACGCCGCCTTTCTTGACGCCGACGCAGGTCGCCTCGTTGATGAAATGCAGCGGTACGTGGACGCGAATCTTGTCCGTCGCACTGACCCGCTGGAAATCCATGTGCGCGATCATCGGACGGCTGGGGTGACGCTGCAGCGCCTTGAGAATGGCGCTCTCGTCGCGGCCACCGACCCGGATGGTCAGGACGTGCGAATAAACCGCCTCGTTCTCCAGACTCTTCAGCACCGTGTTGTGGTCCAGTTGCAGCATCTCCGGAGCCCCGTGGCCGCCGTAAAGAACCGCTGGAACCTTGCTCGCGCGACGCAAACGGCGTGCGCCGCCCTTGCCCGCTTCGGTACGAGACTCCGCCTCGAATACAAATTCACCGCTCATTGTCATTCCACCCAATAAAAAGTAACAAAATCAAACACTAATCCACATACATGGAACTGACGGACTCACCGGCGGAGATACGCCGGATCGTTTCGGCCAACATCTCCGCCATGCCGAGTTGCCGGACGCGCGAACACCCGGCTGCGTCGGGCCGCAACGGAATGGTATCCGTCACCACCAATTCATCCAGCACGGAAGCGTCGATGTTTTCGATCGCTTTCCCGGACAGAACCGGATGGGTGCAGTACGCCGCCACATGCAAGGCCCCGTGCTCTTTCAAGGCTTTAGCGGCCTTGCACAGCGTTCCCGCCGTATCTACCAAGTCGTCGACCAGGATGCAGGACCGTCCCTCCACATCGCCGATGATGTTCATCACCCGTGCCTCGTTGGGACGCGGCCGGCGCTTGTCGATGATGGCCAGGTCCGCATCGTCCAGGCGCTTCGCCAGTGCCCTGGCGCGCACCACGCCGCCCACGTCCGGCGAGACCACGATCAGGTTCCGGTACTGCTGGCGCCAGATGTCGCCCAGCAACACCGGAGACGCATATACGTTATCCACCGGGATATCGAAAAACCCCTGGATTTGATCGGCGTGCAAATCCACGGTCAACGCCCGGTGCGCACCGGCGGTGGCGATCATGTCCGCCACCAGTTTGGCGGTGATCGGCACCCGCGCCGAACGGGTGCGCCGGTCCTGGCGCGCGTAGCCGAAATAAGGCATGACCGCGGTAATGACCGATGCGGACGCCCGATGCAGCGCGTCGATCAGGAGCAGCAACTCCATCAGGTTTTCGTTGGCGGGAGCGCACGTCGGCTGCACGACGAAAACTTCTCTCCCGCGCACGTTCTCCTCGATCTCGACGAAGAGCTCGCCGTCGCTGAAGCGGCCGATCCGGGCCATACCCAACCGCATGTTGAGGTGGCCGGCGATCCCCTCCGCCAATGAGCGGTTCGCCCCACCGGAAAACACCATGAACGAGGCGTCAGCCATCATTACCCCTGAACCACTACGCAATTGCGCCGAAAAAACAAATTGGCTGGGGTGCCAGGATTCGAACCTGGGTATGCGGGAATCAAAATCCCGTGCCTTGCCGCTTGGCGACACCCCAATATAAAACCCGACCGCCTCTCAAAACCGGCATGCAAAACTACTGCGCGCCCGCGATCCGGCGGTGCTCGCCACGTTTTACAAACAGGTTTTCAACCTTGCGCCATAATCAGCGCCGGAGAGCGGTTCATTCCCCGCGTCACCCGCGCATCCCAGCGCGCGCTTAAATTCCTTGCGACGCTTTCCGCCTGGCTCTTGGACGAACACTCGGCGAATACGCACGCCCCCGTCCCCGTCAGCCGGGACTCACCGGCCTCGCAGCCCAGATCCTCCAGCGCACGACGCACGGGCGGATACATTTCCCGCACTACGGGGAGGCAATCGTTGATCCGGTTTCCGGACAGAAAGTCGTTAATTTTGATAGGTTCACTATTTCGTGTCAAATCAGGCGCAGCGAAAACTTTCGCCGTCGCGACCGGGCAATCCGGTACCAGCACCACATACCACGGTTCCGGCAAATCCACCGGCGTAAGCTGCTCACCCACCCCTTCCGCCCAGGCACCGACGCCCTTGACGAACACCGGCACGTCCGCACCCAAGCACAGCCCCAGTGCTTGCAGGCGCTCGTTGGAAAAACCGAGTCCCCACAGCCGGTTCAACGCCAGGAGGGTGGTCGCCGCGTCGGAACTGCCGCCACCCAAACCGCCGCCCATGGGCAAACGCTTATCGACGGTAATTTCCACGCCGCGCCGGCAACCGCTCTCCTGCTGCAAAAGGCGGGCAGCACGCACGGTCAGATCCTGCTCTGCAGGCACACCGGGCAGCGGGTTGCGCAGCAACACCTCGTCCGTAACCAGCACGCGAAAGGTCAGCCAATCGCAGAGATCGATGAACTGAAAGACCGTCTGCAGAAGATGGTAACCGTCAGGGCGCCGGCCGACGATGCGCAGCGTCAGGTTCAGTTTGCCCGGCGCAGGCCAGCGCCCGGCTTGCTCGTTCGCTCCCGGCGTTTCCGTCGTCATTCGACCCGCCATTCGTCAATCACCAGTTTCAGTTTCATTCCCTCCCCCGTAGCCGTCAGTTTGCGCGGCAGGCGCACTTCGTCCACCGGCAGATATTCGCCGTAATGCAAGGTCCAGCCGAGCTGTAAAAAATCCCGCGCATCCTCCGCGGAGGAATCGGGCGCGAAATCGTGTTCCGGAGCGGGAACCCCAAGCACCCAGTAACGCAGTACACGGAGCGGAATCGCGATGCCCACCCGCTCGCGCAGTAAGGCATCGGCGTCGCTGGCGACGATGTCCATGCCGTCGGCGCTCCTGAAACTCACGAAGTCCTTGCGGGCCAGAATGGTGGCCGCCCGCTGCTGCATGGGACCGGAAAGCGCCAGGTGATCGGTGTCGGGATCGTGTTTCCAAACCAGATTAGCACTCCAGGCTTCCGCTGCGGTTTGCACGGCGACGCGTCCTTCCAGGCGCCAGGCGGCAATCCGCTGCACCGGAACGGGTTCGGAAACAAAAGGCGAAAGCGGCTCCGTCGCGCAACCTTGCAACAGCGTCAGCACCGGAACCAGCAGCCGCCAAAGGCGATTTCCCGCGTCGAACCTCACTCGAACGCTTCAGGGAAATGTTCCCTGGCCCGCTGGATGTATTCGTTTTCCGGTTCTTTTTGCATAGCCTTGCGCCAAATGGTGCGCGCTTCTTCCTTGCGGCCGGTCGTCCACAGCACCTCCCCCAAGTGGGCGGCGATTTCCGCGTCATGGGTGCGCTCGTAAGCCCGGCGCAAATAGGAGACTGCGCTCTGGGGGTTGCCCAGGCGGTACTGCAACCAGCCGTAGCTGTCGAGGATGGCCGGGTCCTCCGGCTTCAGTTCCAGCGCTCGCTCCAGGTAACGTTGCGCCTCGTGGAAGCGGCTGGTCTTGTCCACCAGCGTATATCCCAGCGCGTTCAGCGCGTTGGCATCGTCCGGGTTCTCCTTGAGGATGGCGGTCAGGTCGGCTTCGAGCACGTCCAGGCGGTCCAGCCGTTCCGCCACCAGTGCACGGGTGTAAAGCAGTTCGTGACGTCCGGGCAGCTCGCCCAGCGCCTGGCTCAGCACGTCGAAGGCCCCGGCCTGATTGTCCCGCCGCGTCAGCAATTCCGCTTCCATGAGATAGAAACGCAGCGCTTCGCCCGGAATACGCTTGCGCAACTGATGCAGCCGTTCGATGGCTTCGGCATCCTGATTCGCTGCAATCAGCGCGGCCACGGCATTGAGTTGCGCCTCCAGCGCCAGAGGGCCGCCTTCCACGGCGTCGAACCATTCGACCGCCTCACCCCAGCGCTTGCGCTGAACTTCGAGCAACCCCAGATAGTAGGATGCCTGGGAGCGCCAGCGGGAGTTTTCCGCCAACGGCTGGAGAACCGCACGTGCGGCTTCCTCGCGCTTGCCTTGCAGCAGGGCCATCGCCAGCCCGAAAGAGGCGTCCTCGTGATCCGGCTGTTTGCGCAGCACGCGGCGGAACTGGCTTTCCGCACCCCGAAAATCGTTCAAACGCATCAGTTGCTCGGCCAGAATCAAGCGAAGCTGGACGTTACCCGGTTCATTGCGCAGAGCCTTCTCCAGGATGGCGCGGGCCAGCCGGCTGTCGCCCGCACGCGCCGCCAGTTGCGCCTGCAAGCCCCGAGCGCGCGACCAGTTCCGCCGCAGTTCCAGGGCCTTGTTCACTTCGTCCAGTGCCAGGCGGGTTTCGTCCAGATTCATCGCCAGCACGGCGTAAGCGAAATGCATTTCCGCATGTTGGGGGAAACGCTCGACGAGATAAGCCATCAATCCGAGCGACTCCTCCTTGGGCAGTTCCGCCCCCAGAACCCTGGCGACATCCATCAGCAAGCCATCCACATCGCCGCCGGATTGCAACAACGCTTCCAATTCGGCGACCGCGTGTTCCTTCGCGCCGTTTTTCAGATAGAGGCTGAGCAGCACTTTGCGCGCCGCGGTATTATCCGGATCCTGGGCACGCCAGAGTTGGGCGGCCTCAAGCGCCAAATCCGGCTGCTTTGCGGCCAGGGCGATCTGGGTGGCCCGCTCGGCGATGCGCGGATCCTGAGCGGAACGCGCAGCGTCGAGATAGCCCTTCAGGGCTGCGTCGAAATGCCCGCGCTGCCCGGCGAGTTCCGCCGACAGCAAGGAAAAGAGGGCGTCCACCCGCCGGGCGGTCGCATCGTTGAACGGCGGAGGAACACTGGGCTCCAACGCCTTGCGCGAAGTCGCACACCCCGTGGTCAGCAGGATTCCGGCGACCGCCAGCAGCACCGCCATAATAGGATTCTTCACTGAAATTCGGGTCTCATGATCAAGTAAAAACTTGCCGGGACAATCCGGCTTCCCGCCCCGGCAATAAATCGCCCGAGCCATGGCCGCGATTTGGATAAGCCGGGCCTTTTCCCTAAAATTATAATCTCAAAGACGGACATTCCCGAAAAATGGCGATCGTCACTCTCGGCATCAACCATACGACCGCGCCGGTTTCCGTCCGCGAACGGATCGCTTTTCCCGCCGAACAAATGAAAAGCGCCCTGCGGGAGTTGATCCGCCAGACCCCGGCGGAAGAAGCCGCGATTCTCTCCACCTGCAACCGCACGGAGCTTTATTGGGGCGCCCCAGGCTCCAGCCCGCGGGCCGTCATCGATTGGCTGAGCGCCCACCACCACCTGCGCCGCGAGGAAATCGCCCCTTATCTCTATACTTACACGGACAGCGGCACCATCCGCCACATGTTCCGCGTCGCCTGCGGCCTGGACTCGCTCATTCTCGGCGAGCCGCAAATCCTGGGCCAGATGAAGACCGCCTACCAAACGGCCAGCGAGTCCGGCACCCTGGGCAAGCATCTGGGCAAACTATTCCAGCACACCTTCGCCACCGCCAAGAAAGTCCGCAGCGACACCGCCATCGGCTCGAGCCCGGTTTCCGTCGCTTTTGCCGCCGTGCGGCTGGCGCAGCGCATTTTCGACAACCTGTCCGAACAGACCGCACTGCTCATCGGCGCCGGCGAAACCATCGAACTGACCGCCCGCCACCTGCACGAACAGGGCGTAGGCGCCATTCTCATCGCCAACCGCAGCTACGACAAGGCTCATGCACTTGCCATTCAATTCAACGGCCTGGCCATCTCCTTGCCGGAAGTGCCCCGCCATCTCGTACACGCCGACATCGTCGTCGCCTCCACCGCCAGTCCGCTGCCCATCCTCGGCAAGGGCAGCGTGGAAAGCGCCATCAAGGCCCGCAAGCACAAGCCGATCTTCATGGTCGATCTGGCCGTGCCGCGCGATATCGAACCGGAAGTGGAGGAGTTGCCGGACGTGTACCTCTACACGGTGGACGATCTGCATTCCGTCGTGGAGGAAAACCTGCGCTCACGCCAGGAAGCTGCGGGCCAGGCGGAGGAAATCATCGACCAGGAAGTCGAGCATTTTCTTGCGTGGTTGCGCGCCCAGGGCGCGACCGCCACCATCCGCGACTTTCGCCGCCAGGCGGAAGAACACCGCGACGCCGCGCTGGAGCATACCCTGCGCGAACTCCGCGCCGGCGCGGCACCCGAGGATGCCTTGCACCATTTGGCCCACCTCTTGACCAACAAGCTGCTCCACATCCCCAGCACCCAAATCCGCCAAGCCGGGGAAAACGAGCGCCACGACCTCATCGCCGCCGCGCGCGAGCTGTTCAAACTCCGCAAACCATCCAACCCGTGAAAGACTCCATCCTCCGCAAGCTCGAAGCCCTCGCCCAGCGCTTCGAGGAAATCACCGTCCTGCTCGCCGAACCCGGCGCGCAAAACGACCAGAGCCGCTTCCGCGCCCTGAACAAGGAATACGCCCAGCTCGAACCCGTCGTCGCCTGCTTCCGCCAGTATCGGCAAACGGAAGACGATTTGGCCTACGCCGATGCCTTGCTGCGCGATCCCGACCCCGAGGTGCGCGACATGGGCCGCGAGGAAACCGAGAGGAACCGCGTGCGCCTGGAAGAGTTGACGCGGCGGCTGGAGGTCCTGTTGCTGCCCCGCGATCCCGACGACGACAAAAACGTCTACCTGGAAATCCGTGCCGGCACCGGCGGCGCCGAGGCCGCCCTGTTTGCGGGGGTTTTGCACCGCATGTATGTACGCTATGCTGAACTGCGCGGCTGGCGGACGGAAGCGGTCAGTGAAAGCATCGGCGAGATGGGCGGCTACAAGGAAGTCGTGGTACGCCTGGCCGGAGACAATGTCTATTCCCGCCTCAAATTCGAAGCCGGAGCGCACCGCGTGCAGCGCGTACCGGAGACGGAAGCGCAGGGGCGCATCCACACTTCCGCCTGCACCGTGGCGGTATTGCCGGAAGTGGACGAGGTGGAAGTGAACCTCAATCCGGCGGAGCTGCGCGTCGACACCTACCGCGCGTCGGGCGCGGGCGGACAGCACGTCAACCGCACCGACTCCGCCATCCGCATCACCCACCTGCCCACCGGCATCGTCGTCGAATGCCAGGACGAGCGCTCCCAGCACAAGAACCGCGCCCGCGCCATGTCGCTGCTGCAAGCGCGCATCCTCTCCGCCCAGCAGGAAAAACAGCAGGCGGAAATCGCCGCTTCGCGCAAGCTGCAAGTGGGCAGCGGCGACCGCTCCGAGCGCATCCGTACCTACAACTTCCCGCAAGGCCGGCTCACCGACCACCGCGTCAACCTCACCCTGTACAAGCTCCAGGCGATTCTGGAAGGCGATCTCGATCCCGTCATCGACCCCTTGATCCACGAGCACCAGGCTGAACTGCTCACCCAACTGGGCGAAGACTAGAAAATCCGGAATCCGGGTCAGCCAGGACGTCCGGGCCGGAACTGCCTCCACAACGCCCGCAAGGCCTCCACGCCGCAATCCGCACGCGTTCGATTAGCGGACGCTTCTGGATGTTGCTATGATTTTTGCCCATGTCGCTGGCATGGTCTTGTCCGGCCGACGAAGAGTCCGAATCCTGGGCGCCGGGTCGCATACACCTCGCCGGGATGCGCCGGCCGGCGCGATGTTGAAGTAGGTCGCGTGCATCGCGTTGGAACCGGCACACAAGCCATGGCGAAGCAAGTGTGCGGTGTTTATGCCCAAGACACCCCAGGCCTTGTGCGGCTGCCGGTGGCAGGAACCCGGCACCGGCGCTCTGGAAATCGTCGCCGACGAGAAGGGCTTGTCGGCCAAGGGACATGTTGAATCGATTCGATCGCTTTACGTTAAATGAGGTAGCAATATGTCCATTGTCTCTTTCAAGAAATGCGTCGTCCGTTTGGTCCGCAACGATGACGGCGCCAGCGCACTGGAATATGCATTGCTCGCCGCCATGGTGGCGGTGATTATCGCCACCTTCGTACCCACCATCAGCGCGCAGATCAGCACCATTTTCACCACCATACTCAACGCGCTGACGTCCGCGAATGGCTGACGGCGCAATGGCGGGAGTGGGATAGCGCGGCCCGAGCCGTCGGATAGCCCATTCCCGCGGACGTTGCCATGACGTGGACCGATGCAATCGTTGCCTGCTGGATCGTCGCTTGCGCCATCTATGATATTCGCCGGCGTCGGGTACCCAATGTCCTGACGATCGGCGGGATGGGGATCGGGATCGGCCACCTTCTGATCCACGGCAGCGGTGTCCTCGGCAGCAGCGCCGTCTCCGCCTGGGTGGCGGGAGTCGGCGCGCTCGTGGTACCGATCCCGCTTTTCCAGCGTGGCTGGCTCGAAGCCGGGGACATCAAGCTGATGTCCGCCATCGGTTTCCTCGCCGGCCTCGATAGCCTCTTGACCGTTTTCGTCCTGAGCAGTTTTCTGGCCCTGCCATTCGCCCTGTGGCTCGCCATCGGCGCCCACCGACGCCAGGAGACGCCGCTTTCCGGGACGCGACGCCTGCCGCAAGCGGTATTTCTCGCTGCGGGTCTGTTACTGGTCATGGCCGGCGGCACGGGGTCCGGGAACCCATAGCAACCATGGCGCAACACATGACCGTACCGCGTACCCCGGAAACCCCTGTCCCCAAGCAGCGCGGAAGCGTCGCGATCGAGTTCCTGCTGGCGTTTCCCCTGTTTTTCACGCTCTTCTACGCCATCGTGAGTTACGGCGTGATCATGACCCTGGACCAATCGCTCACCGAGGCGTCGAAAGAAGGCGCGCGGGCGGCGATCAAGGCCGACCCCACCGCTTACGCCGACCCCGTGGACTACCAGAACCAAGTAACCGATCTGGCCCGCGCCGCCGTGGCGCAAAGCCTGTCCTGGCTGCCCGCAGCGCAGAAGGACGTGATCCTCGGCACCGCGCCCGCCTACGACAAGATCCAGGTTGCCCTGAACGGCAGCCGAATAACGGTCACGCTGACCTATCCGTACGCGCAGCACCCACTGCTGCCTATCCTGACCTTCCCGGTTATTGGCAATATACCCAGCGTGCCGGATAACCTGATCGTCTATGCCGACGCACAGCTTTGACGGGAATGAGCGGACCGGCCTTTGTTCGATGGCCGGACAGGCGACTACAATCCACCGACCCGCAGCACCCAAGACACGCACTACCCATGGTCTTCCTTCGCGCATTGATCCGAGATGAGCAGCCAACTCCTTAAGCTGATTGCGGTCGTGATGCTGATTGGCTCCGTGATGCTCGCTGTCCTGGCATGGCGGCTCGCCCATGTTCCCGCGCCGTCTCCGGTCGTGGGCGCTCCCGGCGCGATCCCTCCCCCGCCGCACCCGGTGGTCGTCGTGAGCCGGAACTTTCATGCCAGCGAAATCATTACCCGCAAGGATGTCCGTCTGGCTCACATCGCCAAGCCGCCCCCGAATGCATTGAAAGACCTCGACGACGCGGTGGGAAAAACCCTGGTCAGCGAGCTTTCCCAGGGCGACCCCATACTCCCCCAGCACCTGATCGGCGGAAATCCGCTCGCCCAGTCGCTGCATGAGGGTGAAAGGGCGATCGCGATCAAAGTCGACGAGATCATCGGCGTCGGCGGGTTTATCCAGCCCGGCGACCGGGTGGACGTGGTGGCGTATCTGCGCACCGACGCCCAGCGGATCAAGGAAAGTCAGGCGAGCATCGTCCTGCATGCGGTCCGTGTGCTTGCCTATGGCGAAGAGCTGTCGCCGCGCGCCGGCGACAAACCCACCTCCGACGGCGGGGAAGCCCGCAGGGCCCGCAAAGGCACGGGCACCGCGATCATCGCGCTGGAAGAGGAAAAGATCACCCGATTGGTGCTGGCGGAGAACGCCGGCAATTTGCGTTTGGCCCTCTATCCGCTGACGGGCGACGGGCATGGGCAAGGCCCGCCTTACCCCGTCACCCTGGGCAACATCCTGGCGCCGGCGGAAGCGGCGCAGTTGCCGGCGCCCAAAGGCCCGATGGTGCAAATCTATCATGGCTCGCAACCAGAGCAGATCCAATTTCAATGACCGCCATCACCCGCGAACGCCCCTTCCGGAAATGCCTCTGGCTGACGTTGAGTCTCTTGCTGATCTGCACCGGCACCCAAGGCGCGCCCCCGGCGAGCCGCCCCGGGGAGCAGAAACCCGCCCAGGAAATCCGTGTGGAGGAAGGCCAGCAGCAAACGGCACATTTTCCCGGCCCCCTCACCCGTGTGGCGGTCGGCGACCCGGCGGTGGCCGACGTCGCCTTGACGACCCCGCAGGACCTCCTGATCACCGGCAAGGCGCCTGGGACAACGAGTTTGCATATCTGGTCGGACGAGCGCTCGCGGCCCCAGCACTATCGATTGCTCGTGGACCCGGCGCTGATCGACGGCGAGTTCGGCTTGCAGGCGGAGCACGACTCCAGGGTTCCGGCCGACGACGGGCAACCCAACCCGCGAGACACCACGCGCGTGGAGGTCGGCGGCAGCCAGATTCAGGCCGACATCAAGGTCGTCGAGATCAGCCGCACCGGACTCAAGGAAGCCGGCTTCTTCTTCGGCAAGAACTCCCCCAACACCACGCTCGCCATCGCTCCACCCGGCACGCTGTCCGGCGTCCAATCGGCGGAAAGCGGCGCCGGAAACCTCTTGCTGGAAAGCGCCAGCGGCTTTCTGCCCTTTGCCCAGGCCTTCCAGCTCGTCTTCGGCAATTCCAACCAGAGCTGGCTCAGCACCATCAGCCTGCTGGAGCAAGGCGGGTACGCCTACACCCTCGCCGAACCCAGCCTCGTGGTCATGAACGGCCAGACCGCCAACTTCCTCGCCGGCGGCGAATTTCCGATTCCCGTGGCCCAGGGTGGCAGCACTTCCGGCGCGGTGAGCATCCAGTATCGCGAATTCGGCATACGCCTGATGCTGACGCCGACCCTGCTGGAAGCGGATCGCATCGCCTTGAAGGTTGCGCCGGAAGTCAGCGAACTGGACTTCTCCGCCGGGGTGCAGACCGCCGGCACCCGGGTGCCCGCGCTGAAAGTGCGCCGCACCGATACCACCATCGAACTGGGCGACGGGGAGAGCTTCGCCATCAGTGGCCTGATCAGCCAGACCACCATCGCCAACGAAGACAAGTTGCCCTGGCTCGGCGACCTGCCTTACATCGGCGCATTTTTCCGTTCCAAGCGCTTCCAGAAGGACGACAAGGAACTGCTGATGGTCGTAACCCCCCACATCGTCCACCCCCTGAACCGCGACGCCGATCTTCCGCCGTTGCCCGGAGAGGCGTACCGCAGTACCGACCCGGACTATGCCGACTTCCTGTTCCGCAACCAGCAACCCGCCAGCCGGAGACGGGGCGGCATGGAGGGCTTTTCCCGATGACCGCCAGCCGCGATGAGCGCCCGGTATTGGTGCTGGTCACCGAAAGCGAGGCGGCGACGCGCAGAATGAAGGACGCGCTGGGCGACCAGGGCGATCTGGTGGTATCCGATTCCGCGTCGCTGGAGCGGATCGTGCAGATCGTCGACTCGGTGAGAGCGGTGCTGGTAATCGTCCATGTGGATGAGCAAAACGACGCGGCGGCCCTGGCCCTGATCGAGGAACTGCACACCGTCAAACCGCTGTTGCCCCTGCTGGCCCTCACTGACGCACTGGAACAGAACCTGGTGCTGGCGGCCATGCGTGCCGGTGCCTGCGACCTTTTCACGATGGGTTATTCCCGGGAGGAAGTGCGCGAGCGGCTGCAGCACGTTCTCAGGAGAAGCGTGCAGTACGCCACGCGGCGGGAACGTTCCCCGGGCAAGATTTTCGCCCTGGTCAGCGCCCGCCCCGATGCCGACTGCGCCATCCTGGCGCTGCACATCGCCCTGGCCCTGCGCCGCCTGGCGCCCGCGTCGAACGTATTGCTGCTGGACCTGGGCGTACCGGAAGCGGATTCCTTGCTTTTTCTGGGCTTGCGCGCCTCTTATTCTTTTGTCGACGCGGTACGCAGTACCCGCCGCTTCGACGAAACCCTGATCGAGACCGCCTTCGCCCGTCACGCCAGTGGCCTGGCCTTGCTGGCCATGCCCGAAGAAGCCACGTCGACCGACATCACCGCCAACGACGTGATCGTGCTGCTGAACATCCTGCGCGGCTACTATCCTTATATCGTGGCCAACCTGGGCGGCATGCCGCAGTCGCAGTTTCTGCAACTGACCGTGGCCAACGCCGATCAGGTCTTCCTGCTCTGCGAACAGAGCGTACCCAGTTGCCGCGGCAACAAGAAGCTGATGGACTATTTTCAAAGCAGCGAGGTCGGCAAGAACGCCGAGCTGATCGTCGACCGCTACCTGGACAAAATGGAGCCCTCCGCGCAGGAGATCGCCGAACGGCTGGGCATTCCGCTCAAGATGACCCTGCCGCCGTCCGGCCTGTGCCGCCTGAACATGAAAAACAGCGGGCAAACCCTGTTCGAATTCGCCCCCAAGGACCGCTACGCACAGGCGATCGAACAGCTGGCACGGTCGTTGGTTCAGGAGTCTGCAACGCCGGAGCGGCGCAGCCGCCTGTCGGTCGTGAAGCGCTGGCTGCAGCACTAACCACCCAAACCCCGGGAACCCGCGATGAAACTCGGCAACCATCCCAATCTACAGTTGGCGGATGAGCTGCATACGGTCAAGGGCAGTCTGCACCGCTATCTGCTCGATGAGATCGACACCTTGCCGGAAGCGGGCCGCGACGAGCAACTGAAGCAGATCGTGCGGGAAAAGACGGTTCAGTTCATCCGCGACCGGCGCATTGCCATCAACCAGCAGGAAACCGAAAAGCTGGTCAGGGACCTGATCGACGAACTCACCGGCTTCGGCCCCATCGATCCCCTGCTGCGCGACGACCGGATCAGCGACGTGCTGGTCAACGGCCCGCACCAGGTCTACATAGAGCGCAGCGGCAAGCTGGAGCTGACCGAATTGCGCTTCATCGACGACGCGCACTTGCTCAGGGTCATTCGCCGCATCCTGGCGCCGCTGGGCCGTCGCGTGGACGAAGCCAGCCCCATGGTGGACGCCCGGCTTCCCGATGGCAGCCGCGTCAACGCCATCGTCGCGCCCCTCGCCATCGACGGGCCCTGCCTGTCCATTCGCAAGTTCCGCCGCGAACCCTTGACGGCCGCCGACCTGCTCGTGTACCGGACCTTCGACGAGGAAACCCTGGCGCTGCTGCGCCAGGCGGTGCAGGCCCGCTGCAACCTGCTGGTGGCCGGCTCCACCGGCGCCGGCAAGACCACTTTGCTCAACGTGCTCAGCAGCTTCATCGGGCGCAGCGAGCGCCTGATCACCATCGAAGACGCCGCCGAACTCAGCCTGGGCCATCCGCACGTGGTGCGCCTGGAAACCCGCCCGCCCAGCCTGGAAGGCGGCGGCGAGATCACCGCCCGCGAATTGTTGCGCAACGCCTTGCGCATGCGCCCGGACCGCATCATCCTCGGCGAGATTCGCGGCCACGAGGTGCTCGACATGCTGCAGGCCATGAATACCGGCCACGACGGCTCCATGGCGACGCTGCACGCCAACAACCCGCGCGACGCCTTGAACCGCCTGGAGTTGCTGGCCGGGTTTGCCGGTTACGGCGGCAGCGAAATCACCTTGCGCGAACAGATCGCCGGCTCCCTGGATCTCATCGTCCACATCGGCCGGCTGCGCGACGGCCAGCGGCGGGTGCTGAGCGTCGAAGAAATCATCCAGGTCGCCGACGGCCATTACGTAACCCAGAGCCTGTTCCGCCACGACCCGCCCAGCCGGCTGCGCCCCATGCTGGCCAAACTCGCCCCCAACCGGGCGGCGGAGCGGAGCGAGCCGCTCCTGCCCAGCCGCGGCCATGTTTAACGCGGTGCTGCTGGCGGCCCTGGCCGGTCTGCTCATGCTGGTTTCGGCGCTGCTGCTGTTTCTGCTCGGACAGCGGACGGATCGACACCACGTGGTGGCTCAGCGCCTGGACGAGGAAATCGAACGCTGGCGCCCCACTGCCGATCAGGGCCACAGCGCCCCGCTGCAGTGGCTTTACCGCTTGCTGCAACGGGCCGGGCTGGCGCGGCGCCCCGTTCAACTGCTGGCGGCAGCCGGCTTCATCGTGCTGCTCGGCGCGCTTTCCTTCCTGGTGAAAGGCGTTGGGGGACTATTGACCGCGTCGGCACTGTTCGCCATTACCCTATACGCCTTCGCCCTCTGGCGGGCGGCGGCCACCCGGGAAACCTTGCGGCAGCAGCTTCCCGGCTTCATCGATCAGCTCATCCGCGCCATGGGCGTCGGCCGCAGCTTCGAAAGTGCGCTGCTGCAGGCGATCGACGACAGTCCCCACCCCCTGTCCGCTGCGCTGGAGAGCGTGAAGGTGGAAAGTTCCCTGGGAGGCGATGTGGCGGATTCCCTGAAGAATGCGGCAGAGCTGTATCGGATGAAGGAACTGCATCTGCTCACCCTCGCCCTGCGCATCAACCGGCGCTACGGCGGCAGCATCAAAGCCATGCTGGAAAACATCATCGCCATGATCCGCCACCGGGAGCAGGCCGAACGCGAATTGCGCGCCCTCACCGGCGAAACCCGCCTGAGCGCCTGGGTCCTGGGCACCATTCCGGTGCTCATGGCCGCTTATATGCTGGCCACCAATCCGACTTACATCGGCTACCTGCTGAACCATCCCCACGGCATGGCGATCGTTTACACCGCGCTGGGGTTGCAGGCAACCGGCGCCCTGCTGCTGTGGCGCATGATGCGCAGCATCCGATGAGTCCGCTCGTGCAATCCAGTCCCTGGCTGCTGCCCGTGCTGGCCGCACTGGTGGGGCTGGCGGCGCTGGGGCTCTGGGCGCTGGCACGCGCCGGCGGCAACGTCGGCCAGACGAACCTGCAGCGCCGCTTCGCGGATGCCTTCGGCGACACCGCCGGCCCGAATCTGCCGGATGGAAACGCCGCCTGGCTGGAACGGTTGGGCAATCAGTTGATCCAGCGGCACAAGACGCCGGACCGGGAAGAAGTCGCGCTGCTTCTCGCCCGCGCGGGATGGAAACGCAAGACGGATCTCGCTGCATTTTTCGCACTGCAGACGGTCCTGCCGGTCGTCGCGGTAGTCGTGGCGAGTCAGGTGTTTTTCATCGGCGCGATGGACCGGAGGGACTGGGGCATCCTGTTCCTCGCCGGCAGCGCGGCCTGGCTGCTGCCCAAGCGCGTCATCGCCTATCTGGCCGCGGCCCGGCAAGCGCGCATCGCCGAACAGACACCGGTGCTGGTGCACTTGCTGCGAATATTGCTGGGCACCGGCCTGAGCGTGGAGCAGGCGTTGCGCTCGCTGGTTGTCGATACCCGCGAGTTGCTGCCGGACATTGCCGTCGAACTGGACTATCTGCTGCGGCGCATCGAAGCCGGCGAGGACGTCGCCGCCGCCATCCTCGGCATCTCCCGGAAACTGGATGTACCTGCCTTCACTGACCTGGCGATGATCCTGGAGCAAACTTGGCGCATGGGCGGCAGCGTGCTGAAATCGCTGACGGATCTGTCGAACCTGATCGAGGACCGCATGCAAACGGACCTGAAGGAAAAAGTCTCCAAACTCTCCGGCAAGATGACCATCGTTATGATGCTGTTCCTGTTCCCGGCGCTCCTGGTATTTCTGGCAGCGCCCGGTTTTCTGGCCATTGCCGCAGGATTGAAAAATGCGGCGGGCTAGGTTAGGCACATTGGGATTCTGCATGACGCTGGGTTTGACGGCATGCAGCCTGCCGGCGTTCGTGCAGCCGGAACAACCCTTGCCGGAAGCGTCGCCGACACTGGCCATTGCCGACAGGGAGTCCCTCGCAGCGGATCGGGAATGCGGCGGAGGCTTCACGGCAGAACAACGGATGTATGTCGAACTGGTGCACCGGATGGTGACTCAAGGTCAGTATCACGCTGCCCTGGCCCATCTGGACCAGTTGGAGAAGCGCACCATCGCACCGCAGACCCGCTACCTGCGCGCCGAAGCGTTACGCTACGCCGGACAAGCGAATGAAGCCGAATCCTTGTACCGATCCCTGTCATCGGGTTGCATGGCCGGTTATGGCCTGCACGGATTGGGGCTGCTGGCAGCGGAAGGGGGGCGCCTGGAGCAGGCGGAGGATTTTCTCAGGCAAGCCGTCCGCGAGCGGCCCGTCGATGCCGAGAGCCACAATGACCTGGGCATGGTCCTGCTCCTGCGTGGCCAGCGGCAATCGGCCCGCGAAGAGTTCTTGACGGCTGCGGAACTCGACCGGAAAAGCCTGCTGCCCGTGGAGAACCTGATCGTGCTGATGCTGGCGGAAAAACACGACGAGGACGCACACCGCCTGGCCGCCCAGCGGGGCCTGAACGCGCAGGATCTCGCGCGTCTGGCGCAACGTGGGCAGCGACTGACCGAATCGTCCGGTTCCGGCGCCCCACCCACCACCCCATCATCCAGCCCGCAGGAGTAAACCATGCACCCACTCGGCTTGGCCTTGCTGACCGTCGCCCTCGCCGCCTGTCCCCTGTCCGCGCTGAGCGAAACGGCGCAAGACGCGGCAGACACGACGGTCGATCCGGATCAACCGTCGTTGCTGGAAGCGGATACGGAAACCGGTCTGTGGTTGCTCGTGCAGCGTTCCGGCGCCGCTTCCGGATCCCGGTACACCATTCCGGGCCAGGTGGCGACGCTGAGCTATCGGCGTTACCTGAACAGTTTCAAGTACCCCATTCCGCGGCAATTCGACTTCACCGGGGGCGGCGGGGCCGGTTCCGGCATGAGCTCCGGTTCCGGTGCCGGACGCTGACGGGACCGCGATGTTTGTTCCAGGCCGTCGGCGACTCAGCCCGCAGCGGGGTGCGATCGGTCTGTCGGTCGCCCTGGTCCTGATGTCGGCGGTGCTGTTCGTGACGCTGGCGGTGGACACCGGGCGGCTGGCACTGGAAAAACGCAGACTGCAACAGGTGGCCGACCTGAGTGCCATCCATGCCGCCAGCGTCGCCAGTTGCGGCGGCGCCGAGAGTCCCGATGCCGCCGCGGTGGCTGCGGCCGCCCAAGCGGTCGCCGCCCAGAACGGTTACAGCGGCGATCTTGCTGCGGAAAGCGGCGCGGTGACGCTGGGCAAAACGCAGACCGTCTCCGGCGTGCGCCAGTTCGACCCGACGGCCAGCGCCGGCGATGCCGATGCCGTACGCGTCATCGCGGCATCGGATTTTCCCACTTCACTGGTTGCCCGCGGCCTGTTCCCCGGAAACACGCGACTGCAGGCCGTGGCCGTAGCGAACAAGGAACTGTTGGCCGGTTTTCGGCTGGGCAGCTTCCTGGCCCGCTTGTCCACCGGCAATTCGGTCCTCAACCCGCTGTTCGGCGGCCTGTTGGGCAGCAGCTTCAATCTCGACCTTGTGAGCTATCAGGGTATCGCGGCGGCTGAGGTAAGCCTGCGGGATCTGATCGACGCCTCGGCCGGAATTGGCACTGTGAATGAGTTGCTCACCACGTCCTTCAGCGTCGGCGATTTTCTCGACCTGCTCATCGACGCCGCCGGTCCCGGCTCCACCGCCGGCGTGGCCCTCAACCAGATGCGCATGGCTGGCGTCGGCGCCCTGCCGCCGATCACGCTCGGCGACATCCTGGCGGTGACGGGGGCAAATCCCGAATCCGCGCTGGATGCCGAAGTTAACGTATTCGACCTGCTCAGCGCCGGCCTGCAACTGGCCAACAAGCAAAACGCCGTCAGTATTCCCGCCTTCAATCTGAACATCGCGCCGCTAGCGGCGCTGGGGCTCTCGCTGTACGTCGTGGAACCGCCGAAGATCGCCATCGGCCCGCCCGGCAAGAACAGCGCCGGCGAATGGCGTACCGAGACCCGAACTGCGCAACTCCGGCTGCAACTGGACCTGAGCGCCCTGGACCTTACCCTGGGCGGGCTGATCACCACCGAGGTCGACTTGAGCCTGTATCTGGACGCCGCCGCTGCGGATGCACACCTGCGTTCGGTACGCTGCCCCACGGTCGACGACCCCGTTTATCATGTCGCCATCGGCGTCCAGCCCGGTCTGGCATCGCTCGGTGTCGGCCAGTTTGCGGATCTCGCAGGCGGCACGACCCAGGCCAGCCCCACGCTGGACGTGGTTGCCCTGGGCTTGACCGTCGCCAACGTCTCGCTTTCCGCCACGGCGTCGGTACAAAATCCGGCAGCCGGCGATGTGACTTTCGACGTCAGCCAAACCCCGATACCTTCGCCGCCTCCGCCGGAGATGACCCGGACGGTCGGCACGGAACCGGCGACCGGCATTGCCAATGCCGTTGCCACCCTCAGCGACAGCCTGCAAATCCAGGTCAACGTGTTGCCCGCACTCGACAGCCCCGTGCTGGTGTTGGTCAAGGCCACCATTCAGACCCTGCTGGCCAGCCTGCCCGGGGTGTTGCTGCCGATCCTGCAACAAGTCCTGAGCGTTGCCGCCACCAACGTGCTGGACCCGCTGCTGGCTGCCCTGGGACTTCAGTTGGGTGGCGCCGACGTTACCCTGATCCTGCTCCTCGCCAAACCCTCTTTGCTGGTCATGTGAACCCTATGTTGCGCCCAAAACCCCATTCCCCCTGGCTCATCCTGAACGCAGCCCTGTCGCTCGGCCTGATTGCGGCGCTGGGTCTCGCCGCCTGCTGGGTTCTTTTCGACAGCCGCCGCGAACCGGAACGGCAGGCCCGGCAGTTCCAACAGATCGTGAATCAGGGCCTGGAACTGAGCAAGGGCAATGCAAAACCGCTGCAGACCTTGCTGGCCACGCTGCCCGCGGCGCCGCTGTTTGCCGGGCTCGAAATTCACGGCAAAACGGGCCGATTGCTGGAGATCCGCTTCGACGTGCCAAACCAGACGCGGCTCATCGGCCTCACGCCGACGCCCCCGATCGAATTGGCGCTGGATCCGCGCTACAACCTGCAACTCACGTTGTTTCCCGACCCTGGCTATCCCGCCCAGCGCCTGCTCGCAGCGGCACCGACGGCGCTGGGAACCGCGGCGTTGGCGTTCCTGATCTTCAACCTGACCGCATGGCTGTTCCGCAAACGGCTGCGCTTCGGCCAGATCGACGAGAGCCGCTGGGAAAAGGCCATGGGCACCGAGCGTCCCCAGAGCCGGGAGCCTCCCCCGCCGGCCCCGGCACCCGCGGAGCTTCTTGATTGCGTGCCCGACGCGATTTTGCGTTGCGACGCGCAGGGTCGCGTGACCTTCCTCAACGCTGCGGCCCGACACCTGCTCGAAACCGACAAAGCCGGCCGGGCGCCTGAAGGCGTGCTCGATGTGATCGCCCCCTGGGACCGGGCGCGATGCGCCGACCTGATCTCCACGACCAACGCGCCGGGCAACCGGCAACACCTGTCGGCGCAGACGGTCGGTGCACGCAGCGGAACCCTTCCCGTCTCGATAGACATCACGGTCATACCTGACGAGACCCGCGACCGTCTTCTGACCATCCGCGATGCCAGTGCCACCCATGCGCTACAGGAAACGTTGCGCCTGCGCGACATGCTTTGCGATGCGATACCCCAGGGACTGGCGGCGCTGTCGCTGCGGGACCGGGGCGAGATTCTTTACGCCAACCGAGCCTTTCGGACCTTGCTGAATCTGGCCGAGGCGCAGTCCGGCGGCGCATCATGGATCGAGCAAATTGCCGGCAGGCTGGCACCTTCCCTCGGCGAACAGCTCCGCACCGCACTGGACAGAATGGTGGCGGCCTCCCTGGAACTCCCC